>CANRIU010000022.1 GCA_947630755.1 uncultured Oscillospiraceae bacterium | reverse complement strand
CTGTCCATATAGGACTCTCCTTCCGGGGCTATACCCCATTATATAAGTAACAGGCGGATCAGTAGATCAGCCTGTCCTAAATACATTTTAGAATCCGCCAAACAAAAAACAACTGCCCGGGGTTTTGATTTTATTGGACAAAGCGCAAAGAATGTGCTATAATAACTAAGTTTAGACCCGCGAAGGGAGGGAGAAGCATGGAACGAAGCGACGCGCTTATAAAGCTTGTGTCGGTTATAGTGTTTGTGGCAATAATGGCGTATCTGGGGCTGTCCTTCGTGTCAAGCTACCGTGACCCTCTCAGGACGGTCACCGCCGCGGGGATGGAGACGAGAGACGGCCTCACCACCGAGGGGAAGATAGTCCGGGAGGAGCAGGTCATATCCTCCGCCGGGAGCAACATTGCGGTCACGGCCACCGAGGGGGCGAAGATCTCCGCCGGGGAGGCCCTCGCCGTGCAGTATGTGGGCTCCACCGCCATGGAGCGGGCCCAGAGGATAAGCGACATACAGCTTGAGATCCGGCAGCTCACAGCCATTAAAAACGGCAAGACCAGCGAGCAGCTCGCCGACGAGGCGGTGCTGGAGCTGTCAAAGGCCGTGTCCTCGGGGAAGCTGTCGGAGCTGTACTCCGTGGAGCGGGATGTGGACGCATATATTTTCAACGGCGCGGCCATAGCCTCCGGGGACGAGGCGGAGAGGATCGCGGCCCTTGAGGAGCAGCTTAAGGACCTCAGCCAGAGCTCCTCCGCCGACACCATGGCTGTCACCGCGCCCTACGCCGGGACCTTCTCCTTCACCGTGGACGGCTATGAGGACGTGAGTCCCGAGGAGCTTGAGAACCTGACATACTCCGGCTACACGGAGCTATTCTCCCACCAGAGGACCGCCGACCCCAACGCCTTGGGGAAGCTTGTCCGGGGGATACGCTGGTACTACGTCACGGAGATGAGCGAGGAGAACGCCCTGAAGCTCCGGGCCGGGGGCACGGCGTCGCTGAGCTTCTCGAGGACATACTCCGCGGACCTCACCATGCGGGTGGACAGCGTGAGCCTTCCGGAGGACGGCAGGTGCGCCGTGGTGTTCTCCTCGGACAAATACATGCAGGATGTGGCGGCGATAAGGGACGTGACGGCGCAGATAGTGTTCAACACCATGTCCGGCGTCAGCGTCCCCAGGGAGTCCGTGCACTTGAATGAGGACATGGAGAGCGTGGTATACGTCCTGCGGGGCATGACCGCCCACGAGGTCCGGGTCAATATAATCGCCGAGAGCGGCGACTACTACATGGTGGAGGAGACCCGGGAGGGTCTGAGGATAAACGACATCGTCATCGTCAGGGCAAGGAGCCTTTACGACGGCGCGGTGGTGGAGAAATGATATGACGATATATGATAACGCCAGGGCGGTGCTTGAGCGCGCGAAGCTTGCCTCGGAGCGGGCGGGCCACGCCGTGACTGTGGTGGCGGCGTCGAAGATGAACTCCGCCGGGCATGTGCGGGAGGCATTCGAGGCGGGAATACGCGCCTTCGGCGAGAACCGGGTGCAGGAGCTGGAGGAGAAGCTCGCCCAGAACGCCTACGAGGGGGCGGCGGTGCACTTCATAGGGCACCTCCAGAAAAATAAAGTGAAGAACGTGGTGGGCAGGGTGGACCTCATAGAGTCCGTGGACTCGCCGGAGCTTCTGCGCCTCATCGGAAGGCGGGCGGAGGCGCTGGGGATAGTCCAGGACGTGCTGCTGGAGGTCAACATAGGCCGGGAGACCACAAAATCCGGCGCGGACGCCGGGGACATCCCCGCGCTCATCGATGAGGCGGCAAAAATTCCCTCCGTCCGGGTGCTGGGATTGATGGCAATACCGCCAAATTCCGGGGATAATGAGAAGACTGCGGTGTTTTTTGAGGAAATGCGCAAGCTTTTTGTTGACATGGGCGCAAAAAAATACGATAATATTAGTATGTGTATTCTGTCCATGGGCATGAGCGCCGATTTTGAGACGGCGATCGCCCACGGGGCGAATCTTGTCCGGGTGGGCTCGGCCATATTCGGGCAGAGGGACTACTCAAAAAAATAGAGCACAATACAGGACACACTTTTTAATATCATATCACCAAATCTATACCCAAGAAAAATGGAGGCTTCTTAAATGGGACTTTTAAATGAGCTCAAGAAACTGACCCGCCCCTATGACGACGAGGACGACGAATTTGAGGACTTTACCCCCCGGGCGCCGGAGAAGATACCTGTGACGCCCCGCACCTCCGCCCCCCAGCGTGTGCCCACGGGCAGCACCTTTGAGGACCGCCGGGACAACAACCGGGTGGTGAACATCCACGCCACGACGCAGCTCTCCGTGGTGCTTGTCAAGCCCGACAGATTTGAGAGCGCGGCGGAAATCGCCGACCACCTCCGGGAGAAGAGGACAGTGGTTCTGAACCTTGAGGAGACAGCCAAGGACATCTCCCGCAGGCTTCTGGACTTCCTCTCCGGCGTGGCCTACGCCCAGGACGGGAAGATAAAGAAGGTCGCCGCCAACACCTACCTCATCACCCCCTACAATGTGGATCTGATGGGCGACCTCATTGACGAGCTGGAGAACAACGGCCTCTATTTTTGATCCCGGGAGACCGAAGGGGCCTGAGGCGCAGCCGCGCCCAAAAGCGGCGCCTCACAATATAGAAATGCGCCTTGCGGCGTGAAAGGATGGATAGAGGTATGTTGACACCCCAGGATATACAAAATCAGGAGTTTGCCAAGGCCGTATTCGGCGGCTACGATATGGCCTCCGTGGATGACTTTCTGGAGAAGCTGACGGAGGATTACACCGCCCTTTACAAGGACAATCAAATCCTCAAGAGCAAGCTCAAGGTCCTGGTGGAGAAGGTGGAGGAGTACCGTTCCACCGAGGACGCCATGCGTATGGCGCTGCTCACCGCCCAGAAGACCAGCGAGGACATGCGGGCCGAGACAAAGGCGAAGTGCGACGAGATGCTCGCCGAGGCTGCCCGGGCCGCGGACGAGGCGCGGGCAAAGGCGCTGGAGGACATCACCCACGAGGACATGAAGCTGGAGGCGGCCAAGATCAAGACCGCCGCGTTCGTCCAGGCCTCCCGGCAGATAATAGAGCAGTACCAGAGCTTCCTTGACAAGCTGGACACAGTCACCGCAGACTACGGCGGAGCCAGGGACGCCGCCCCCAGGGCGGAGGAGCCGAAGGAGCCCGTCTTTTCCCCGGAGCCGGAGCGCCCCCGCGCGCCGGAGACATCCGGCGAGGCGGAGCCTGAGACCGACGCCCCGGAGACCCCGAGAGAGGATCCCCCCGCGCCGGAGGGCGTGGACACCTCCGTCGAGGAGGAGAAGCGCGGCGAGCCCGACATGGACGCCGCCACCCGCAGGATAGATGTGGACGCCGTCCGCAGGATATACGGCGGCAGCGGCGACAGTAAGCGCGTCTGGGACGAGGAGGACGAGCTCACCACACCAAGACCCAAATTCGACTTTTCCGACCTGCGCTTCGGCTCGAATTACGAGGACGAGGGCGGAAAGAAAAAGGACAAGTAAGAAGTAAGATAAGTGAGGAAACCCCAAATGGCACAGGATTATAACTCTACGGTAAATCTCCCCAGGACCGACTTCCCCATGCGCGCGTCCCTCCCCGCCCGGGAGCCGGGGATGCTGAAGCGCTGGGAGGAGATGGATCTCTACAATAAAATGCTGGAGCGCAACGACGGAAAGCCCCTGTTTGTGCTCCACGACGGCCCTCCGTTCTCCAACGGACACCTGCACATGGGCCACGCCTTAAATAAGGCGATAAAGGACTTCATCGTCCGCTACAAGTCCATGACCGGGTACAGGACCCCCTTCACCCCCGGCTGGGACAACCACGGTATGCCCATCGAGTCCGCCATCATAAAGCAGCAGAAGCTGAACCGCAAGGCGATGTCGGTCCCCGAGTTCCGGGACGCCTGCCACACCTTTGCCCAGAATTTCGTGGACATCCAGCGGGAGGAGTTCAAGCGCCTGGGGTATCTGGGCGACTGGGACCACCCGTACCTCACCATGGACCCGAAGTTTGAGGCGGAGGAGGTCAAAGTATTCGGCGAGATGTACCGCAAGGGCTACATCTACAAGGGCAAGAAGCCCGTCTACTGGTGCCCCCATGACGAGACGGCGCTGGCGGAGGCGGAGATAGAGTACGCCGAGGACCCGGTCACCACCATCTTCGTCAAATTCCGGGTGGAGGATGACCTGGGGAAGCTCAGTGGGATAGAGCCCCTTGAAAACATCTACTTCGTCATTTGGACCACCACCACATGGACCCTCCCGGGGAACCTGGCCATCTGCTTAAACCCCGGCTACGAATACACGCTGACCCGGGCCTCCAACGGCGAGGTCTACATCATGGCAAAGGAGCTTGCCGAGTCCGTTCTTAAAAAGGCGGGGCTTGAGGCCGTGGAGGTCCTTGCCACCTTCAAGGGCGCGGAGCTGGAGCTTATGACCGCCCGCCACCCCCTCTTTGACCAGACGAGCCTTGTCATCGTGGGCGACCACGTCACTCTGGACGCCGGAACGGGCTGCGTCCACACCGCCCCGGCCTACGGCGCCGACGACTTCTTCGTCTGCCAGAAGTACCCCCAGATACCCTCCGGGCGGGATCTGGTGGTGAACGTGGACGACTCGGGACGCTTCACCTCCGCCGCCGGGAAGTACGAGGGCCTCAGTGTTTTGAAGGCCCACGAGCCCATCTTCGCGGACCTTGTGGCCTGCGGGGCAATTCTGGCCTCCGAAAATATAACCCACTCCTATCCCCACTGCTGGCGCTGCAAGAACCCCATAATCTTCCGCGCCACCGACCAGTGGTTCTGCTCTGTGGACGCCTTTAAGGATGAGGCGGTGAAGGCCGCCGAGGGCGTCACCTGGATCCCCGACTGGGGCCGGGACAGGATAAGCTCCATGGTCCGGGAGCGGGCCGACTGGTGCATCTCCCGTCAGCGCCACTGGGGTCTGCCCATCCCTGTTTTCTACTGCTCGGAGTGCGGCAAGCCCATATGCACGGAGGAGACGATAGAGAAGATTTCCGCCATCTTCCGGGAAAAGGGCTCCAACGCCTGGTTTGAGATGGATGCCGGGGAGCTTGCGCCCGAGGGCTTTGTCTGCCCCCACTGCGGCGGGAGCCACTTTGAGAAGGAGACGGACACCCTGGACGGCTGGTTCGACTCAGGCTCCACCCACATAGCATCCATGGAGCTTGACGCGCCCAGAACCTGGCCCGCGGACCTCTACATGGAGGGCGGAGACCAGTACCGCGGCTGGTTCCAGTCGAGCCTTCTCACCGCCGTCGCCGTGCGCGGCGCGGCGCCCTACAGGACCGTTCTCACCCACGGCTGGACCGTGGACGGCGAGGGCCGCCAGATGCACAAGTCCCTGGGCAACGGCATCTCCCCGGAGGACATCGTCAAAAAGTACGGCGCGGACCTGGTGAGGCTCTGGGCCGCCAGCGCCGACTACCGCAACGATATGCGCTGCTCGGAGAACATCTTCAGGCAGCTCTCCGATAAATATCTGAAGATACGCAACACCGCAAGGTATATCCTGGGCAACTTAAACGGTTTCGACCCGGAGAACCGGGTGGAGTTTGCCGACATGCTGCCTCTGGACAAGTGGGCGATAGTGCGGCTTGATTCCCTCGTGGCAAAGTGCCTTGACGCCTACGAGAGATATGAGTTCTACAACGTGACCTACGCAGTTCACAACTTCTGCGTGGTGGAGATGTCCAGCTTCTATCTTGACATCATCAAGGACCGACTCTACTGCGACGCGCCGGACTCCCTCTCCCGCCGCAGCGCCCAGAGCGCAATCTACACCATACTCGACTCCATGGTTCGGCTGCTGGCGCCGATACTGGCCTTCACCTCCGACGAGATCTGGCAGGCCATGCCCCACGACGCCTCCGCCAACCCGTTGCATGTGATGCTCAACGACATGCCCGCCCCGCACCCGGACCGCGCCTTTGACGGCGCTGAGGCGGAGCGCTGGGATAAGCTCATCGCCCTGAGGGCTGATGTGCTCAAGGCGCTGGAGATGCGCCGCGCCGACAAGTCCATCGGAAAGCCCCTGGACGCCGCTGTGACGCTCTATGTCTCCGACGGCGCGAGGGAGGATTTCGACAAGCTCTCCGGCATGGACCTTGCACAGATGTTCATCGTCTCCCGGGTGAGCGTCGTCTACGGCGAGGGCGATGGCCTTGCGGGGGAGAGCTTCCCCGGGGTCACCGTTGCCGTCGCCCCCTGCGACGCGCCGAAGTGCCTGCGCTGCTGGAACAGGGCCGAGAGCGTTGGCGCAGATCCGGACCACCCGGAGCTGTGCGAGCGCTGCGCGAAGGTGGTAAAGTCACTTTAATTCTATTTTTAAATCAAAACACCATGCCGGGAGGCCCCTTTTACCCTCCCGGCGGTCCCGCGGGCAGCGTCCGCTGCCCGCGTTAGTTTGTCCAAAAACTCAAATTCAATATTTTTTCCGAGGACATGCGCCTCGGAAAAAATCCCTTTTGTCGCCCAAGTGCCGCCTTCGGCGGCGCGCAGGGCGGCAGCAGGGGAATTTCGCGTGAATTTCGCAAAATTCACGCGGTATTCCCCGCACGTCTACATTGTCGGAAAAGCCCTGTGGGCTTTTTCCGACAGCATGTTCAGGGCAGCGTCCGCTGCCCTCGTGTTTTAGAGGTACGGCTATGCTCTATATTCTCCTCGCCGCGGTCTGCTGCGCGGCAGATCAAATCCTGAAAAAATGGGTCGTCGGGCACATAGCCCCGGGGGGCTACATTGGGTTTATTCCCGGGGTGCTGGGGCTTACCCATGTGCGCAACACCGGAATGGCATTCTCCCTTCTGTCGGAGCACACATGGCTTCTTGCGCTTATCTCCGGCGTGGTGGCTGTCGTGCTGGCGGTGCTGCTGCTGCGCCCGGGCTTTACAAGGTGGGAGAAGGCGGCGCTGGCGCTCATACTGGGGGGCGACCTGGGAAATCTCATCGACCGGGCGTTTCTCGGCTATGTGGTGGATATGTTCTCCACGGAGTTTGTGGATTTCGCGGTTTTCAACCTGGCGGACGCATTTATAGACGTGGGCGCGGTGCTGTTTTGCGCGCTGTATCTCGTCCGCACGGTCCGGGAGGAGCGGGCGAAGAAGGAGAGGGACAGACTTGACGGCGACGCTGACGGTAAGTGAGGAGAACCTGAGGGCGGATGCCCTCATCTCCCGGGCGATGCCGGAGCTGAGCCGGAGCTTCGTCCAAAAGCTGCTGGAGGAGGGCAGAGTCACCTCCGGCGGGAAAAAGATCAAAAAAAGCGAAAAGCTAAAGCCCGGCGCGGTTCTTACCCTGGACCTTCCGGAGCCGGAGAGCCTCGATGTCACGGCGGAGGAGATACCTCTGGACATCGTATACGAGGACCGGGACGTCATCGTGGTGAACAAGCCCAAGGGCATGGTGGTCCACCCCGCGCCGGGACACTCCGGCGGGACGCTGGTGAACGCCCTGATGGCCCACTGCGGCAGGGAGCTTTCGGGGATAAACGGCGTTTTGCGCCCGGGAATAGTGCACCGGATAGACAAGGACACCTCGGGCCTTCTCATCGCGGCGAAAAATGACGCCGCCCACAAATTTTTAGCCGCGCAGCTTGCCGACCACACTCTGAGCCGCACCTATGAGGCGGTGGTCATCGGCAATTTAAAGGAGGATTCCGGCACCGTGGACGCCCCCATAGGCCGCCACCCCACGGACCGGAAAAAGCAGTGCGTAACGGAGAAAAACTCCCGCCCCGCCGTTACACACTGGCGGGTGCTGGAGCGCTTTCCCGGCTACACGCTGGTGGAGTGCTCCCTTGAGACGGGCCGAACCCACCAGATAAGGGTCCACATGGCGAGCATCGGCCACCCTATTTTGGGCGACACGGTCTACGGGCCGAAAAAGCCCGTCCCGGGGCTGGAGGGCCAGTGCCTCCACGCAAAAAAGCTCCGCTTCATCCACCCGGACGGCCGCGAGCTCGAGCTGGAGTGCCCCCTCCCCCAGTACTTCGAAAACACCCTCCGCGCCCTTCGCAGGAGGTGACGGACGGCGCTGGAGCTGTGTCCAATTAAAAAATGTCCAACCTGTATGGGGGCGAGATTGTATGGAAATAAGGCAGGAACGGGCAGAGGATCGTCATGCGGTCTTTCAGGTCGTAAAAGAAGCGTTTTCTCATGCTGAACGCAGCGACGGAAACGAGCAGGAGCTTGTGAAAGCGTTGAGGGCCACCCCTTCCTTTATTCCTGAGCTCTCCCTTGTGGCAGCGGCAGACGGCAGGATCGTGGGGCATATCCTTTTTACAAAGATCACCATAGGAGAATACATCGAGCTTGCTCTCGCGCCCCTCTCTGTTCTTTCGCCATATCAGCGCAGAGGGGTGGGGCTTGCGCTCATCCGTGAGGGACACCGTATTGCCAAACAGCTGGGGTATGACTACTCCGTGGTACTTGGTTCCCCGGCATATTATCCGCGTGCCGGGTATCTTCCGGCGAGCTTATACGGAATAGAATCGCCATTTGAAGTGCGGGACGAATATTTCATGGCATTCAAATTACGGGACGACGCGCCTCAGGTGAAGGGCGTGGTCAAATATGATCCGGCCTTTGAAATTGATTGACGCTTTTCCCTCGCAACTCCGATACTCCGGTAACACAAAAGAGGCTTTCGAAAAGGTTTTGACCTTTTCGAAAGCCTCTTTTTTCGTCAGGCGGCGAGCTTTCACCGTGCGAGTATGGTGGAGGTGTTACTCCAGCTTCTCAGGATCTGCACATCCGAAAAGCCCGCTTTCTTTAAAAGCTCGATCTCATGCTCCGCCGTCAGGGGTGTGTCGTAGTGGTAGAATTCGTCCGGGTCAAGGCCCTGCTCGCGCCGCATCCTCTCCAATTCGGAGAAGTAAAGGCGCTCCGCCTCATCTGACTCCGCGAAATAGTCCGTCAAAACGAAACAGCCGCCGCCGACAAGGGCGGTATTCAGCCTTTTATACAGCCCCAGCTTTTGCGCCGCTGTGAAGTGATGGAGGGATTCCACCGATACGGCGGCGTCAAAGCGGCCCTCTCCCAAGGGTACGTCAAAATAGGAGCCGCAGATGAGCTCGATTTTGCGGTCCGGGAATTTCTCTCTCAGCGCCGCCAGCATATCCGGCGAAAGGTCGATCCCCACCACGAACGCCTTATCGTTCAGGGCGAAGTAATACTCAAGCTCAAGCCCCGTGCCGCAGCCAAGATCGAGCACCTTTGCGCCGAGCTTTCGCGGCAGAAGCGAGGCTGTGAAGGGGTAAAATTCCTCCGCGCCCTCTATCTCCGCCATCATGTGCCCGTCGTACCCGCCAAGGCGGGCGGCGAAGAAATCGTCCATTCTCTCAAGCTTCATAATTTTCTCTCTTATTTCCACTCCGGGTAGTCGAAGGGGTCGATGGGGTTGCGGTCGAAAAATTGCAGCGTCCGGGCGGCGTCGGAGCGTATCTGATCCCGGAGGGCCTCGATTTTGTCAAATCGTATCTCGTCACGCAGGAATTTGTAAAACTCCACCCTTATGGGCTGACCGTAGAGGTTCCCGCTGTACCCAAGAAGGTGGCTCTCCACCGACACCTCCGTGGTCCCGCCCACGGAGGGCCGCACGCCGATGTTCGTCACCGCGGGGTAGCGCCTACAGTCCCGGAGAATGTGGGCCTCGGCTATGTAGACGCCGTGACGGGGGACGAGTACACCGTCCTCAAATCGCATGTTGATGGTGGGCGTGCCCAGGGTCCTCCCGAAGCGGTAGCCGGAGCGGACGGTGTCCGTGAGAAAATGCCTGTGACCCAAAAGGGCGTTGGCCTCCTCGCACCGGCCGTCAAGGAGCAGACGGCGCACCCGGGTGGAGCTCACGGGCTCGCCGCCCATGACAACCGGGGGGACTATCACGGACCGAAGGCCGAGCTCTGCGCACTTTTGCTCCAGAAGATCCGCGTTCCCCGCGCCGAGGTAGCCGAAGCGGAAGTCGTACCCCGCCACGAGGCCCACGGCGCCGAAGTCGTTTTCCAGCCGCTCCACAGATCGGTCCCAGGGCATATGCCGGAGCTCGTCGTCGAAGTGCAGGAAGATGAGGTCGCCTATGCCGTATATGCGCCGCATGATGTCCGCTCGGTCGAGAGGCGAGGTTATCATGGGCACGGTCTTGCCGTCTATGGTTTTGCCGGGGGGAGTGTCGAAGGATATGACCGAGGGCTCAACTCCCAGCTCCCCGGCAAGCCCCGCCGCCGCCCGCAGCAGCGCCCCATGGCCCGAGTGCACCCCGTCAAAAAAGCCCAGGGCTATAACTCTCTTTCCGTATTCCATACTTTCTCCTCACAGGGCGAAGAAGCTCTTCACCGTCCGCATTTTTCCCTCAAATACGCCCCCCAGCATGAGAAACTCCCCGCTCTCCCCGTAGACCCTGTACTCCCCGTCGGGGAGCCCGGCGGGAAAGTCGTTCCCGCAGCGGCAGCGGCGCTCCGCCTCCCCGGCGATATGTGCCTCGGGAAGGTGGGAAAAGAGGGTATCCACCGGAAGGACAAAGCCCTCGCCATGGGCGTCCACGATGTCCAGAAGGGGGTGGGCGTCGGCCTCGGTGAACACTCCTGCCACAGTCCGCCGGAGGGAGGCCATGGCCCCGCCGCAGCCAAGGCGCCTGCCTATGTCGTGGCAGAGGGTGCGTATGTATGTGCCCTTGGAGCAGGCTATGTCCAGAATAAAATCCTCTCCCTCCCGGCGAAGGAGGGTGATGGAGCTTATTGTAACGTCCCTCGCGGGGCGCTCCACGATCTGGCCCCGGCGGGCGAGCTCGTATAGCTTTTTGCCGCCAATCTTCACGGCGGAGTACATGGGCGGGACCTGGCTTATTTCCCCGGTGAACTCCGGCAGCACCGCCAAAAGGGCAGCCTCAGTAACGTCCGCCGGGTGGGCCTCAAGAACGCTCCCGCTGGTGTCCTGAGTGTCGGTGACTATCCCCAGACGCAGCGCGGCGGTGTAGCGCTTGGCGTCGCTCTGGGCAAATCCCACCGCCCGGGTGGCCCTGCCCACAAATACCGGGAGCACCCCCGTCGCCATGGGGTCCAGCGTCCCGGAGTGGCCGACACGCCGCTCGCCCAGCGCCCCACGGAGCTTTGAGCAAACGTCCTGGCTCGTCCATCCGGCGGGCTTGTCGACTATGACTATCCCGTTCATGCTTCACCCGAGGCGTCCAGCGCCGCCTCCAGCGGCGGCAGGAGCATATCGAGGGCCTTATCCGGCAGGGCCTTTATGGTGCAGCCGGAGGCCATGGCGTGGCCCCCGCCCCCAAAGAGGGCGGCGATTTTGGACACATTTACCCTTGCGCCGGAGCGCAGGGAAACCCGGGTGGTGCCGTTCTCGTTTTCCCGGAGGGTGATGCTCACCTGATGCCCCTCCACCCGCCCGGGCAGCGCCGCCACGTCGTCCATGTCGTTCTCCGTGACCCCGGCGCGGCGCACCATGTCGAGAGTTATGACGCTGGCCACAATCTCGCCGTTGTGGAAGGCTCTGAGCCCTGAGTAGATCTCCCCCTCCAGCGCAAGCCGCGCCCGGGTGAAGGTCCGGAAGAAGAGCCGTGAGAGCCCGGCGGTGTCCGCCCCAGCCCGGGCCAGCTCCGCCGCGGCGAGGAAGGTGCCCTCGGTCACGTTGGCGTACTGGAAGCACCCGGTGTCGGTGGAGACGGCGATAAAGAGAAGGTCCGCCTCACGCTTCGTTATCCCCCCGGCGAGCGCTGCGATGAGCTCCAGGACTATCTCCCCGCAGGAGGACCTCCCGGCGTCAAGGAGGGTATTCTCCCCGAAGCCGGAGTTTGACGGGTGGTGGTCGATGGCCAGCTCCACCCGCCCCTCAAAGCCCTGGGGAAAGAGCCCGGGGGAGGCGATGTCCACGCTGACGGCGTGGTCGAAGCTCTCTCCGCCGGGCAGGACAAATTCATTGATAAATGGGACAAATTTGGGGGTTATCTCGGGATTATCAAACAAATACGCCCGCTTTCCCAGCCTGCGCAGGGCGCTGCACAGCGTCGCGGCGGAGCCAAGAGTGTCCCCGTCGGGGCGGGCGTGGGTGAGGATCAGAAATCCGTCCCGGTCCGATAACCACCCGGCGGCGTCAGTCAGCGTCATTGTCGTCGTCCTCCTCGGGCGGAATGTCAAGGGAGGCGAGGATGGAATTTATGTGCGCGCCCTCCTCAATGGAGTGGTCGAGGATGAAGGTGAGCTCCGGCGTGTTGCGAAGCCTCAGCCTCTGGCCCAGCTCCCGGCGAAGCCAGCCGGAAGCGGACTTCAGGCCCTGCTTCATGGTTTTCTCGTCCTTAAGCCCGAGGATGCTGAGGTAGACCTTGCAGTATTTGAGGTCCCCCGTGGCCTCACAGGCGGTGACGGAGAGAAGACCCTGATGGAGCCGGGGGTCCTTCACCTCCCGGAGGAGCTTGTCCATGCACAGGCGTATGTCCTCGTTAATGCGGTTGATGTGATTGGATGGCATGTTATCGAATCCTTTCAATGTGGAAATTTTTGAAAATTGGCGAAAATTTGAGCGCCCGGAGGGCGGGGCGAGAGGTCCCCGAAGGGGACAGGGGGGACCCGCCGTCAGGCGGGGTAAGTCCACCGAAGGTGGACGGGGGATGGTCCCCGAAGGGGGACTGAAAGCCGTCTGAAAAGACGGGGTTATTCCGCCCGGAGGGCAGAGCGTTTTGTCCACCTTGGGAGGTGGACGGGATATGTTCGTTTTCTCTCTTTTGACCCGTCAAAAGAGAGAAAAGAACCAAAAGAGAGAAAACCGGGTCAAGGGGGATTTCGATTTTGCCGTCAAGCAGCACTTCCGCCGCTGCGCGGCTCCCTTTGCCCCCTTGACAATCCCCTTTTAAAAACGACCAGTCAGGGGGGCCGCGGCCCCCCTACTGGATGTACCCCCTGGGGACGCGGGTCGGGGCTTTTTGCGGGGTAAGGGATTTTACACTAAATTATGGAGAATAGCAGTGATGTTACGGGTGAGTTAATTTTCTACGTCAAGACGGAGGATCACATTTATCCCGTTATATGGGATATAGCATATCCTTACGGACATACCGTTTTCGGTGATTGCGCCGCCGAAGAGGGAGGTGCGGTCGTATCCGTAAAAGCCCTCAGCCTCGCCGCCGAGGACGAACGGAACGCCATCTACTGTGAAGCTCTCACGGGGATTGCGCTTTGACGCCGCAGGGACAAAGTCCTCCACTGGCCCTTCCGCGGTCAGGTAACGTCCGCGTCGGTAGGGCTCGACCAGGTCGTGCCAGACTTGAATATCCTGAATCAGCATAATCGCACCTATGAGAGCAAAGACGGCGCAAAAAGCGATAATTTTCCAGTTAACATTCTTTCCATCTTTGCGCCGTCCCAAAATGACCGCCAACACACCGACGGCGACGATGATTGGAATTAAATGCCACACATCCCCAGCCAGCGCTCCAGTCTCAAACACAGTTTTCACGTCGTTCACTATCCCCAAAAAAATTTAAGGACCAGCCAAAGTCGGCAAAAAATAAAAATAAAAGAAAAAACCAACGGCGGGTGAAACCCCGGGGGTACATCCAGTAGGGGGCCCGCAGGCCCCCTGACTGGTCGTTTTTAAAAGGGGAGTCCAGAGGGGGAAAATCGAAATCCCCCTCTGGTTGTTTTTCTCCTCTTTGTTACTTTCTTCCTCTTTTGTCAATACAAAAGAGGAGAAAGTAAATCCCCCGTCCACCTCCAGAGGTGGACAAAACCGTTCCGCCCCTCCGGGCCGCCACTTCAAATCCCCAAAAAGTATTTTTTCCAAGGACATGCGCCTTGGAAAAAATACCTTCCGGCATTAAATGTCGGCTAAAGTTATATCTGCTCCATTACGAAGCACTCAATGATGTCCCCGACCTTTACGTCGTTGAACTTCTCAATCTGCATACCGCACTCGTACCCGGAGGCTACCTCGCGGACGTCGTCCTTGAAGCGCCGGAGGGAGGCAAGCTCGCCGTCGAAGATTATCACGTTGTCCCGGAGGACCCGGACCTTGCAGCCGCGCTGGATCCTGCCGTCCTGGACGTAGCAGCCGCAGACGGTGCCGACCTTGGAGACGCGGTAGGTCTCACGCACCTCCGCGTGGCCCAGCTGGACCTCACGGAACTTGGGCGCGAGCATACCCTTCATGGCGGCCTCGATCTCATTGATGCAGTCGTAGATTATGCTGTAAAGCCTTATGTCCACATGGCTCCTGGAGGCGCTCTCCCTGGCGGCGGCGTCGGGGCGGACGTTGAAGCCCACGATTATGGCGTCGGAGGTGGAGGCCAGCATCACGTCGGACTCGGAGATGGCGCCCACGGCGGAGTGTATCACCTTCACCCGGACCTCCTCGTTGGTGAGCTTCTCCAGAGAAGCCTTTATGGCCTCGGCTGAGCCCTGAACGTCGGCTTTCACTATTATAGCCAGCTCCTTGAGCTCTCCCTCTTTTATCTGGGCGAAAAGATCTTCCAGAGACACCTTCTTCGCGCCGGACTCCGCGGATTTCTGGTTGACGCGCCGCTGCTCGGCGAGCTCTCTCGCCATGCGCTCGTCGGCGACGGCGTTGAATATGTCGCCTGCCGACGGGACCTCGCCCATTCCCGCGATCTCCACGGGGACGGAGGGACCCGCCTCGGTGACGCGCTCGCCCTTGTCGTTCATCATTGTGCGCACACGGCCCACGGCGGTGCCCGCGATGATGATGTCGCCCTGCTTTAAGGTGCCGTTCTGCACCAGGACGGTCATGATGGGGCCGCGGCCCTTGTCGAGCCTCGCCTCAATGACGACGCCCCGGGCGGCCCTGTTGGGGTTGGCGCGAAGCTCCTGCACCTCCGCCAGCACGACCAGGTTCTCCAGAAGGTCCTGTATCCCCTCGCCGGTCTTGGCGGAGATGGGGCACACTATCGTGTCGCCGCCCCACTCCTCGGGGACGATGTCGTACTCCGTGAGCTGCTGCTTTATCCTCTCGGGGTTTGCCCCGTGGACATCCATCTTGTTTATGGCGACGACAATGGGTATCTTCGCGGCCTTGGCGTGGTTTATGGACTCGATAGTCTGGGGCATTATGCCGTCGTCCGCCGCCACCACAAGGATGGCTATATCCGTCGCCATGGCGCCGCGGGCGCGCATGGAGGTGAAGGCCTCATGGCCCGGGGTGTCGAGGAAGGTGACGGGGGAGCCGTTCACGTTCACCCGGTAGGCGCCGATGTGCTGAGTTATGCCGCCTGCCTCGCCGGAGGCGACGTTTGTGGAGCGTATCTTGTCAAGAAGGGACGTTTTGCCGTGGTCGACGTGGCCCATGACCACCACCACGGGCGCTCTGGGCACCAGCTCCTCCTCGGAGTCCTTGCGGTCGTCGATGAGCCGCTCCTCAATGGTGACGACGACCTCCTTCTCCACCTTGCAGCCCAGCTCCATTGCCACAAGGGCCGCGGTGTCGTAATCTATCGTGTCGGAGAGGGACGCCATGACGCCCATTTTAATGAGGGTCTTCACGACCTCCGCGCCTGTCTTCTTCATGCGGGAGGCAAGCTCCCCGACGTTTATCTCGTCGGGTATCTGGACCCTGACCGGGGCCTTTTTGGCAACCTCGAACTGGAGGCGGCGGAGACGGTCGCGCTCCTCCTGACGGCGCTTCGCCGACTTGTCCTGCGCGGGCGACTGCTTTGACTGTCCGCCCTTCTTCTTTATCTGCTCCTTGCCGCCCTTCCTGTTTCCGGCGCGGTCGCCCGCCATGTTCTCAAAGCGCTCGTCGTACTTCTCGATGTTTATGGTGACGCCGGAGGTGTCAATGACCCTCTTTTGCTTCTCGGGCCGGGGCTTGAAGGTCTTCTCCGCCTTCGCGTCACCCTTCTGGCCCTGCTGCGCCTGAGGTGTACTCTGCGTCTGGGCTGCGCCGGACGCCTGACCGCCGGACTTTTGCTGCTGGCCCCTGGGGGCGTCGGCCTTCTGGGACTCGGCCCTGGGCTTTGCCTCCGGCTTCCGGGTGTCGGCAAATACGTCCGCAATGGACGCCATCTGGTGGTGCTGCGTCAAGTACTCAAAAATAACGTCAAGCTCCCCCGACTCGAGCACCTGCATATGATTTTTTGGGGTGGTGGCGTATTTTGTCAGGATCTCCGTGATGACCTTAGAGGTCACCTTGAAGTCCTTCGCCACCTCATGTACCCGATATTTTACAAGTGTTGCCATTCAAAAATCATCCTTTCAGCGCTCAGTATGGTGAGGGGAACTCCCCGGACTATTTTGCTTTTTTGCCACGTTTCAGCTTCTGCTCGTGGCGGCGGAGCTCCCGCCGACGCTCCATCGCCCTCTCGTTCTGGGCGTCAAGGGCGGCGCGGACCTCCTCCAGACCCTCCGTCTCGGCGGAGAGCTTATCTATGAAGGCGCTGGCAAAGCCGATGTCCGTTACGGCGGCGATGCCCACCACCTCCCGGCCAAGAAGCGCCCCCAGCTCCTCGCGGGTCGCGGGGACGGGTACGACGGGGCACTTTGCGGCGCGGGCGGCGTTTTCCGCCCGGACAAGGGTGCTCCTCCCGGCGTCGCTGGCGGTGAGAATGACCTTTGCCTTCCCGGCCCGGGCGGCTATGCCCACGGACTCCTCGCCGGACTCCAGCCTACCGGCCTTTTTTGCCAGACCAAGAAAATCAACAGCGCTCATTTTGCCTCCTCAAGCTGGGCGCGGAGCGTCTCATACACGGTCTCGGGGATCTCCACCCCGAAGGCCCTGCCCAGCGCCCTGGATTTGAGGGCCTTTTTAAGGCACTCGCTGTCCGGGCAGATGTACGCGCCCCGGCCGGGCTTTTTCCCGGTGAGGTCGATGTTCACCTCGCCCTCCGGCGAGCGCACCACCCGCACAAGCTCCCGCT
The DNA here is from genome assembly GCA_947630755.1 of uncultured Oscillospiraceae bacterium. GTDB lineage: Bacteria > Bacillota > Clostridia > Oscillospirales > Oscillospiraceae > RUG626. The sequence goes on along the minus strand of CANRIU010000022.1, from coordinate 12,687 downwards.
TCGGGCGCTGTGTCCGGCAGCCGACACACTGGCGTATGGGTATTTTCTTCTGCTGCATCAGATCTCCTCCGCCAAACAACGGTTTCATGCCCCGTGGCAGGGGACATGAGGCTCACTCGCCCTGGGCGGCGAGGAAGCTCTCGGGCTTTATGTCGATCTTGAACCCCGTGAGCCTCGCGGCGAGGCGCACGTTCTGCCCCTCCTTGCCGATGGCGAGGGAGAGCTGCGTGTCCGGGACTATGACCCGGCAGGTCTTGGGGTCCTCCAAAAACTCAACGCTTGTAACATCCGAGGGCGCGAGGGCCGCGGCGACGAACTGGGCGGGGTCCTCGGAGTATTTCACTATGTCTATCTTCTCGCCGCGCAGCTCCTCCACCACGGCGGCGACACGGCCCCCGCGGGGACCGACGCAGGAGCCTATGGGCTCCACCTCCGGGTCGGAGGACCAGACGGCGATCTTCGTGCGGCTTCCCGCCTCACGGGCGATGGACTTTATCTCCACCGTGCCGTCGAATATCTCCGGGACCTCCAGCTCAAAAAGACGCTTCACAAGCCCGGGGTGTGTGCGGGAGACTATGACCTGGGGGCCGGAGCCGACCTTGTGGACCTCCACCACATAGACCTTTATGGTGTCGCCCTCCTTAAGGTTCTCGGAGGCCACCCTCTCCCCGGAGGGCATGATCGCCTCGGCGTACTCGCTCCCCGCCGCCATGTGTATCGTCACGGAGCCCCGGACCGGGTCGATGCGGCTGACGGTACCGGTGAGTATCTCGTGCTCCTTGGAGGTGAACTCATTGTACACCATGCTGCGTTCAGCCTCGCGGATGCCCTGGATTATGACCTGCTTTGCGGCCTGGGCGGCGATGCGACCGAACTTCTTCGTGTCCACGGGGACGTTCACCGTGTCGCCAACCTCCGGGCGGCGGGCGTAGCGCCGGGCCTCCTCGGGGAGAATCTCCAGCGCGGGGTTCTCCACATTCTCGACCACGGTCTTCTGGATGTACATCTCTATCTTTTTTCTGGACTCATCCACGTCGACCACTACGTTCTCCTCGGCGTCCGGGTTGTCCTTGCGCAGGGCGGCGAGAAGGGCCTGACGGATCTTCTCCAGCATGTAGTCCCTGGGGATGCCCTTTTCCTTCTCAATGTCGGCGATGGCGGAGAAAAATTCTGCGTTCATTTTAGTTACTCCTTTATAAAACGGACATTATTCCATGCGCAGGCGGACGGAGGCCACCTGCTGGGGCTCAAAGGCCAGCGTCTGACCGTTTTTAGTCTCGATGGTCACGCCCTCCGGTCCGTGGGCGCGCAGGTACCCCAGATGCTCCTTCGCTCCGGAGACGGCCCTGTACAGATTCACCTGCACAAAGCTCCCCATGAAGCGCTGGAAATCCGACGGGCGCTTAAGCTGTCTCTCCACCCCGGCGGAGGATACCTCAAAATTATAGCTGGGCTCGATGGGGTCCGCCTCGTCAAGAAGCGGGTCCAGCGCCCGGGACACGGCCTCGCAGTCGTCGATGGAGACGCCGCCCTCCTTGTCGATGTAGACCCGCAGGAACCACTCCCCGGCCTCCCGCACGAACTCCACATCCCAGAGCTCACAGCCCTGCGCCTCCACTACCGGGCGGGAAAGCTGCGTCACAATGTCAACGACTTTGCTCATAAAATGCCTCCGGCAAAAAATTTTGACCCAGCGTAAATTCGCAGAAAAAAGAGTGGGATTGAAGCCCACTCAAGTCAAATCCTAACTAACAGTTGGAATTATACCATAGTATTTCCCCGTTTGCAAGCCTTTTTCACACGAAAAATGAATTTACACTCTGTTCACCAATATTTGACCTCATGGCACTTGACAAAACTCCGTGAGGAACATAAACTCAGTATATGGATAGTTGAAGCTCAGGGAGGGATAAAAGTGAAAAAGCTGATAACTCTCATTTTGGCGCTGGCGCTGACATTGTCTCTGGCCTCCTGCGCCGGAGAGAATACCGATACACCGGGCACCCCCGACACTCCGGACACCCCCGATGGCCCCGTGTCTCCCGACACCCCGGACACGCCCGACACACCGGATACGCCTGATACACCCGACACGCCCGACACACCGGATGCGCCTGACGTCCCCGGCGGGCAGGAGCGTGACACGCTGAGAATAGGCGTGACGTGGGACGCCGCCGGGCTTTCCGCCGCGGGGCTTTACGGCGCGGAGGGCTACGAGGTCGTCGCCTCCGCAGATCCCGCCGCAGAGCTTGGAGACGGCAGCCTTGACGCCGCCGTAATGTCCGTATCGGACGCCGCGAGGGCCTATAACACCGGGACGCCCCTGGTGCTCGCCGCAATAATCATGTCCGGCGGCTGGAAGGTCGTGGATAAGGATGGGCTTGAGTCGGTATTTGACCTCACGGGAAAGACAGTCTACCTCCCCCAGGAGCACCCGGCTGAGGCGCGGCTTTTTGAGTACATAGCCACGGAGTACGGCTTTATCGTGGGCGGCACCCTTCAGGTGAGCTATGTGCCCGAGGCGGAGCTTTCGGACAAGGATACGGCGATGGTGCCCGCCTATGCGGCCCAGGGCTCCGGCGGCACGCTGGACCTGAGGGATGAGTGGGAGAACATCACCGGATACTCCCTTCTGCCCACGGCGTGCCTTGTGGTGAGCGGTGAGCTTGACGGGCAGGAGCGGGAGGCCCTCACGGCGGACTTTGCCGCCTCGGTGAGCTCCGCCGGGGAGAACGCCGCCAGGGCGGTGGAGATGGGCATTGCCCCGGATGAGGAGCAGGCGAAGCTCATGCTCTCCTCCTGCGGATTTTTGTGGATAACAGGCGCCGACACCATGCGGGAGGAGCTCTCGGGCTACTTCGGGGCCCTGTATACCCTGGACCCCGCCTTCGTCGGCGGCTACTACCCGGACGACGGCTTCTACGGCGCGTGACACACACCGCCGGCAAAGGCTTTGCCTTTGTCGGCGGAAGGAGTTTGTCGGTCCCCTACGCGCACGGCCCGAAGGGCCGCACACTCCGGGGACCTAAAAGGGGCAAATTTCGACGTACATGCCGTCGAAATTTGCATTGAATTTTTTTGCGCGCCCGCGGGCGCGAAATTCTGCGAAGCTTTTTAACAGTCTGAGAGCAGGTCAACGACCTGCCCATTTTAATAAGATTTTGATAAAATGGAGTGTTGAATAATATGTCCTCGATCCTGATCGGCGACAGGAAATTTTACCGCTCCACCCTAACGGTTGCGGTGCCGATAATGATACAGAACCTCATCACGAATTTCGTCTCCATGCTGGACAACATCATGGTGGGGCGGGTGGGCAACGCGCAGATGAGCGGCGTTGCCATTGTGAACCAGATACTTTTTGTCTTTAACCTGTGCGTGTTCGGCGCGATGTCCGGCGCGGGCATATTCACCGCCCAGTACGCCGGGAGCGGGGATTACAAGGGCGTCCGGGCCACGCTGCGCTTCAAGCTCATGACGGTGGTGGCGATCTGCGCGGCGGGTATCGCCGCCATGTCCATCTTCGGCGGGGACCTTGTGCGGCTCTGGCTCCGGGGTGAGGGCAGCGCGGAGGAGGCGGCGAGCTACTTAAAGTTCGCCACGGACTACCTTACGGTCATGGTCTGGGGCCTTGTACCCTTCGCCGCGGCAAACGCCTACTGCTCCACCCTCCGGGAGAGCGGCGAGACGCTCGTCCCCATGACGGCGGGTATCGCCGCGATCGTTGTGAACCTTTTCTTAAACTACGTCCTCATTTTCGGCAAGCTCGGCGCACCGATCATGGGCGTCAGGGGCGCGGCACTGGCAACGGTGATTTCCAGGTATGTGGAGCTCGCCATCGCCGCCGCCTGGACCCACACCCACCTGGAGAAGGCGCCCTACGCCCGGGAGCTTTACAGATCCCTTCGCGTCCCCTGGCCCCTTGTCAGGAATATCCTCATAAAGGGCACGCCCCTGCTCCTCAATGAGGCCCTCTGGGCCGCGGGGACGGCGGCCTTGAATCAGTGCTACTCCGTGAGGAGCCTTGCGGTGGTGTCCGCCCTCAACATAGAGTCCACCGTCTGGAACGCCATGAGCGTGGCCTTCATGTCCATGGGCAACGCCGTGGGCATAATTATCGGTCAGCGTCTGGGGGAGGGGAGGGACCGCGACCAGGTGATGAAGGAGCTCTGGCAGCTCACGGCCTTTTCCGTGGAGCTCAACGCCGTGATGGCCCTCCTGCTCGCCGCAGTGTCCAACGCCTTCCCACGGCTGTACGCCACCACAGGGGAGGTCATGGAGCTCGCCGCAAGCTTCATTCGCGTCTCGGCGCTGCTGATGCCGCTTTTCTCATTCACCAACAGCTGCTATTTCGCCCTGCGCTCCGGGGGAAGGACGATGATTACATTCCTCTTCGACAGCGTCTTCGTCTGGGGCGTCAACGTCCCACTGGCCTTTGTCCTCAGCCGCTTCACCGCCGTCCCCGTGGTGCCGCTTTTCTTCATCTGTCAGGCCACGGAGGTGATAAAGTGCGCCATAGGCTTTTACATGATAAAAAGACGCACCTGGATGCAGACGATAATCGCCTGACTAAAGTATCGGCCCATCGTCCCCATCCCCGTCCTCCGCATATCCGTCGAACCTCATGGAGCAAAGGTAAAGACTGCCCCCTTTAAATCTGCTTCAACCCGCCTCACCATAAACAGAAAAAGCACGGAAGGCCATTGGCCCTCCGTGCATTTTGCGTTTTGAGGAGTGTCTTTTGCTTACTTCGCCAGCTTCTCAACCAGCGCGGCAAAGTCGGAGACAGTCTGGATGTTCTCAAGAGCGTCCTGGGGGATCATGATGCCGAAGTGGTCCTCCACCTCGGATACGAACTCCACCATGTCGAGAGAATCGATGTCCAAATCCGTGCGCATGTTGGTGTCCGCGTTGACCTTGTCCTCATCGAGCTCCAGAGTCCTTACCATGATCTCAAGGATTTCATCAATCATTGTCTTGCCCTCCTATATAATTTGGATGGATATATCAGTTCCACTCCCGCACGGTCTTGTCCACAGGGGGCTTTTCCGGGGCGGGGGACTGGTAGGCTGAACGTTGTCCGGAGTAGCCGGAGGACTGCTGACGGCGGGGGGGACGGGAGTCCCTGCGGTCCCTGGGGCGGTCGTCACGGCGGTCGCGGTAGGTATCCCGGGGGGCGGTGGCGGCGTCGTAGGCTATGACCACCCGGCGGTTGGGCTCCGTTCCGGTGGAGAAGGTAGTCACTCCGTCAAAATCCTGAAGAGCCGTGTGGATGACATGGCGCTCGTAGGCGTTCATGGGCTCCAGGGTCTGGTTGCGGCGGTAACGGACGACCTTCGTCGCCGTCTTTTTGGCAAGGCCGGAGAGGGCCTCGGCCCTCTTGGCGCGGTAATTCTCCGCGTCGATGTTGACCCGGGTGCGCTCCTCGGACCCGGCGTTGAGAACGTAGTTGGTAAGGTGCTGTATGGCGTCCAGCGTCTCGCCCCGGCGGCCTATGAGGGCACCGACCCTCTCGCCCTTGAGCTCCACGCTGACGCTGCCGTCCTCCTGCATCTGCGCCTCTGCCACGGCGTCCACGCCCATGCGCTGGAAGAGCCCCGCCAGGAATGTCTCCACCCTCTGGACCTCGCTCTCCACCTCCTCCCAGCTCACGCGGACCTTCGCGGGGGAACCGCCGAAGCCGAGAAAGCCGGACCTTGCGCGCTCGAGCACCTCCACGGAGACCTCGTCCCGGGACTTGCCCAGCTCCCGGAGAGCGGCGTTTACGGCGTCGTCCTCGGTGCGGCCTGTTGTCTCGATAAATTTAGTCATATGTTTTCTCCTTATTCCTCCTCGGGGGCGTCGCCCTCGGGGGATGAATCGTTTTGAACATCAGGGAGAGCCGCGCGCTCCAGGCGCTCCATCATGTCCTCGCTGAGCTCGGAGTCGATCTCGGAGGTGTCGCCTGTGGCGCCATCCATCCCGTTGAAGGAGTACCTGCCGGGGTCGTAGCTCCTGCCCCTGGCGTAGCGGCGGTTGCCCACGCGGCTGGGCTCATACCTGGGCTCGCCGGGGTTGTTGGCCCTCTGCCACTCCAGGGCCCTGTCCGCGGCCTCCTGCTTTTTCTTGTTGCGCTGTCTGCGGGCGGAGGTGTTGTCTGTCTGAATCTCGCCGCTCTCGGCGCGGCGGCGCTCCGCCTCCTCGCGTTTTGCCTCCAGCTCCGCCTCCCGGGCCTTCCGGGCGGCCTCCTGCTCGGCAAAGTCGGCCAGCATCGTCCTGGCATAGAATTTTGTGAGGAATACATCCACCAGAAGGCTCACTATGGAGTTGACTATCCAGTAAACGCCCATGGCGGCGGGGAGCACGAAGGCGAACCACAGCGACATGACCGGCCCCATGATGATCATCAGCATGGAGTTGGACTGCTTCTCAAGCTGCTCGATGTTCGCCCCGGGAAGGCCCTTCTGGAGGACGGTGGAAATCTTTGTGGACAGCCACATGAAGAAAGCGGCCAAAATGGGGATGAGGAACAGCCCCACCGCCGGCCACCACCTGGAGGGCTCGGACCAGTCGTAGGTCCATATCCTGAAATTCGGCGTTGCCGAGAGGTCCAGCCCCAGCACGGTGAAGTTCATCTGCCTGAGCCTGTCGGAGAGGCCCGCAAACTCAGAAAAGTGGCTGTTTATGAACTCCGTGGCTGTTATCTGGGACTGGGCAATGGTGTTCACGGGGAACCCGAGCTCCGAAAGCTTCTCATAGATCGCTCCGCCCGCTGCCAAAAGCTCCTTGGGCACGCCCATCATGACCGTCAGGGGCTTGCGGATGGCCTGATAGAGGGCGATGAGTATGGGGAAGGGGAGAAGCGACCACAGGCACCCGGACAGGGGGCTGACGCCCGCCTCACGGTAGACCCGCTGGAGCTCCTCGTTCATCTTCTGCTGGTTTGCCGCGTGCTTTTTCTGTATCTCCTGTATCTGCGGCTGGAGCATCTGCTGGCGCATCATGCCCTTTTTGCTCTTCATCTGGAAGGGCATGAGTATGAGCTTCACTATCACCGTGAACAGGACGATAGAGATGAGGTAGTTGTGTGTGATGTTGTAGAGGAACATCAATAGAAGGCCGAAGGGCCTTGCAATAGTATCCATATGTTCACTCCAATCGTTTGTGGATGGCGGACGTCGTCCGCTCAGGGTACGGGGTCAAAGGGGTCGTGCCTGCTGAATGGGTTGCAGCGCAGTATTCGTTTAAATGCCAGCCACCCGCCCTTTACTGCGCCGTACTTCTCAACAGCCTCCAGCGCGTACTGGGAGCAGGTGGGGTAGTAGCGGCAGCAGGGGGGACGCAGGGGTGAGATGCTTTTTCGGTAGAAGCGTATGAGCGCCAGAAGGACCCTCTTCATATGAGTATCCCCAGCCTCTCCGAGAGCGCCAGAAGCTCCGCCTCCAGCGCGCGGTAGGGCTCCTCAAAGCCCCGGCCACGGACGACGATCACCATGTCCAGGCCCCGGACGAACCGCCTTTCATTGAGGCGGTACGCCTCCCGGAGGCGCCTGCGGACGCGGTTGCGCTTCACGGCGCAGCCGAGCTTCGCACTGACGGTTATCCCCAGACGGTTGCGCCCGTTGCTGCGGGTGCGGGCGTATACCACCAGCAGCCGCCCGGCGGCGCTTTTGCCCCTGGAGTAGAGACGGCGGAACTCAAAGTTTTCTTTTAAGGATGAGGAGAATTCCATTGCTCACACTCTTTCCCGGAAAAAACTCCATATGCTCCGCAAGGGCGAGTCACCCCGCCCTTTGAAAAATATTAACGAATACGAAGCTGCCGACCCTCCATCAGTGGGTCAGTCTCTCGCGGCCCTTGGCGCGGCGGCGGGCCAAGACCTTGCGGCCGTTGGCGGTAGCCATTCTCTTGCGGAAGCCGTGCTCCTTGGAGCGGTGGAGCTTCTTGGGCTGATAGGTCCTCTTCATTCGTTTACACCTCCAAATATAAAATAAATATCCATGCTCGACATCGGCTCTTGCCGAAGCAGCAGCGTAATTATCTGCGAAGCACTCGCAGGGTTTCCATTGTACCTTATTTACACCGCTATTGTCAATAATTTTTTTAGCCCTCTTGCGCTGGAGTATACAATTTGTTATAATATGCCCGGAAATTCAAAAATTACGGGGAGGAACCGACAATGGAACGCAGGGACAAGACAAATTACTACCTTGACATCGCCGAGACGGTGGCAGAGCGCTCCACCTGCCTTCGCCGCCACTACGGGGCGATAATCGTCCACGAGGACGAGATAATCTCCACAGGCTACAACGGCGCGCCCAGAGGGCGCAAAAACTGCGCCGACCTGGGGCGGTGCCTCAGAGACGAGCTCAACATCCCCTCCGGGGAGCGCTACGAGCTGTGCCGGGCTGTCCACGCCGAGCAGAACGCCATAATCTCCGCCTCCCGCCGGGACTGCCTGGGCTCCACCCTCTATCTTGCCGGGCGCAACCCCAAGACCGGGGAGCTTTTGACCGACACCACCCCCTGCTCCATGTGCCGCCGCTTCATTATCAACGCCGGCATCCGCAGGGTCGTCTGCCGCATTGGCGACGGGGAGTACACCACCACCGACGTGCGCGACTGGATATTCAACGACGACTCCGTCGATATGAAGGCGTGACCGTGGAGAGCGGAGGAAACCGGGGCTTTCCCGAGATACTTATGAGCCTTCGCACGGAGCGGGGACTTTCCCAGCGCAGGGCCGCGGCGGACCTGGGCATATCTCAGGCGCTTCTGAGCCACTATGAGAACGGCCTTCGGGAGCCGAGGCTGGAGTTCGTGGTGAAGGCCTGCGACTACTACGGCGTCAGCGCGGACTATATGCTGGGGCGCAGCTACGACGGCTACGAGGAATTCAAGCGCCTTGTGGGCAAGCTCCGGGAGGTGTCGGCGGAGGCCGACAGGCTCATCAAAGAGGTGCGCTGACGCCCCGGAGGGCACTGCCCCCGGACGGATTTCAAAGGGTGAAAATATGACTGAACAATCACTTATACGCAACTTTTCCATCATCGCCCATGTGGACCACGGCAAGTCCACCCTCTCCGACAGGCTCATCGAGCTCACCGGGGCGGTGCCCACAAGGGAGATGGAGGACCAGCTACTGGACAATATGGACCTGGAGCGGGAGCACGGCATAACCATAAAGGCACGGGCCGTGCGCCTTGAGTACACCGGAAAAGACGGGCGCGGCTATGTCCTCAATCTCATCGACACGCCGGGCCATGTGGACTTCGGCTATGAGGTCAGCCGTTCCCTCGCCGCCTGCGAGGGGGCGGTGCTTGTAGTGGACGCCGCCCAGGGGGTGGAGGCCCAGACCCTCGCCAACACTTATCTCGCCTTGGAGCACGAGCTTGAGATACTCCCGGTGATAAACAAGATAGATCTTCCCGCCGCGGACCCGAAGAAGGTCAAGGAGGAGATAGAGAACGTCATCGGCCTTGAGGCCATGGACGCGCCGGAGATCTCGGCAAAGACGGGCCTCAATGTGGAGAGCGTCCTTGACGCGATAATTGACAGGATCCCCGCCCCTGACGGGGACAGGTCCGCGCCCCTGAGGGCGCTCATATTCGACTCCCAGTACGACGCATACCGGGGGGTCGTGGTGTATGTGCGCCTCATGGACGGGCAGCTGCACACCGGGGACCGCATACGCATGATGGCCTCCGGAGCGGAGTATGACATCATCGAGTGCGGGCACCTTCTCCCCAAGAGCTACAGACCCGAGGAGGGCCTCTACGCCGGGGAGGTGGGCTACATCACCGCCTCCATAAAAAACGTCCGGGACACCCAGGTCGGCGACACCGTGACCCTGGCCTCCGCCCCGGCATCGGAGCCCCTGCCCGGCTACCGCCCGGCGCGGCAGATGGTCTACTGCGGCATATACACCGAGGACGGCAGCAAATTCCCGGACCTGCGGGACGCGCTGGAGAAGCTCCAGCTAAATGACGCGAGCCTCAGCTTCGAGCCGGAGACGTCGGCGGCATTGGGCTTTGGCTTTCGGTGCGGATTTCTCGGTATGCTCCACATGGAGATCATCCAGGAGCGGCTGGAGCGGGAGTTCAATCTGGACCTCATTACCACCCTCCCCTCGGTCATATACGAGGTAACAAAGACCGACGGCACGGTGGTGTTCGTGGACAACCCCCACAACTACCCCGACCCCTCCAGTATAATGGAGACCCGGGAGCCCTACGTCGCCGCCTCCATAATCACCCCGCCGGAGTTTGTGGGCAATATAATGCCCTTGTGCCAGGAGCGCCGGGGGGAGTACCGGGATATGCAGTACCTGGACACCAACCTCGCGGAGCTGCGCTACTTTATGCCCCTGGGCGAGATAATCTACGACTTTTTCGACACCCTCAAGGCCCGGACCCGGGGCTACGCCTCTCTCGACTATGAGTTTGCGGAGTACCGCCCCTCGGACCTTGTGAAGGTGGACATGCTCTTAAACGGCGACCAGGTGGACGCCCTCTCCTTCATCGCCCACAGGGAGAAGGCCTACCCGAGGGCGAGGAAGCTTTGCGAAAAGCTCAAGGACAACATCCCCCGGCAGCTCTTTGAGGTACCGATCCAGGCCGCCATCGGCGGGAAGATAATCGCCCGGGAGACGGTGAAGGCCCTCCGGAAGGACGTGCTTGCCAAGTGCTACGGCGGCGACATCACCCGCAAGAAGAAGCTCCTTGAGAAGCAGAAGGAGGGCAAAAAGAAAATGCGGCAGCTTGGCACGGTGCAGATACCTACGGAGGCGTTTATGGCGGTCCTCAAGCTTGACGAGTAAATCGTCAAAGACAGAATACTATTTGACTAAACAATGGATTTTATGTGATTTATTGTACGGCAAAGCCGGGGAAGCGCAGCGCTTCCCCGGCTTATTTGCTTTTTTGGGATACAAAATATTAACACTAATTTCAAATTACTCTTGACAGAAGTGAATAATTAAACTACAATTACATTAAACAAAGATGGCCTCCCCAGCGGAGGCCAAATTGTCGATATTATACATAAAACAAATTTAATAAGGAGGAATACCCTATGCGCGAGGTCATCAGCATAAATCGTGACTGGCGGTTTATCCAGGCCAACGCCGGGCTTCCGGAGAGCCTTCCGGCGGACTGGCAGCGTGTGGACCTGCCGCACACCTGGAACGCGGTGGACGGACACGACGGCAACGGCGGTTACGACAGAGGCAGCTACTGGTACGCCAGGAGCTTCCCCACACCAAAACAGCCCCTTCCCGACGGACGTGTGTATGTGGAGGTGCTTGCTGCGGGACAGCAGGCCACCGTGTTCTTCAACGGGCAGGAGGTCGCCTACCATGAGGGCGGCTACTCCATCTTCCGGGCGGATGTCACGGACCTGTGCGTGCCCGAGGGGGAAAACCTCCTTGTCATAAACTGCTCCAACGAGTATAAGGACAGCGTCTATCCCCAGTCCGCGGACTTCACCTTCTACGGCGGACTGTACCGGGGCGTGAATCTCATCTCCGTCCCCCACACCCACTTCGACCTTGACTACCACGGCGGCCCCGGCATAATGGTCACACCCACCCCCTGCGGGGAGTGCGGCGGCGCCAAATTCAAGATAGATGCCTTTGTCACAAACCCGGACGAGAACTTCACAGTCCTCTTCTCCATATACGACGAGGAGGGCAGGGAGGTCGCCTCCGGCTGCCGTCCGGCGGACAGCGCCAGCATAGAGCTCTACGTCCCCGATGCGGAGCTCTGGAGCGTCGACTGCCCCTATCTCTACACCGTGGTCGCCACCCTCCAGCGCCGGAACGAGGCATATGACGAGATCTCCGTCCGCGCCGGTGTGCGTTCCTTCAGCGTGGACCCCCAGAAGGGTTTCTTCCTCAACGGGGAGCTCACGCCCCTGCGCGGCGTCTCCCGCCATCAGGACCGCCTCTATCAGGGCAACGCCCTCACCGCCGAGGACCACTTCGACGACGCCCTCATCATCAAGGAGCTGGGCGCCAACACGATCAGGCTTGCCCACTATCAGCACTCCCAGGACTTCTATGACGCCTGCGATGAGCTGGGCTTCATAATCTGGGCGGAGATACCCTTCATCTCCGTATTCAACACCGACCCCGCCGCCCACGAAAACTGCATCCAGCAGATGACGGAGCTCATTATCCAGAACTACAACCACCCCTCCATATGCTTCTGGGGCGTGTCCAACGAGATACTCATCGGCGGCATCTCCGAAAAGCTTGTTGAGAACCACAGGGAGCTCAATGCCCTCGCCCACAAGCTCGACCCCACGCGCCTCACCACCATCGCCCACGTCTCCATGACGCCCATCGACTCACCCATGCAGCACATAACCGACGTTGTGAGCTACAACCACTACTTCGGCTGGTACGGCGGGAAGATGGAGGACAACGGCCCCTGGCTTGATAACTTCCACAAGGTCCACCCGGACATTGCCCTGGGGCTCTCTGAGTACGGCTGCGAGGGCATAATCACCTACCACGGCCCGGACCCCAAGTGCAAGGACTACTCCGAGGAGTATCAGGCCCTCTATCACGAGCATATGGCGAAGGTCCTCGACGAGCGGCCCTGGATCTGGTCCAGCCACGTCTGGAACATGTTTGACTTCGGCTGCGCCGCGCGCAACGAGGGCGGCGTCGCCGGGCGCAACAACAAGGGCCTTGTCACCATGGACC
>CANRIU010000021.1 GCA_947630755.1 uncultured Oscillospiraceae bacterium | reverse complement strand
GCGATCATGCTCATGGCGGCCTCGATGGAGCCGGCGTTCAGGTCGTTCATCTTGGTCTCGGCGATCTTGCGAACGTCCTCTTTGGAAATCTTCGCGACCTTGTCCCTCTGGGGAACGCCGGAGCCCTTCTCGATGTTGCAGTACTTCTTGAGAAGCACCGCCGCAGGGGCGGACTTGGTGACGAAGGTGAAGCTGCGGTCGGAGTAGACGGTGATGACCACGGGGGTGATCATGCCCATGTCGGCCTTGGTGCGCTCGTTAAACTCCTTGGTGAAAAGGCCGATGTTGACGCCGTGCTGTCCGAGGGCGGGGCCCACCGGGGGAGCCGGCGTGGCGCGGCCCGCAGGGATCTGAAGCTTGATTATTCCTGTTACTTTCTGTGCCACTTTCGTGAACCTCCTAATATTTTGTGGTCAGGCGGGGCGGATATTTCCGCTCCTCCCACTTGCGCCCCGGGGGCGCTGATGCCTTTCGGCGGTGTGCTCAGTCTGCCGCCTCTATCTGGTCGAAGTCCAGCTCCACAGGAGTTTCCCTTCCGAACATGGAGACCACGACCCGGACCATCTGCTTGTCCATGTCGATCTCCTCCACCTGTCCGAAAAAGCCCTCCAGCGGGCCGTCAGCCACGCGGATGCGGCTGCCGACCTCAAAGTCGACCCGGAGGTCGTGCTTCTCCACCCCCAGGGACGCTATCTCCGCGTCGGAGAGGGGAATGGCCTTGTTGCCGCTGCCCACGAAGCCCGTGCAGCCCCGGACATTGCGTACCAGATGCCAGCTCTCGTCCGTGAGTATCATCTTGACCAGGACGTAGCCGGGGAAAACCTTGCGCTCATAGGTCTTGGAGACGCCGTCCTCTATCTCGGTGACTGTCTCCATGGGGATGTTGACCTCCTGGATAAGGTCCGTCATGCCCCGGTTTTCGGCGGCCTTGACCACCGTGTCGGCTACGGCGTTCTCGTAGCCGGAGTATGTGTGGACCACATACCACTTTGCTTCCTCAGCCATGGTCTCTCCTTAGGCGAAGAGGCCGATGAGGACTTCCACGAGCTTAGACGCCAGCCAGTCGAACCCGCCGAGGACCACCGCCGAGGCGGCGCACACAGCCAGAACGACGCCGGTGTTGTTCATGGTCTGCTTCGGTGTGGGCCAAATGACCTTCTTAAGCTCGCTCTTCATGCCGCGGAACCAGTCCTTGACGCGGGTGAAGAACTTCTTGTTGGATTTTGCCATCTCGAATACTCCTTCCCGTTACTTCGTCTCAGTGTGGACCGTGTGCTTACGGCAGAAACGGCAGTACTTTTTGAGCTCGAGCTTCTCGGGCGTGTTGCGCTTGTTCTTGGTCGTGTTGTAGTTGCGCTGCTTGCACTCCGAGCAGCGGAGAACGACCTTGACTCTGTTTTCAGCGGCCATTGTTTTTCGGCACCTCCTAATTAATTGCCTCCCTGCTTTATATTGAGCGAGAGGGTATTTTCGCGTTTTGGCACACAAAAATAAGACCTCTCATTCGACAGGTGAAGCAATTTTAGCACATACCGAGAGAAAGGTCAAGATTTTTTTGGATTTTTTAATGTGGATCCCTTAATTTTTGTTGAAATGGTGAGGATATTATTATACATTTATATATGGAATTTGTCAAATGCCGAAGCTTATATTTCGAGAGGTGATTTATATGAGAATCATGGCGGTAGATTACGGCGACCAGCGCACGGGCGTGGCCTTTTCCGACCCCACGGGAACTATTGCGGGGGAGGCGTTTGTCATAAAGGAGTGGGACCCGGGGCGGCTTGCGGAGAAGCTCGCCGACGAGGCGGGGGCCCGGGGGGCCCGGAGGGTGATACTGGGCAACCCCCTCAACATGGACGGCTCCGCCGGGCCGCGCAGCGAGAAGTCCCGGGCGCTGGGGGAGCTTTTGCGGGAGAGGGGCCTGGAGGTGGTGATGTGGGACGAGCGGCGCACCACCGTGGAGGCCCACGCGATACTCTCCGCCAACGACCGCCGGGGGCGCCGCCGCCGGGAGACGGTGGATGCCGTCGCCGCGACGCTTATACTGGAGGGGTACCTGGGGGGCATGGGACGGTAATTTTTATTGAAAGTGTTAATTCTTTGTCAAAGTTTTGGACAATTTCATGTCAAAAAGACGAAAAAGACATAAAGATGTCCCAATTCTTTATTGCGGCACCTTAAACGGGGTGTTATACTTATAATATGGAATTTGGCGTTTTTCGCATCAATTAGGAAATGGAGGAAGGCAAGGTGAATTTACCAAAATTGCACGGCGTCCACGTTCCGCACCGGAAAAACACAGCTCAGATGCCGCCCCAGCGGATGAACGCGCCGCAGACCGTCACGATACCGATGAGTATGCACATCGGCGCTCCGGCTGACCCTGTGGTGAAGGTGGGGGAGACGGTGAAGGTGGGACAGCTCATCGCCAGGGCGGGGGGCTTTGTTTCATCTCCGGTGTACGCCAGCGTCTCCGGCAAGGTGAAGAAGATCGACGACATGCTCATGTCCACGGGCAGGTTCATGAAGGCGATAGTCATTGAGTCCGACGGGGAGCAGACGCCGTATGAGGGGCTGACGCCGCCGGAGGTGACGGATTTCCAGTCGTTTATCAACGCCGTCCGGGACAGCGGCGTGGTGGGCCTGGGCGGAGCCGGGTTCCCCACGGCGGTGAAGCTGGGCGTGAAGGACCTGAAACAGGTCGAGGTGGTGGTGGTCAACGGCGCGGAGTGCGAGCCGTATGTGACCAGCGACACCAGGACCATGCTGGACGACGTGAAGTGGATACGCCGGGGCATTGAGCTCATGCAGAAATTCATGGGCGTCCGGCGGGTCGTCATCGGGATCGAGAAAAATAAGCCGGAGTGCGTAAAGTCCATGGGCGACATGGCGTCGGCGATGGAGGGCGTGGAGGTCATGGCCCTGCCCGCCCTTTACCCCCAGGGCGGCGAGAAGGTGCTCATCTATCACACCACGGGGCGCATAGTCCCGGAGGGGAAGCTGCCCCTTGACGCCGGGGCGATAGTCATAAACTGCACGACGCTTGCGGCGCTGGCAAAGTACATGGACACCGGGATGCCCCTGGTGGAGAAGGTGGTCACGGTGGACGGCTCCGCGGTGAAGGAACCGAAGAACGTCATCGCCCCCATCGGCGCGTCCATGCAGTCGCTTTTCGATTTTTGCGGCGGATTTAAGTCCGAGCCCAAAAAGGTCCTCTACGGCGGGCCGATGATGGGGATAGCGGTACCGAACACCGATTTCCCCGTGATGAAGAACACCAACGCCATACTGGCGCTGGATGAAAAGGACGCCATACTGCCGGAGCCCACGGCGTGCATACGCTGCGGCTCCTGCGTGGACGCGTGTCCCTTAAGGCTCATGCCCGCGGCCATCGAGGCGGCGTACAATAAGCGCAACGTGGACAGGCTCCGTGAGCTCCACGCCAATCTTTGCATGGAGTGCGGGTGCTGCGCCTTTGTGTGCCCGGCAAAGAGGATGCTGGTCCAGACAAACAAGCTCGCCAAGGGCCTCATCGCCGCGGACAACGCCGCGAAGAAGGCCGAGGCGGACAGGAAGGCCCGGGAGGCTGCGGAAAAAGCAGAAAAGGAGGCGGCGGTAAAATGAGTGAGCTGACTGTCAGCGTATCCCCCCACCTGAGGGGTCCCCGCACCACACAAAAGATAATGCTGGACGTGCTCATCGCCCTGTGCCCGGCCTTCGCGGCGTCCATCATCATATTCGGATGGCGGTCCATACTCCTCACCGGAGTTTCCGCCGCGGCCTGCGTGGCCTGCGAGTACATCTGGGAGAGGCTCATGAAGCAGCCCATCACGGTGGGAGACCTGTCCGCCGTGGTGACCGGCGTGCTGCTGGCCTTCAACGTGCCCTCGTCAATGCCCCTGTGGGAGCTCATCGTGGGCGACATCGTGGCTATAATATGCGTCAAGATGCTCTTCGGCGGCATCGGGTGCAACTTCGTAAACCCCGCTTTAGTGGGCAGGGTCGTGATGTTCTTCTCCTTCACCGGGGATATGACGAATTACCAGTTCCCCTCCATGATGGCGGACAAGGTGGACGCGCTCAGCTCCGCCACGCCTCTGGCGGCTATCCGGGCCGGGGAGCTGAGCTGGGACTATTTCGGAAGGCTGCTTCTGGGAACCCACGGCGGCGTCCTTGGCGAGACCTGCGCTCTGGCGCTCATCGCCGGAGGGGTGTACCTGTGCGTGCGCAGGGTGATAAAGCCCATCATACCACTGGCGTATCTTGGCTCCACGCTGGTGTTCGGGTGGATATTCGGCTCCTCCCATCCCGTGCTGGCGGTTTTCTCCGGCGGGCTCATGCTGGGAGCCATATTCATGGCGACGGACTACGTCACTACCCCCACAACGAACATCGGCAAGCTCATTTTCGGCATCGGCTGCGGGCTTTTGACGGCGCTGATGCGCACCTTCGCAAGCTCCGCCGGAGCCGTGACCTTCTCCATACTTCTCATGAACCTTGTGGTGCCGTATATCAACGACCTTACGGCCCCCAAGCCCTTTGGAGGTGTTGAGGCGAAATGAATAAAGAAAGCTTTAACGAGTACATAAAGCCCTTCCTGGTGCTGGTGGTCATATGCCTTGTGGTGTCATTCCTGCTTGCATACACCAACAGCGTCACGGAGCCCATAATCACGAAAAATGCCATCCTTGAGGCTGAGCGCACAAGGCAGGAGGTCCTGCCAGGGTCTACCACCTTTACGGAGCTTGGCGTCGATGGCCTCGAGGGCGTGGAGAGCGCCTACCGGGACGACGGCGGCGCGGGATACGTCGCCACCGCGGGCTACAAGGGCTACGGCGGCATAGTCACCGTCACCGTGGGCCTTGATAATGACGGGAAGATCGTGGGTATCTCCGCAAACGTGAGCTCCGAGACGCCCAACGTTGGCACAAAGGCCGGACAGGAGAGCTATCTTCAAAATTACATTGGCCTCTCCGGCACGGCGGCGGGTGTGGACACCATCACCAACGCCACCTACTCCAGCACCGCCGTGCGCACTGGTGTCACGGCAATACTGGAGGCCTTTGAATCCATAAAGGGGGCTCAGGCGAAATGAAGGAAAAAATGAAAATACTCTTAAACGGCATCTTCAAGGAAAACCCGGTGCTGATCCTCGCCCTGGGGTGCTGCTCGGTGCTGGCGGTTTCCGTTTCCGTCTCCGGGGGGCTGGGCATGGGCGCGGCGCTGACCTTCGTGCTGGTGTGCTCCAACGTTGTCATATCACTTCTTCGGAACATCATCCCCTCAAAGGTCCGCATACCCTGCTACATAGTGGTCATTGCAACCTTCGTGACGCTGGTGGAGATGGTGATGGAGGCGTACTTAAAGTCCCTGTACGACTCTCTGGGCGTGTTCCTCTCCCTCATTGTCGTAAACTGCATCGTCTTAGGCAGGGCCGAGATGTTCGCCAGCAAGCGCAATGTGGTGGACAGCTTCTTTGACGGGCTGGGCATGGGCATAGGCTACACCATGGTCATAATCGGTATGTCCGTCATAAGGGAGCTTTTCGGGGCGGGGACACTCTTCGGCATCCGCATTATCCCCGAGGGCTACCAGCTCGGCATACTCACACAGGCCCCCGGCGGCTTCTTCCTCTTCGGCTGCGCCATAGCGATACTTGTCGCCGCGATGGCGAAGAAGGGCAAGAAGTTCGAGCCGAAGATGGGCTGCGATGGCAACTGCGCCGCCTGCCACTCAAGCTGCGACGATCGGAAGGAGGCTGAGGCCAAATGAGTAAAATATTCCTCATTCTCTTCACCCTTGTGTTCACGGAAAACTACGTCCTTGTGCAGTTTTTGGGGATTTGCCCGTTCTTGGGCGTCTCCCAGAAGTTCTCCTCCTGCATCGGCATGTCCGGCGCCGTCATCTTCGTCATGACGCTGGCCTCCGCTGTCACCTGGGCCATTTACCACACGCTGATGGTGGCCTTTGACCTGGCTTTCATGAGGACGATAATATTCATCCTCGTCATTGCGGCCCTGGTGCAGCTGGTGGAGATAACGCTAAAGAAGTTCATGCCGCCGCTCTACAAGGCGCTGGGCGTGTACCTGCCGCTCATCACCACAAACTGCGCGGTCCTGGCCGTGACCATCCTCAACATCGACGAGAGCTACAACTTCCTGGAGTCCTGCGTCTCCGGCTTCTCCGCGGGGCTGGGGTTCTCAATAGCCCTCATACTCTTCTGCGGCGTCCGCAAGAGCCTTGAGCGGGCAAAGCCCCCCAAGTGCTTTGAGGGACTGCCCATCTCCCTTATCGCGGCGGCCTTCACCAGCATGACCTTCATGGGCTTCACCGGAATGGCCGAGAATATGTTCGGCGGCTGAGGGAGGTAGTGAAATGGCGATTTTAAATGCTGTATGGGTGCTGGCGGCTATCGGCGCGGTGTGCGCGGTGCTGCTGATACTTGCCTCAAAATTCATGTACGTCCCTGTGGACGAGAAATTCCCCAAGATCCGTGAGTGCCTGCCCGGCGCCAACTGCGGCGCCTGCGGCTACGCCGGGTGCGACGGCTATGCCACGGCGCTGGCGGAGGGCTCCGAGGACAAGATAAACAAGTGCGTCGCCGGAGGCGACGCGGTTGCAAAGGCCCTCGCCACCGTCACCGGGGCGGAGTTTGCGGACGTGGTGGAGCAGGTGGCGATCGTGCGCTGCTCCGGCGACTGCAACACGGTGAAAAATAAGCAGCAGTATCAGGGCCTCAGCTCCTGCGCCGCGGCGAAGCTTCTCTACGGCGGGCCGGGGGCCTGCGTGTACGGGTGCATCGGCCTTGGCGACTGCGAGGCCGTCTGCCCCGAGGGGGCCATCCACGTCGTGGACGGGCTTGCAAGGGTAAATTACCGGGCCTGCATCGGCTGCGGCATGTGCGTTCGGACCTGCCCCAACAAGGTCATAACCCTGATGCCCGACGTGGAGCGGGTGATAGTCTCCTGCTCCAACCACGAAAAGGGCGCGGCGACCCGGCGTGAGTGCACCAAGGGGTGCATCGGCTGTAAGAAGTGCGAGCGGGAGTGCCCGGCAAAGGCCATCACAGTGGTTGACAATCTTTCACAAATCGATTATGATAAGTGCATCGACTGCGGCCACTGTCAGGAGGTCTGCCCGGTTGGGGCGGTGCACTACCGTGATTTCCGGGGCGCCCACACCCATCCAGAGGGGACAAAGTAAGAAATCATCCGCCGGGGCCGAGCCCCGGCGGATTTTTTTGACAGAGGGCCAATAAGGAGGTTTGTCATGCGCTTTACAAAGATGCAGGGGGCCGGGAACGACTTCATACTCATAGAGAACCTTGACGGGTCCATAGAGGCCGGGGAATATCCGCGCCTCGCCGCACGGCTATGCTCAAGGAGACTGTCCATCGGCGCCGACGGGCTGATGGTGCTGGAGCGGGCGAGATGCGGCGGGGACGTGCGTATGGCGTTTTTTAACTCCGACGGCTCGGTGGGAGAGATGTGCGGCAACGGAGCACGGTGCATCTCCCGCTACGCACTGGAGCACGGCTTCGGGCGGGGCGGGGAGGTCAGGATCGAGACCACCGCCGGACTCGTCACGGGAAGATGCGTCTCCAAGCGGATGTACACCGTGCGCCTCAACGACCCCACGGTCATCGATCTCCACCGGGAGGCGGAGGTTGACGGGACGCGGTACGACTGCGCCTATCTGGAGCTGGGAAGCCCCGGCATACCTCACTGCGTGGTGCTCATGGAGGACTGGCGTGAGGTCCCGGAGGGGGAGCTCCGGGAGCTCTGCCGGGCCCTCCGCTGGGACAGGAGCTTTCCAAAGGGGGCGAACGTCACCGTCTGCCGGGTGGACGGGGAGAACAGCGTGGACGCCAGGACCTTTGAGCGGGGGGTGGAGGACTTCACTCTCGCCTGCGGGACGGGCTGCGGCTCCACCGTCACGGCCCTTGCCCTCCGGGGACTCGTCACCGGGATAAATACGAAAATCACCATGCCGGGAGGGACGCTTTACGTCACCGTGGACACCCGGGGCGGCGGGGCGAGAGACATCATGCTCACCGGCCCCACGAATATCGTCGCGGAGGGCACGGTGCTTGACGAGGAGCTGTGAAGAGCATGGAGGAGACAGGGTGGTCCGACTGCGCCCCGCAGGGGCTTGAGGAGATACGAAGGTCCCTCCGAGAGTGGCTTTCGGAGGAGACGTGGCTTAAGCTCACCGTCAACGGGGACCGGGCTGTGCTGGAGCCGGGACCCGGGGCGCTTTTTGAGAGAAGGATAGCTTTCACCGATGTATCCGGCCCGGCGGAGGGGGAGTATGACCTGACATACCCCGAGGAGCCGGAGGTGGAGAGCTCCGGGGATGGGTACACTGTCTCCTGGCGGCTTGAGGACGGGGCGGAGAGCCTTGCCCTGCGCTTTGCCGGGGTGCGCCTTAAGGTGCGGAGCCTCAGACCCGTGGAGCCCCCGGCGCTGACGCCCTGGGGGTGTTTGCAGTTTTGCGCCCGGGGGATAATGGAGAAGGAGCTCACATCTGGGGTCACGTTAAATCCCCGGGAGATTGAGCTTCTGCCACTGGCGCGGGAGCTCTGCGCCCTCATGGGGCAGGCGGAGACCGACCCGGGGGCGGGGGAGGCGGAGCTTCCGGTGCTCACGGGGTATATCGAGGAGCTTGGAGATTTAAAGCTCCTGTCCGCCCTCAGGGCGGCGGAGAGGGACCTTTTTGATGAGATGAGACGGGGCCGCACCGTGGCAAAGCTCATCGCACTTTTTAACAGGGCGGAGCATGAGCCGCTGTGGCGCAGGCTCTACGGAGCCTTTGAGGCGTCCTGGGAGGGCGCGCCCACAAGGGCCGAGGCGCTCACACCCGGCGAGGAGCTGAGAAGTGCCCGGGAGAGGACAGAGAAGCTGCTCAGATCCCGGGGCTACGGGGGAGAGTACCCGAATTTCTTTCGGACGGGACCCATCCGGGGAGTGAGGCTTGCCAACGCCTACGGGCAGAGCTTCTTCGTGGGACCAGAGAGGCGGGCGGCCTTTTTCGTCACCTGCCGGGAGCGATGCGGGGACGGAGAGCTGCTGGCGGACTATCTGTGCGGGACGCAGGTCCTGCGCCGGGGGCAGGAGCCGGGGGACATATTCACCTGCCTTTTTGACTCCGGGGGGCACAGCTATGCCCAGACCGTGGATGCCATAGCCGACGAGCCGGAAATGACGGCGGATATAGCCATCAGGCGGGCGGAGCTTTTGCGCCTGACAAAGCGGGAGCGGGATGAGGCCGGGGACAGGCGGGGCAGCGTGAAGCTCATCGCCTTTTTGTCCGCCGCAATGGGGCTCATGTTTGGGGCGCTTTTGACGGCGGCCTGTGCGCTGGCCGCGGCGATAATCGGGCTTGTACTCTCGGGCCCCGGCGAGGTGCTGCCGCTGCTTGCCGGGATACCCTGGTGGGCGGTGTTTCTGGCCTCGGCAGCGCTTTTCGGCGCCACCATGGGCTGGGTGCTCGCCGTACTGGGGAAAAAATGAGCCCCGGCGACGCCGCCCTTCGCCGGAGGGACGGAGCGGCGATTTCATCCATTGAATAATTTGCACGAATAAAAACTTTGTACTGCAAATTGAGGTTGTGTAATACGCCAAAATAGGGAAAAGATGCAAGAATACCGTTGACATGACGGCAATTCGGTCATATAATACCGCGTGAAAGGGCAATGGTGCTTTTCCGGAAGGAAGCCGTTGCTCTTTTTTTGAAAGTGTGATATAATCCCTGACAATATGTCGAAAGGAGCTTTCCCATGAGTAAGTACAGCAAGGAAGACATTATCCGTCTGGTGGAGGAGCAGGATGTGGAGTTCATCCGTATGCAGTTCACCGACATCTTTGGACAGCTTAAGAACGTGGCTATCACGAAGACCCAGATCCGCAAGGCGGTGAACAACCAGATCATGATCGACGGAAGCTCCATCGAGGGCTTTGTCCGCATCCATGAGTCCGACCAGTACCTCTACCCCGACCTTGACAGCTTCACCATCCTGCCCTGGCGGCCCCAGTATGGCAAGGTGGCGCGGCTCATCTGCGACGTCTACAACCCGGATGGGACCCCCTTCGTGGGCGACCCCAGAGGGGTGCTGAAGAAGGAGCTTCAGAAGGCGGCGGATCTGGGATACTCCTTCAACGTGGGTCCCGAGTGCGAGTTCTTCCTCTTTGAGACTGACGACGAGGGCCGTCCCACCACAAAGACCGGCGACGAGGCCGGGTATTTCGATTTAGGGCCCCTTGACCACGGCGAGGGCACCCGCCGTGAGATCTGCTTAAACCTTGAGGCCATGGGCTTTGAGATAGAGGCCAGCCACCACGAGGTCGCCGCCGGCCAGCACGAGATCGACTTTAAGTACGACGAGGCCCTTGCCGCCGCCGACAAGATAATGACCTTCAAGCTGGCGGTCAAGACCGTGGCCCAGAAGAACGGCCTTCACGCCACCTTCATGCCCAAGCCCGTCTTCGGCATCAACGGCTCGGGTATGCACACCAATATGTCCCTCTTCAAGGACGGAAAGAACGTTTTCTACGACCCCAACGACCCCAGGGGCCTGTCCAAGGAGGCTTACAGCTTCATCGCCGGACTTTTAGCCCATGTGCGGGGCATGGCGGCCATAACAAACCCGCTGGTCAACTCCTACAAGCGCCTTGTGCCCGGCTATGAGGCCCCCTGCTACCTCGCATGGTCCGCCTCCAACCGCTCCGCCCTCATCCGCATACCCGCCGCCCGCGGACAGTCCACCCGCGTGGAGCTCCGCTGCCCCGACCCGTCCTGCAACCCCTATCTGGAGCTGGCCTGCTGCCTCGCCGCCGGACTTGACGGTATCGAGAAGGGCATGGTGCCACCGGCGGAAATCACCGAGAACATCTTCGCCATGGACCGCAAGACCCGCCACGCCCACGGCATCCACTCCCTCCCCGGCAACCTCCACGAGGCCATCGAGGAGCTGGAAAAGGATGAGCTTATCTGCCAGACGCTGGGCGACCACGTCGTTGAGCAGTACACCCAGGGCAAGCGCAAGGAGTGGGACGCATACAGGACCTACGTCTCCGACTGGGAGATCGACAAGTACATCGTAACGTACTGATACCGGCTTTGAAGCCCGTTGGGCTTCAAATGCCAAGGGGATGCGTGCGGTGATTTTTCCCGACGCGCATGTCGTCGGGAAAAATATGTAAAAAAATATCTTCGGGGCGGGCGCTTCGCCCGTCCCCTATCGCTTTTTGGGGGTGAGGGTCTGTGACACGGACAGTTGTCGCCTTTGAGAGGGACGAATCCAGAGACAAGATAGCCGATATGCTGGAAAAATCGGGAATACAGGTTCGGTACAGGTGCCGCTCCGGGGCGGAGGTTCTGAGAGCGGTGAAGAACATGGGCTCGGGGCTTGTTATCTGCGGGCACAAGCTTACGGATATGTCCGCCGGGCAGCTCGCCCACGAGCTTAACGGGATGGCGAAGTTTCTGGTGCTCGCCAAGCAGTCACAGCTTGAGCTCATGGACGACCCGGACGTCTTTAAGCTCCAGATACCCATTTCCGCCGCGGAGCTGCGGGGGAGCGTGAACATACTCCTACAGCTTGAGGAGATAACCGCGAGAGAGCACGGGCACAGGCGCTCCGAGGAGGACAACCGCCTTGTGGAGCGGGCCAAGGAGAAGCTCATGGAGGCCCGGGGCTTCACCGAGGCGGAGGCCCACAGGTTCCTCCAGCGCCGGAGCATGGAGACCGGAACAAGACTTGCCGAGACGGCGAGGCATATCCTTGAGCTTTGAGGAGCTTTTGGACAACACGACGTAAAGGGTAATTGCCATGTCTGAAAACTTTACCAATTTAAATGAAAAAAACGGGCTTTACGACAGCCGCTTTGAGCACGACGCCTGCGGCATCGGGGCTGTTGTCAGCCTCAAGGGCATAATGACCCACAAGACGGTGGACGACGCGCTGAAGATAGTGGAGCGTCTGGAGCACCGGGCAGGACGTGACGCCGCCGGGGAGACCGGGGACGGCGTGGGCATACTGCTCCAGATAAGCCACAGCTTCTTTAAAAAGGCCGCTGCGAAAGCAGGGCTGGAGCTTGGCGGGGAGCGGGACTACGGCGTGGGGATGTTCTTCTTCCCCCAGGACGTGGTGCGGCGCAGTCAGGCCAAGCGTATGCTGGAGATAATCGCCGCAAAGGACGGGCTTGAGTTTCTCGGCTGGAGGGACGTGCCCGTGGAACCGTCGATACTTGGCAAAAAGGCCCTGGACTGTATGCCCTTTATCGCCCAGTGCTTTATAAAGAGGCCCGCCGGGGTGGAGAAGGGGCTTGACTTTGACAGGCTCCTCTATGTCGTCCGCCGGGAGTTTGAGCAGTCCAACGACAACACATATGTGCTCAGCCTCAGCTCACGCACGGTGGTGTACAAGGGAATGTTCCTTGTCCACCAGCTGCGCAGGTTCTATAAGGACCTGCAGAGCCCGGACTACAAGTCCGCCGTGGCGCTGGTGCACTCTCGGTTCTCCACAAACACCAACCCCAGCTGGGAGAGGGCCCACCCCAACAGGCTCATACTCCACAACGGGGAGATAAATACCATCCGGGGCAACATCGACCGCATGGCGGCCCGGGAGGAGACGATGAACTCCCCCGTGCTGGAGCCATACATGGACAGGATACTCCCGGTGGTGGACCCCTCGGGGTCTGACTCCGCGATGCTGGACAACACACTGGAGTTTCTTATGATGAGCGGCATGGAGCTTCCCATGGCGGTGATGATCCTGCTGCCGGAGCCCTGGCAGCACGACGGCGGAGAGAGCGCAAAGCGGGATATGTACCACTACTACGCCACCATGATGGAGCCCTGGGACGGCCCCGCGGCGGTGCTGTTCTCCGACGGGGACAGGGTGGGGGCGGTGCTGGACCGCAACGGCCTGCGCCCGGCGAGGTACTATGTGACGAAGGACGACTATCTCATCCTGTCCTCAGAGGTGGGCGTCCTTGACATCCCCGAGGAGAACATCCGGGAGAAGGGGCGGCTCCAGCCCGGGAGGATGCTCCTTGCGGACACGCTGGAAAAGCGCATAATATCGGACGAGGAGCTCAAGGCCCGCTACGCCTCCGGCGCGCCCTACGGGGAGTGGCTGGACGCGAACCTTGTGAGGCTGCGGGAGCTCCCCATACCCAATAAAAAGGTCCCGGTGCACTCTCAGGAGATCCGGGATAAGCTCTACAAGGCCTTCGGGTACACCTACGAGGACGTGCGCAGCGTCATACTTAATATGGCCCGCACTGGCGCCGAGCAGACGGCATCCATGGGCACGGACATACCCCTCGCGGTGCTCTCGGAGAAGCACCAGCCCCTTTTCAGCTACTTCAAGCAGCTTTTCGCACAGGTCACAAATCCCCCCATCGACGCCATCCGGGAGGAGATAGTCACCGACACCACGGTGTACGTCGGCTCCGACGGGAACCTGCTGGAGGATAAGCCGGAGAACTGCCGGGTTCTGGAGATACACAACCCCATACTCTCCGGTGTGGATATGCTGAAGATACGCTCCATGAATAAGCCCGGCTTTAAGGTGGAGACGGTGTCCATACTCTACTACAAGAACACCCCCCTTGAGAGGGCGATAGACCGGATGTTCATCGCCTGCGACAGGGCGTACAGGAACGGGGCTAATATAATCATCCTCTCCGACGTGGGGGTGGACGAGAACCATGTGGCCATACCGTCGCTGCTGGCGGTGTCGGCGATGGAGCAGTACCTTGTGCGCACGAAAAAGCGCACGGCTGTCTCCGTCATACTGGAGTCCGGCGAGCCCCGGGACGTGCACCACTTCGCGGCGCTTCTGGGCTACGGCGCGAGGGCCGTGTACCCATACCTTGCCCACGAGTGCATACTTGAGCTCATAGAGAAGTCCATGCTGGACAAGGATTTCTACGCCGCGGTGGAGGACTACAATCTGGCGGTGCTCCACGGGATAGTGAAGATAGCCTCGAAGATGGGCATAAGCACCATCCAGTCCTACCAGTCGGCACAGATATTCGAGGCCGTGGGCATCCGGCAGGATGTGATAGACAAGTATTTCACCAACACCATCTCCCGCGTGGGCGGCATCGGCCTTGAGGAGATCGGCGAGGGGGTGGAGTGGCGTCACTCCCGGGCCTTCGACCCCCTGGGGCTGGGCGTGGACCCCACCCTGGACTCCACCGGGACCCACTCTCTGCGCTCGGGGGAGGACAAGGAGGACCATATGTACGATCCCCTCACCATCCTCACCCTCCAGAGAGCCGCCCGGGAGGGGAGCTATGAGCTTTTCAAGGAGTACAGCAGGCGCGTGGACTCCGACACCGTGCCCCACACTCTCCGGGGGCTTCTCAGGTTTGACTTCCCGGAGAAGGGCGTGGACATCGACGAGGTGGAGAGCGTGGATGAAATAGTGAAGCGCTTCAAGACCGGGGCCATGTCCTACGGCTCCATCTCTCAGGAGGCCCACGAGTGCCTTGCCGTCGCCATGAACACCCTGGGGGGCAAGTCAAACTCCGGCGAGGGGGGCGAGCTTCCCGAGCGGCTTGGCACGATTCGGGGCTCTGCCATAAAGCAAGTGGCCTCCGGGCGCTTCGGGGTGACGAGCGAGTACCTTGTCTCCGCAAGGGAGATACAGATAAAGATGGCCCAGGGCGCAAAGCCCGGGGAGGGCGGGCATCTTCCGGGGAAGAAGGTTTACCCCTGGATAGCTAAGACCCGCTACTCCACCCCCGGCGTCGCCCTCATATCCCCGCCGCCTCACCACGACATTTACTCCATCGAGGATCTGGCACAGCTGATATACGACCTTAAAAACGCCAACAGGTATGCCGACATCGCCGTGAAGCTGGTTTCCGAGGCGGGAGTCGGCACCATTGCTGCGGGCGTGGCAAAGGCGGGGGCACAGACGGTGCTCATCTCCGGCTACGACGGAGGCACCGGGGCGGCGCCAAGGACCTCCATCCACGACGCGGGACTGCCCTGGGAGTTGGGCGTCGCCGAGACGCACCAGACGCTGGTGAAAAACGGCCTTCGACGCCGGGTGCGCATTGAGGCGGACGGAAAGCTGATGACGGGCCGGGACGTGGCTATCGCCTGTATGCTTGGGGCGGAGGAGTTCGGCTTTGCCACGGCGCCCCTCATAACACTGGGGTGCGTGATGATGCGGGTGTGCAATCTGGACACCTGCCCCATGGGCGTCGCGACGCAAAATCCCGAGCTGCGAAAGAGATTTTGCGGAAAGCCGGAGTATGTCATAAACTTCATGCGCTTTGTGGCCCAGGAGCTTCGGGAGATAATGGCGAAGCTGGGCGTGCGGAGCGTAAATGAGCTCGTGGGGCGCACGGACCTCCTCAAGGTTCGGGAAAAGCAGGTGACACACCGGGCGGCGAGCGTGGACATGTCCGCCGTGCTGGGCGGGGAGTTTTCCGTGCCGGAGCACTTTGAGCCCGGGGAGGCCTACGATTTTCAGCTTGAGAAAACCAGAGACGTGGGGGAGCTTCTCACAAAGCTCGACCTTGACAAAAAGTCCTCCCGGATAAGCGTGGAGGTGGGCAACACCGACAGGGCCTTCGGAACAATACTGGGAAGCGAGCTTACGAGAAAATATAAGAGCACCCTCCCCGACGACGCCTTTGTGGTGGACTGCCGGGGGGCCGGGGGACAGTCCTTCGGGGCGTTTATCCCCAAGGGGCTGACGCTGAATCTCGTCGGAGACTCCAACGACTACTTCGGCAAGGGCCTCTCCGGGGGAAAGCTCTCCGTCAGGCCGCCGGAGGAGGCGGGCTACAGGGCCAGCGGGAATATAATCATCGGCAATGTGGCCCTCTACGGCGCAACTGCGGGCAGGGCGTATATCGCGGGACTTGCCGGGGAGCGGTTCGCCGTCAGAAACTCCGGGGCTTACGCGGTGGTGGAGGGCGTTGGCGACCACGGCTGCGAGTACATGACCGGGGGCAGAGTTGTGGTCCTGGGCCCCACGGGCAGGAATTTCGCCGCGGGAATGTCCGGCGGCATAGCCTACGTCTGGGACGGAAAGCGGGACTTATATAAGCGCGTAAACAAGTCCATGGTGGAGATGCTGCCATTGAGCGAGAAGCACGACATCGAGGAGCTGCGCGGGCTCATCGAGGAGCACTACAACGCCACTCACTCCGAGAGGGCGAAGGAGATACTTGAGGACTTCGCAAATAATGTGGGGCTTTTCAAGAAGATCCTGCCGCGGGACTACGACAGGATGCTCAGGGCCATTTCCCAGTGCGAGGAGCGGGGCATGGGCCCGGAGACAGCCGCCGAGGAGGCGTTTTACATGATAACGAGAGGGGGCGAGGGCTGATGGGAAAGATAACGGGATTTCTTGAGTACCCCCGGACCGCCGACCCCAGCGAGCCGCCGGAGGAGCGGGTGAAGCACTTTAATGAGTTCCACCCCCAGCTCGACGTAAGGGAGCGGCAGCGCCAGGGGGCCAGGTGCATGGACTGCGGCGTGCCCTTCTGCCAGTCAGGAATATTCCTGAACGGCTCCTTCACCGGGTGCCCCCTCCACAACATGGCGCCGGAGTGGAACGACCTTGTATACCACGGGAGCTTCGAGGAGGCGTATAAGCGCCTTCGCAAGACAAACAACTTCCCGGAGTTCACCGGGCGGGTGTGCCCGGCACTGTGCGAGGCCGCCTGCACCTGCGGACTCCACGGGGACGCGGTGACGGTGCGGGAAAACGAGCTGTTCATCGTTGAAAGGGCGTATGAGGCGGGCATCGTGAAGCCCCAGCCGCCCCAGGTCCGCACGGGGAAGAAGGTCGCCGTGGTGGGCTCCGGCCCGGCGGGACTTGCCGCCGCGGACCAGCTCAACCGCCGGGGACACTCCGTGACGGTTTTTGAGCGCTCCGACCGGGTGGGCGGGCTTCTGATGTACGGCATACCCAACATGAAGCTGGACAAATCCGTCATAGAGCGCCGCGCCGACATAATGCGCCGGGAGGGCGTGTGCTTCAGGACGAACGCCGACGTGGGCGGGGAGGTCCCCGCCGGGGGGCTCACCGCGGCCTTTGACGCGGTGATGATATGCTGCGGCGCCAGGGCGCCTCGGGATTTGAAGGTCCCCGGGAGGGAGTCCGGGAACGTGTATTTCGCCGTGGATTTTCTCAGCTCCACCACAAAGAGCCTTTTGGACTGCGGCCTTAAGGAGGGCACCTACATCTCCGCCAGGGGGCGGGACGTGGTGGTCGTTGGCGGCGGTGACACGGGCAACGACTGCGTGGCCACCTGCCTGCGCCACGGCTGCGCCTCGGTGACGCAGCTTGAGATGATGCCCCGCCAGCCCGTTGAGCGGGACCTGGCCTCCAATCCCTGGCCAGAGTGGCCCAGAGTGGAAAAGACCGACTACGGTCAGCAGGAGGCAATAGCCATCTTCGGGCACGACCCACGGCTCTACCAGAGGACGGTCAGCAAAATAATCCCCGACGAGCAGGGAAACGTGAAGGAGATAGTCACCGTGGACCTTGAGCCCCGGCAGGAGAACGGGCGGAGGGTGATGGTTCCGATAGAGGGCTCCGAGAGGACGCTGCCCTGCGGGCTCCTGCTCATCGCCGCGGGCTTTGTGGGCACGGAGAGGTATATCGCGGAGGCCTTCGGGCTGGAGACCGACGCCCGCGGGCGGATAGCGACGCCGGAGGGCGGTTACGCCACCAGCGTTCCCGGAGTTTTCGCCGCCGGGGACGCCCGGAGGGGCCAGTCGCTGGTGGTCCACGCCATAGCCGAGGGCCGCGCCGCCGCCAGAGAGGTGGACGAATACCTGATGGGCTATACAAACCTTATCTAAATTAAAAATTACCTATTCGCCGTCTGTGTCCTGTACATGGACGGCGATTTTTGGTATAATCTGAGTAAAAGGGGGCGGCAGGATGGATCAGGTAAAGGTCGGCGCGTTTATCGCCTCCCTCCGGCGGGAGCAGGGGTTTACTCAGGAGCAGCTTGGCGAGAGGCTGATGGTGACGAACAGGACCGTATCCCGCTGGGAGACGGGAAAATATATGCCGGATGTGGACAAGCTTTTGGAGCTTGCGGGAATCCTCGGCGTCAGCGTAAACGAGCTTTTATCCGGTGAGAGGCTTGAGACACCGGAGCTGGCGGCGGAGAGGGCGGAGGAGAATCTTGTCTCGGTCCTCTCGGAGTCGGAGACCTTCGGACTTTCGGACAGGATAGAGTTTTTCAGGCACAAGTGGCTCCGGGAGCATCGGCTCTCCATCGCCGCCGCGGTGATACTTTACCTCGCCGCCGTCACGGCTCTGGTTGTTTGGCTGGGGAGCGCGGCATTGGCGGCCTGCGCGGCGCCGGGGCTGGGGTTATATCTGTTTATGCGAAACAGGATGATGATCTATGTGGAGGCGCGGGCCTTCAAAAAGTGAAAATACGCCTTGACAAATAAGATAAATCCGCATATAATAACCCAAAATGGCGATGATGGGGAGAAGTAAGCGGGCAGAGCCGCAGAGAGGAGCCGGTCGGTGCGAGGCTCCGGCTCGATACGCCGAAAGGTCGCCCCGGAGCCGCGGGGGTGATATGTAGTCCCCGACGGGAGCTCCCGTTACAGAGTGACGAGTGTCCGCGTCGGCGCGCGGGAATTCAGGTGGTACCGCGGATAAGCGATAAGCTTTTTCGCCCTGAGCTATTTTGCTTGGGGCGATTTTTTATTGCCCCGGAAAGGTAAGGTGCAAAAATGAAAGAACTGCCGAAAGTGTATGATCCCCAGGCGGTGGAGAAGCGCATCTATCAGATGTGGGTGGACGGCGGCTACTTCCACGCCGAGAGAGACCCCGAGAAGAAGCCCTTCACCATCGTCATCCCGCCCCCCAACGTCACGGGACAGCTCCATCTGGGCCACGCCTTTGACGAGACGCTGCAGGACATCCTCATCCGGTATAAGCGCATGAAGGGGTTCTCCGCCCTCTGGCTTCCCGGCTACGACCACGCGGGCATAGCCACCCAGATAAAGGTGGAGGAGAAGCTCCGGAGCGAGGGCCTCACCCGCTTCGACCTGGGCCGGGAGAAGTTTCTGGACCGGGTCTGGGACTGGAAGAACAGGTACGGCGACCGCATCGTGGAGCAGCTCAAGACCCTGGGCTCCTCCTGCGACTGGGAGCGCCAGCGCTTCACCATGGACGAGGGTTGCTCCAGGGCGGTGCGGGAGGTGTTCTGCTCCCTCTATGAGAAGGGCCTCATCTACAAGGGCAAGCGGATAATCAACTGGTGCCCCCACTGCACCACCGCCCTCAGTGATGCCGAGGTGGAGTACGAGGAGAAGCCGGGTAAGCTCTGGCACATCCGCTACCCCCTCTCCGACGGCTCGGGCTACGTCACCGTGGCCACCACGAGGCCCGAGACCATGCTGGGCGACTCAGGCGTGGCGGTGAACCCGGAGGATGAGCGGTACAGGGATATTGTGGGCAAGACCTGCGTGCTGCCCCTGGTTAACCGCGAGATACCCATCGTCGCCGACGAGTATGTGGACATGGCCTTCGGCACCGGCTGCGTGAAGATGACGCCATGCCACGACCCCAACGACTTCGAGGTGGGCCTGCGGCATGGTCTTGAGCAGATCCTTGTCATTGACGGCGAGGGAAAAATAATCAACGGCGGCAAGTATAACGGCATGGACCGCTACGAGGCGAGGCGGGCTATTGTCGCGGACCTGGAGGAGCAGGGGTATCTCGTCAAGATCGAGGACCATGTCCACAACGTGGGGACCTGCTACCGCTGCCACTCCGACGTGGAGCCTCTGGCCTCGGACCAGTGGTTCGTGAAGATGGAGCCTCTGGCGCGCGAGGCCATCCGGGTGGTGGAGGACGGCACCATCAAATTCGTCCCCGACCGATTTGCCAAGACGTATTTAAACTGGATGCACTCCGTCCGGGACTGGTGCATCTCCCGGCAGCTGTGGTGGGGCCACCAGATCCCCGCCTGGTACTGCGCCGACTGCGGGCACGTCACCGTCTCCCGCACCGACGCCACGGAGTGCGAGCACTGCCACAGCAAAAACATCGAGCGCGACCCGGATGTGCTGGACACCTGGTTTTCCTCCGCGCTCTGGCCCTTCTCCACTCTGGGCTGGCCGGACAGGACGGAGGACCTGGAGTATTTCTACCCCACGGATGTGCTTGTCACGGGCTACGACATAATCTTCTTCTGGGTTGCCCGGATGATCTTCTCCGGCATGGAGCACATGAAAAAGGAGCCCTTCAAGACCGTCCTGATTCACGGCCTCATCCGGGACCCCATGGGCAAGAAGATGTCCAAGTCCGCCGGAAACGGCGTGGACCCCATCGAGATAATCGACCGCTTCGGCGCCGACGCCCTCAGGTTCAACATCATCACCGGAAACTCGCCCGGAAACGACATGCGCTTCTATGTGGAGCGGTGCGAGGCCATGCGCAACTTCGCCAATAAGATCTGGAATGCCAGCCGCTTCGTGATGATGAACCTCACCGTGGAGGACAGGACCCTCCCCGAAAGGCTGGAGCTTCCCGACAGGTGGGTGCTCTCAAAGCTCAACACCCTCACCGCCGAGGTGACGGAGAACGTGGAGAAATTTGAGCTCGGCATCGCCGCCCAGAAGATATATGACTTCATCTGGGACACCTTCTGCGACTGGTATATCGAGCTCTCAAAGCCCCGTCTTGCCGAGGGCGACACCGATGTCCAGCGGGTGCTGCTATATGTGCTCACGGATATTTTAAAGCTCCTCCACCCCTTCATGCCCTTCATCACCGAGGAGATTTACCAGTCCCTGCCCCACGAGAAGAGCGCCCTCATCGTGGAGGACTTCCCGGAGTACCGGGAGGAGCTCAGCTTTGCGTCGGAGGAGGCGGACTTTGAGAAGGTCATGGACGCCGTGGGAGCCATACGCTCAAAGCGCAGCATGATGAACGTCCCGCCCTCCAGACGCGCCAAGGTCACCATCTCCACCGTCTACCCGGAGCCCTTCAAGGCCGGAGCGCCCTATATCATGCGCCTCGCCTCAGCCTCCGAGGTGGAGGTCATCGGCATGGGCGAGGCGGGGAGCGACGACGAGATGGAGGCCCGGGGCATGGTGACCGTGGTCACCCACTCCGCCCGGGTGTTCCTGCCCCTGGCTGAGCTTGTGGACCTCAAGGCCGAGCGGGAGAGGATCGAAAAGGAGCTTCAAAAGAACCGGGGCTTCCTGGAGGGACAGATGAAGAAGCTGTCCAATGCCAATTTCGTCTCCCGCGCCCCGGAAGCAGTGGTAAACGCCGAACGGGAGAAGGCGGAAAAGCTCCGCGCCCTCATAGAAAATCTGGAAAAATCTCTGGCTTCTCTGGGATAAATACGGATTTTGACAAAAAATTCAAACAAAATACGCTACAATACCCGTGTACAGCTTGTACACGGGTATTTTTTTGTATGGGAAGTGAGAGCGTGAAGGTAAGTACAACGCAAAGCGGCGGGAGGCTGACTTTCCACATCGCCGGGGAGCTCGACCACCACGGGGCCGGGGCGCTGATGGGGAGGATAGAGGAGCGCATCGAGGCGCTGACGCCAAGGGACTGCGTGCTGGACATGAGGGAGCTTACGTTTATGGACTCCTCGGGCATTGCAGTGATAATGCGGGCGTACAGACGCATGAACGCCCTTGGCGGGAGGCTCTTTGTGGAGAATGTCCAGAGCCAGCCCCTGCGGGTGCTGGACGCCTCGGGCATTGACAGGATGGTCAACATTTCCACGTCAACGTAAAGGAGGAATACATATGAAGGAGCAGAACTGTGTGAAAATCGAGTTTCCGTCCCGGTCCGTGAACGAGGGCTTTGCCCGGGCCGCGGCGGCGGCCTTCGCCTCACAGCTTGACATGACCTTAACGGAGCTGGGGGACCTTAAGACGGCGGTGAGCGAGGCAGTGACGAACTGCATCGTCCACGCCTACCCCGACAGGCTGGGGCCGATAACGATGAAGCTGCGGATCCTGGAGCCGGACACCATAGAAGTCCAGATAAAGGACAGGGGCCGGGGCATCGAGGACGTGGAGCGCGCCCGGGAGCCGCTTTTCACCACCGGGGGTGAGGAGCGCAGCGGCATGGGCTTCACCATAATGGAGAGCTTCACGGACACCGTGAAGGTCCGCTCCAGAGTCGGCTCCGGCACGACAGTGACCATGCGCAAAAAGGTGTCCCGCCGCGCCGCCACCCGATGACCGCCGGGACCGCCCAGATCCTGGAGGCCGCCCGCGCCGGCGACAGCAAGGCCATGGAGGAGATGGTCCGGGAGAACGCCGGCCTCATCTGGAGCGTGGCCCGGCGCTTCTTTGGCCGGGGGGTGGAGCCGGACGACCTCTACCAGCTGGGGTGCGTGGGCTTCATCAAGGCCGTCCGGGGCTTTGACGACAGCTTCGGGACACGGTTTTCAACCTATGCCGTGCCGAAAATCTCCGGGGAAATCCGCCGCTTTCTCCGGGACGACGGGGCGGTGAAGGTGAGCCGGGGCCTCAAGGAGCGGGCGCAGACAGTGCGGGCGGCGCGTATGCGGCTGGAGCAGTCATTGGGCCGGGAGCCGGTGCTCTCGGAGCTTGCGTCGGAGACGGGCATCTCCCCGGAGGACATCGCCGCCTGCGAGATAGCCACCGCGCCCTCCGAGTCCCTCCAGCGGGAGACGGGGGAGGAGGGCTTCACTCTGGAGCAGGTGCTGGGGGACAGCGCCGAGGAGGAGAAGCTGGTGGAGCGGGTGGCCCTGCGGGAGGCGATAGGGGGGCTTCCCGACCGGGAGAGGAAGGTGATAGTCCTGCGCTACTACCGGGGAATGACCCAGTCGGGCGCCGCGAGGGTGCTGGGCGTCTCACAGGTGCAGGTGTCCAGAATAGAAAAGCGCGCCGTGGGGAGGCTCCGGGAGGCGCTGTCCATATAGCGGATGAAAAACCCATATTTAATTTCAAGACTTGAAATTTTCTGCCATTATGATATAATAGCCGTACTTCACGGCATAGACTGGCGGAAAAGTCCGGCAGGGCTTTATTGCCAGCTTGAGCCGTGTTTTAAGGCTGTTATGTTTTTGGCAGATCAGGATATGGGAGGTGCCGGATGTGACCTGGGAGGAGCTTGAGAGGGCGGCGAGAAGCTGCCACAGGTGCGCGCTGGGGGAGACGAGGACGAATCTCGTCTTTGGCGTGGGCGTCCGGGACGCGGACGTGATGTTCATCGGCGAGGGCCCCGGGGAGAACGAGGACCTTCAGGGCGAGCCCTTTGTGGGGCGGGGCGGACAGCTCCTTGACGTGATGCTGGAGATAATCGGCCTCGACCGCCGCAAAAACATATACATAGCCAACATCGTCAAGTGCCGCCCGCCGAAAAACCGCGACCCGCTGGGCACGGAGCAGGAGGCCTGCATCGGCTGGCTCCGGGCGCAGATAGAGCTTGTGAGGCCGAAGATCATAGTCTGCCTTGGCAGGATCGCGGCGCAGGTCATGATAAAGCCGGATTTTAAAATATCTCAGGAGCACGGGCAGTTTTTCAATATCGGCGGCGTGGAGTACACGGCCCTTTACCACCCGGCGGCGCTCCTGCGTGACCCCAGAAAGAAGCCCGACACCTTTGTCGACCTGAAGGCCATTCAGGCGAAAATCATGGAGCTCTGCCCCGGAGTCTATGCCGGGCAGAAATAGAGAAGGAAGTACGATCTTACATGTCCGAAGAGCTGCGCTTCTCCGTCCCGGGTGATGAGCCGGGGCTGAAGGAGCTTTGGAAAAGCGTATATAACGACGATACCCGCATGGACGGCTTTTTTGAGGCTGTCTACACACCTGGGATGGCGGCATTGTGCCTCAGGGACGGGGAGATAGTCTCCGCCGCATATGTCCTCAGGGTGGGTGACCTTGTGGCGGATGGGCGCTGGACGCCCTGCAGGGCGGTGTACGCCCTGGGGACGAGGCCGGACTGCCGCCGGCAGGGACTTGCCGGGCGGGTGCTGGGGCTGGCAACTCAGGCCCTTGGCTCCGCCGGGGTCATAGTCCCCGGGAGCGGGGACCTCATACCATTCTGCCGCAAATACGGCTTTGAGCCCGCGTTCAGCGCCGCCGTGCAGGACTGCACCGACGTGGGCATCCCCCTCAACGGGAGCGTCACCCGCGTCACCGTCCGGGGCTACGCCGCCCTACGGGAGGAGCTTTTGCACCAGACCCCCCATATTGATTTCGACCTGAAGCTGCTCTCCTGTCAGGAGGAGATTCTTCGCCGGGAGAACGGCGGGTTTTACTATGTGGTGGCGGAGGGGCAGCGCTGCTGCGCCGCGGCGAGCCTCCGGGAGGGGAGAGCGTACATCCCGGAGCTCATAGTGCCCTCCGGCAGCCGCTACAACGCCGCCGCTCTGGTGGCGAGGGCCCTGCGCTCCGGCTCATTCACCTACCGCACCCCCGCAAGGCCGGGGGAGGAGTTGGCGCCCTGCGCGCTGCTCGCCGGACAGCTCCCCAGGAGCCCCGCCGCGCCCTGGTACGGGCTGTGCCTTGACTGAGACTGTCGAAAAAGCCCTTCGGGGTTTTCAGACAAGGGGGAACGTTATGTTGGATTTGAGCTTTTTGACAAGCTGTTGACTGAGCTTCCTTGTTTTCGAGAAATACTTACATAGTTTACATAATTTACGAAAATTTATCTTTAAATTTAATACTTTTGAAATACTTTACTGTTTTTCTTTTAACAAATGCAGTGTATATTAATACTCGTGAAGCTTGATTTCACCTTTTTCATTTTATCCTCTTTTTCTAATGACATAGGCCCCGAATGGGGCCTATGTCATTTTTTGTGCTTTTCTTTTCGCCAAAAGCGGTGTATAATCAGGTCATTATGTGAAGGACGGGTGGAGTATGGTAAGGACGGAATTTGAAGAACGCTTTGTCTCCCTTCGCCGGGGGCTTATTGCCCGGGAATTTCAGGAGCTCAACGACAAGCAGAGGGAGGCCGTGCTGGCGACGGAGGGGCCGCTGCTGCTTCTCGCCGGGGCGGGGAGCGGCAAGACGACGGTGCTTATAAACCGGGTGGCGAATCTCATCCGCTTCGGGCGGGGCTCCGACACCGCCGAGGTGGACCCGAAATACGGCGAGAGGGAGCTTCGGGTGCTGGAGGAGTCGGAGAAAAGCGGCGTCCTCTCGCCGGAGGCGGAGGCGCTGTGCGCGGTGGACCCGGTGGAGCCCTGGCGTGTCATCGCCATAACCTTTACCAACAAGGCCGCCGACGAGCTCAAGGCGAGGCTTTCAAAGCGCATCGGCACCGGAGCGGAGGACATATGGGCCATGACCTTCCACTCCGCCTGCGTGCGCATTTTAAGGCGCAGCATCGACGTTATGGGCATCTCCCCGTCCTTCACCATATACGACACCGCCGACTCCCTGGCGGTGATGAAGCGCGTGCTCAGGGAGCTCAACATGGACGAGAAGATCTTTCCACCCAAGCAGGTGCTGGGGTACATAAGCCGGGCAAAGGACGAGATGCTCTTTGCCCCCGACTACACCGCCGAGGCGGAGAAGAGCCGCGACCCGAGGAAAAAGCTCATCGCCCGGGCCTACACCGAGTATTCAAGAAGGCTCCTCTCCTCCGACGCCCTGGACTTTGACGACCTGATACTCTTCACCGTGAAGCTCCTCACCGACTACCCGGAGGTCCGGGAGAGGTGGCAGAGGCAGTTTAAATATGTCCTGGTGGACGAGTACCAGGACACCAGCGTATTGCAGTACAGGCTGGCGAGCCTCCTTGCCGGGGGGACGGAGAACATATGCGTTGTGGGCGACGACGACCAGTCCATATACCGCTTCCGCGGGGCGACGATAGAGAACATACTCAGCTTTGAAAAGCGCTACAGGGACACGAGAGTTATAAAGCTTGAGCAGAACTACCGCTCCACGGGGCACATCCTTGAGGCGGCGAACGCGGTAATCAAAAATAATCTGGGGCGCAAGGGCAAGAGCCTGTGGACAAGTGCCGGGGAGGGGGACAGGCTCACCTTCCGCATGGCGGAGAGCGACGAGGCGGAGGCGGCCTTTGTGGCAAACGAGATAGTCTCCGGGGTGGCCTCCGGGATGCGCTGGTCGGATTTCGCGGTGCTCTACCGGGTGAACGCCCAGTCCAACCGCCTTGAGTACGCCTTCAAGCGCGCGGCTGTGCCCTACAAGGTCATAGGCGGCACACGGTTTTTCGACCGGGCGGAGATAAAGGACGTGACGAGCTACCTGTGCGTCGTCCACAACCCGGCGGACGATCTGCGGCTGCTGCGGATAATAAATAACCCGCCCCGGGGCATCGGCCCCACCACCGTGGAGCGGCTGCGGGACATAGCCGCCCGGGAGCGGCGGCCCATACTTGACGCGGCGGCTGACGCGGCGAAATACCCGGAGCTTAAGTCCGCCGCAGGGAAGCTCATGAAATTCATGGAGCTCATTATGGAGCTGCGGGGCCTCGCGGACAGCCTGCCATTGGACGAGTTTTACGAGGAGCTTCTGGAGAAAACGGGCTACGTCGAGTCACTGGGCGACTCCGACGACGCTCTGGCGAGGGTGGACAACATAAGGGAGCTTAAATCGAACATAGTGAGCTACGCATCCTCCGCCGAGAGGCCCACCCTCGGGGGATTTCTTGACGAGATAGCCCTCTACACCGACCTTGACAGCCCCGAGATGAACGAGGACAGCGTGCCCATGATGACCATTCACTCCGCCAAGGGACTGGAGTTCCCCTGGGTCTTCATTGTGGGGATGGAGGAGAACCTGTTCCCCTCCGCCAGGTCCATGAACACCGAGGAGGACATGGAGGAGGAGCGCCGGCTCTGCTATGTGGCCCTAACCCGGGCCCAGAGACGCCTTGTGCTCACGGCGGCGAAGCGGCGGCTCATGTTCGGTCACACCACCGCGAACACCGTCTCACGGTTTCTGGAGGAGATTCCGGCGGAGCACCTGGATATGCCGGCAAAGAGAGCCGGATTTACCCGGGAGCCGGACCCGGAGTACCTTGACTGGGAGTACCGGGAGGGGAGAAGGCAGGAGCGCGATTACACCGGGGGCTTTGTGAGCCAGCGCCGCGCCCCCCGAACGCCGCGCCCGTCCCCGCCTCAGACAATAAGGACTACGGCACACCCCCCGGCGCAAAAGACGCTGGAGCTTAAGCCCGGGGACCGGGTCCGCCACAGGGCGTTCGGGGAGGGCGACGTCGTCGCCGTCACTCCCACAGGCGGGGACGCCATGATAACAGTCCGCTTCGCTGTCGGCGAGAAGAGGCTGATGCTCAACGCCGCGGCGCAATTTATGGTAAAGGTCTAATCTGACATGAGAAAATACGATCACATACTTTTGGACGTGGACGGGACGCTGACGGACTCAGCCCCGGGGATAATAAACTCCCTGAACCACGCGCTTGAGAAGCTGAATATGCCCGCCATGCCGGAGGCGGAGCTGATGAAGTGCATCGGCCCGCCGCTGAGCTGGTCCTTTCACAACGTGCTGGGCTTCCCGGAGGAGCGGTATCAGGAGGTATTTGACGCGTACCTCGAGTACTACGACCCCAGGGGCGTGTTTGAGAGCCGCCTTTACCCCGGCATACCGGAGCTTCTGGAGAGGCTTAAAAAAGCCGGGTACAGGCTGTATGTGGCGTCCTCGAAGAAGGAGGAGTATGTACTGCGGGTGATTGAGCACTTTGGCATCGCGGGGTATTTTGACTTCATATGCGGCTCAGACATCCCCGCCGGACGCCCGGACAAGCCGGGTGTGGTGAGGCACATAATGGAGACCATGGACATTCGCTGCCCGGACAGGGCGCTGATGGTGGGCGACCGCTTCCACGACGTGGTGGGCGCGGCGAAGTTCGGCATCGGCACCTGCGGGGCGCTGTGGGGCTACGGCACAAGGGAGGAGCTGGAGTCCTCCGGCGCTGTCTTCACCGCGAAGACCCCGGAGGAGCTGGCGGAGATACTCAATTCATAAAAATGCTGCCCGGAAAAGGATAAGCACCTTTTCCGGGCAGCTTTCAGCTCTTGTCACCCGGCCTGAAGAGGAGCGACACGACGTATCCGAAGAACACTGCGGCGGATATGCCCCCGGCGGCGGAGGTGAAGCCCCCGGTGAAGGCGCCGAGAAGCCCCTTCTCCTCCACGGCCCTTTTCACGCCTTTTGCCAGGTTGTTGCCGAAGCCCGTGAGGGGCACGGTCGCCCCGGCCCCGGCCCAGTCGGCGAAGGGCTGGTACAGCCCCAGCGCCCCCAGCACCACCCCGGCGACCACATACATCGTGAGTATGCGGGCGGGGGTGAGCCGGGTCTTGTCGATGAGCACCTGCCCGATGAGGCACAGCAGCCCTCCCGCGGCGAAGGCGCGGATATACTGCATAATGTCAAATTCCATATTTCACCTCGTGCTTGAAATTGCCACGGCGCAGGCGATGGAGGGCACCGTCTCCCCCTGCATCGTGGTGGTGGGGGAGAGGAGCGCCCCGGTGGCGGTGAAGAGTATTTTCCTCCACCTCCCGGCGCGGATGCCGTTTAAGAGGTGCCCGCACAGCACGCTGGCGGCGCAGCCGCAGCCGGAGCCGCCGGAGTGGACGTCCTGCTTTTTCCTGTCGAAAATCAAAAGCCCGCAGTCCGCGTGGCGGGAGCCCAGGTCCACCCCGTCGGCGGCGAAGAAGTCACGGAGTATCTCGCTCCCCACCGCGCCAAGATCCCCGGTCACGATGAGGTCGTAGGCCTCCGGCCCCGCGCCCAGGTCCTCAAAATGCGCCTTTAAAGTGTCATATGCCGCCGGGGCCATGGCCGCGCCCATGTTGTTGGCGTCGGTTATGCCGTTGTCCACTATCCGCCCAGGTGTGACGTGGGTGACGTAGGGGCCGGGACCCTGGGCGGAGAGGATGGCGGCCCCGGAGGCCGTCACCGTGCGCTGGGCGGAGGGGGGACGCTGCCCGCCGTACTCCAGGGGCGTGCGAAACTGCCGCTCCGCCGAGCAAAAGTGGGAGCTCGTCACCGCGAGGGCGTTGTCCGCAAAGCCCCCGTCCACCGAAAGCGCCGCGAGGGCGAGGCTCTCCGCCATGGTGGAGCAGGCCCCGTAGACGCCGAACATGGGTATGCCCATGCCGCGTATGCCGAAGCTCGTGGCTGTGCACTGGTTGAGAAGGTCCCCGCAGAACACGCAGTTTATGTTCCCGGGTGACAGGGACGCCTTGCTGAGCGCCAGCGTCACCGCGGCGGTGACAAGGGCGCTCTCAGCCTTCTCCCAGCTCTTCTCACCCATGAAGGGGTCGGGGAATATCCGGTCGAAGCTGTCCCGCAGCGGACCGTCGCCCTCGGTCCTTCCGGCAACGCAGGCGTGGCCCGCGAAGGAGGGGGGCGTCTGGAGGGCGAAGGTCTGTTTTCCTAAAAGCTTTGTTGCCATATCCTCACCACTGATTTTATTTTTTCGGTTGTAGTTTCT
Organism: uncultured Oscillospiraceae bacterium; assembly: GCA_947630755.1. Lineage (GTDB taxonomy): Bacteria > Bacillota > Clostridia > Oscillospirales > Oscillospiraceae > RUG626. Next base: position 2,324 of record CANRIU010000021.1, on the reverse strand, counting down.
CACGGGAGCCGGGAAAAATGCATTGACGGCGAAAATGAGAAAAAACGTATCAATTTTCGGACAATTACAAATTTACGCCGGGGCGGGGCAGTGGTATAATATCGAAAAAAGACGAAGGAGGGAGAAGCTTGCCGGAGACGCAGATCTTGACGGAGGACGATTTTGACCTTAAAAAGATTTTTGAGTGCGGACAGTGCTTCCGCTGGAACCGGGAGCCGGACGGGTCCTACACCGGGGTGGCCCTTGGGAGGGCAGCCAGAATAAGAAGGGACGGGGAGAAAATATTCATCTCCGGGGACGAGAGGGACCTTAAGACGCTGTGGCACGGCTATTTTGATCTGGAGCGGGACTACAGGACGCTGAGACAGGCTGTGTGCGTGGACGACTACATGCGCTCCGCCTCGGATTTCGGCGCGGGGATAAGGATATTAAATCAGGACAGGTGGGAGACGCTGTGCTCCTTCATAATCTCCCAGTGCAACAACATCCCGAGGATAAAGAAGATAGTGGAGACCCTCTGCCGGGAGTTCGGGGAGGAGACATACCTTGAGGATCGGCGCTTCTACACCTTTCCGGGGGCGGAGCGCATAGCTGCGCTTGAGCCGGAGGACTTAGCGCCCCTTCGCTGCGGCTACCGGGCGCCCTACATAATCGCGACGGCGAGGGCCGTGGCATCGGGGGAGCTTGACCTGGAGGCGCTGTCAAAAACCGACCTTGCCACAGCGAAAAAGGCCCTCACGGCCCTGCCCGGAATAGGGGAGAAGGTGGCAAACTGCGTTATCCTCTTCTCCCTTCGCATAGGCTCCGCCTTCCCCGTGGACGTGTGGATGAAGAAGGCACTGGCGGAGCATTACCCCGATGGATTTGACAGCGCGGTATTTGGCGAAAACGCCGGACTTGCCCAGCAATATATGTTCTATTATCAGCGGGAAAGCTCTTGACATTACTCGCGTGAAAGTGTTAACATACCACCAAATTTATACTACTTTATAAGGAGGATAAAATATGGCTTTCTACTATTCCGAGCCGTCCAGGACCTTCAGCGAGTATCTTCTCGTTCCGGGCTACTCCGGCCCCAACTGCATCCCCGACAACGTTTCCCTGCGCACGCCGCTGGTCAAATTCAAAAAGGGCGAGGAGCCCGCCATATCCATGAACATCCCCATGACCTCCTCCATAATGCAGGCCGTCTCCGACGACAAGATGGCCGTCGCCCTGGCAAAGGAGGGCGGCGTGAGCTTCATCTACGGCTCCCAGACCGTGGAGGATCAGGCCGCCATGGTGGCGAGGGCCAAGGCGTATAAGTCCGGCTTCGTCATCTCCGACTCCAACATAAAGCCCACCGCCACATTAAACGACCTGCTCGCCCTCACCGAGCGCACCGGGCACTCCACCGTCGCCGTCACCGAGGACGGAGGACCCAACGGAAGGCTTCTGGGCATGGTGACGCGGCGCGACTACCGCCTCTCCAGAATGACGGGCTATGAGACGGTGGACAGCTTCATGACGCCCCTTGACAAGCTGGTCACCGCCCCCGCCAGCACCACACTCAAGGAGGCGAACGACATAATCTGGGACCACAAGGTCAACACCCTCCCCATTGTCGACGAGAACGGCGGGCTCATCTACTTCGTATTCCGCAAGGACTACGACTCACACAAGGAAAACCCACTGGAGCTTTTAGATCAGGACAAGAAGTATGTCGTCGGCGCCGGAATTAACACCAGAGACTACGCCCTCCGGGTCCCCGCACTGCTGGAGGCCGGAGCGGATGTGCTGTGCATCGACTCCTCCGAGGGCTTCTCGGAGTGGCAGAGGATGACGATTAACTGGATACGCGAGCACTACGGCGAGGACGTGAAGGTGGGCGCCGGCAACGTGGTGGACGCTGAGGGTTTCCGGTTCCTGGCCGAGGCCGGGGCGGACTTCGTCAAGGTCGGCATCGGCGGCGGCTCCATCTGCATCACCCGGGAGCAGAAGGGCATAGGCCGCGGACAGGCCACCGCCCTCATCGACGTGTGCGCCGAGCGGGACAGGTACTTTGAGGAGACGGGCGTCTACGTCCCAGTCTGCTCCGACGGCGGAATCGTCCACGACTACCACTTCACCCTCGCTCTTGCCATGGGCGCGGACTTCCTCATGCTGGGCCGCTACTTTGCCCGGTTTGACGAGTCCCCCTCCCGCCGTGTCTCCATCGGCGGCAACTACATGAAGGAGTACTGGGGCGAGGGCAGCGCCCGTGCCCGCAACTGGCAGCGCTACGACCTGGGCGGCAAGGAGGGCATGGCCTTTGAGGAGGGCGTGGACTCCTACGTCCCCTACGC
>CANRIU010000020.1 GCA_947630755.1 uncultured Oscillospiraceae bacterium | reverse complement strand
AAAAAAGAAGAGAGTTACCAGGGGGTCCCTGGTATCTCTCTTCTCTTTTTGCGGGGACTTTTTTCACAGCCCCTTTTAAGACAGTTTAAAGCACAATTCCCCCGGTCTCCGGGGGAATTGTGCTTTAGTCTGTCAAAATATTCAAAATTCCCTGACATCGAAGCCCGGCGGGCCTTCGATACAGTCTCAGTTTCCCTCAAACATATCCCGCTTTGTCTCCTCCGGGAGTCTCGTCTTGTACTCCCCCGTGAAGCAGGCGGTGCAGTAGCCGTGCCCGCCGGAGCCGGGCAGCTCCGTCAGGTGCTCTATGCCCAGATACCCCAGGGAGTCCGCGCCGATGAGCCGACATATCTCCGGAACGGTATAGCGGCTGGCTATGAGGTGTTCCCGGGAGTCGATGTCCACGCCGTAGTAGCAGGGGTTCAAAAACGGCGGCGCGGTCACGCGGACGTGGACCTGTGTCGCCCCGGCCTCCCGGAGTATGGCAACCGTCCGGGCGATGGTGGTGCTCCTGACGATGGAGTCGTCCACCAGCACCACGCGCTTGCCGGAAACCGTCTCGCTGACGGCGTTCAGTTTTATGCGCACCCCCGTCTCCCTGGATTTCTGCCCCGGGGAGATAAACGTGCGGCCTATATATTTATTTTTGATAAGTCCGATGTCATAGGGTATGCCGCTCTCCTGTGAGTAACCTATGGCCCCGTCGGTGCCGGAGTCGGGGACGCCGATGACGATGTCCGCCTCCACCGGGTAGTCCCGGGCGAGGAACTGCCCCGCCCTCAGTCGCGCGTGGTGGATGGAGCTGCCATAGATCCGGGAGTCCGGGCGGGAGAAGTAGATATACTCAAAAATGCACATGGCCTCCGGGGCCTTGCCGCAGTTGTCCCTGATGGAGTGTACGCCCGTCCTGTCAAAGACCACCACCTCCCCGGGGTCAATGTCCCGGATGTACTCAGCGGAAACGGAGGAGAGAGCGCAGGTCTCCGACGCTATGACGTAGTCCCCGTGGCTGTTGCGCCCGTAGCACAAGGGCCTGAAGCCGTTCTTGTCCCGGACGGCGATGAGCTTGTCCTCCAGCATCAGGATAAGGGAGTAGGCGCCCTTCAGGCGGTCCATGGCCCTGAGCACCGCGTCCTCGGGGGTGTATGTCTCCAGCCTCTCCTGAGTGAGGACGTAGGAGATTATCTCCGTGTCCGATGTGGTGTGGAAGATGCTCCCCCGGCTCTCCAGCTCCCGGCGGAGGGCGGCGGCGTTGGTCAGGTTTCCGTTGTGGACCGTGGCGAGGGCCCCAGTGAAGTGGCTCACCACTATGGGCTGGGCGTTCTCGCGTCCCGAGTTGCCAGTGGTGCCGTAGCGCACATGGCCCACCGCCATGGACCCCTCCCCAAGGGATGCCAGCCTCTCCGGGGTAAAGACCTCGGAGACGAGCCCCAGGTCCTTCACCGTGGTGAAGTGCCCCTCGTTTGAGACCGTTATCCCGCAGCTCTCCTGCCCACGGTGCTGGAGGGCGTAGAGGCCGTAGTAAACTGTATTCCCCACATGAAAAGGATTTGCGGCGTATATCCCGAATACGCCGCACTCCTCATGGATATGGTCAAAAATATCCATATAATATGATCCCTTCTGCCCCATTGCAAAAAATATCAAATTGTGCGGAGCAAGCAAAGATTTTTTACTCGGCTAAGCCAAGTCTTTTCATCATTTCATGGTACGCATTTTCTACGTTGCCAAGGTCTCTCCTAAACCTGTCCTTGTCCAGCTTCTCGCCCGTCTCCATATCCCAGAAGCGGCAGGTGTCGGGGCTTATCTCGTCGGCAAGGACGATCCGGCCGTCCGCGGTCTTGCCGAACTCCAGCTTGAAGTCCACAAGGCGCACGCCGCAGGAGGCCATCTCCGCCTTCAAAAACTCGTTGACGGCGAAGGCGTACTTCTTGATGAGCTCTATTTCCTCCCAGGAGGCGAGCTTCAACGCCACGGCGTGGTAGGCGTTGAGCAGCGGGTCGTGGAGGTCGTCGTTCTTGTAGGAGAACTCGATGGTGGGCGCGTCAAAGACGATGCCCTCGGGCACGCCGTACTTTTTGGAGAAGGACCCGGCGGAGACGTTGCGGATGATGACCTCCAGAGGGACGATGGTGACCTTGCGCACCAATGTCTCCCGGTCGGAGAGCTCCTCCAGCAGATGCGTGGGGACCCCGGCGGCCTCCAGCTTGCGCATGAGGAAGTTGGTCATGCGGTTGTTGATGGAGCCCTTGCCCTGGATGGTGCCCTTCTTGAGGCCGTCAAAGGCGGTGGCGTCGTCCTTGTAGCTTACAATGACGAGGTTGGGGTCGTCGGTGGCAAAGACCTTCTTGGCCTTGCCCTCATAGAGCTGTTCGCGCTTTTCCATGTTTATAAACCTCCTGGGTTTTTATTTCTTTTTTTAAGTGAGATCACATCTCGAAATACTCGTCTCTTCCCGCGCCGACGGAGACGTATTTTATGTGGGTGTTGGTGGACTCGGCGATGAAGTTTACATAATCCTGTGCCTCCTTCGGCAGATCGTCGAAGGAGCGGCAGGCGGAGATGTCCGTGTGCCAGCCGGGCAGGTACTCAACAACGGGCTTTGCGCACTCAAGCTCGTCCCCGGTGGGGAAATAGTCCACCTGTTTCCCGTTCACGTCGTAGTGTGTCACCACGGGGATGCGGTCGAGGTAGGAGAGCACGTCAAGCTTTGTCAGCGCGATCTCCGTGGCGCCTTGGACAAGGCAGCCGTAGCGGGAGGCCACCACGTCGAAGCCGCCCACTCTCCGGGGACGGCCGGTAGCCGCGCCGTACTCGCCTCCGGCCTCCCGGAGGGCCTCGGCCTCGGCGCCGAACATCTCGCAGGTGAAGGGTCCCGCGCCCACGCAGCTGGAGTAGGCCTTCATTATGCCCACAACGTTATCAAGGCGCTTTGCCGGGATGCCCGCGCCGATGGGCGCGTAGGCGGCGATGGTGCTGGAGCTGGAGGTGTAGGGGTAGATGCCGAAGTCGATGTCCCGGAGAGCACCCAGCTGCGCCTCGAACATGATGGACTTGCCCTCATCCACAGCCTTTGTCAGGTACTGGGTGGTGTCCTTCACATAGTCCCTCAGAGGGAAGCCGTACTTCTCAAGCCAGGCGTACATCTCGTCCGGGTCCACGCTCTCGTGGTTATAGCCCCCCGCCACGGTCAGGTTCTTCCACTGGCAAAGGTCCTTCAAATGCGCCCGCAGAGACTCCGGGTGCATAAGGTCCCCCATGCGGACGGTCTTTTTCATGTACTTATCCGCGTACACCGGGGCGATGCCGCGCCGGGTGGAGCCGTATGCCTTGCCGCCAAGGCGCTCCTCCTCCAAAATGTCCATCATCTTGTGGTAGGGCATACAAACCGTCGCCCTGTCGGAGATGACAAGGTGCCGGGGGGTTATCTCTATCCCCTTCTCCCGGAGCTTTTCCATCTCCCCCGTCAGGTGCTCAAGGTCAATGACCATGCCGGGGCCCATGACGTTCACCGTCTCATCCCGCAAAATGCCGGAGGGCAGCAGATTAAGAATGAACTTGCCCCTCTCGTTTATGACGGTGTGTCCGGCGTTGTTTCCGCCCTGATAGCGGATAACCATGTCGTAGTGGGAGCTCAATAGGTCCACCATCCGACCCTTGCCCTCGTCTCCCCAGTTTATGCCAACAACAGCAGTAAGCATTTTTATCCTCCTCAGACGCGCACCTGAGCCTCAAGACCCAGCAGCGCGGCGTTTTCTTCAAGTACGGGCCTCACATATTCCTCAAGGAACTCCTCCGTCTGCTCCGGGGCGCGTCCCACGAATTTCCGTATGTCAAGGACCTCTTTGAGCGACTCCTCCGTAAGTCCGAATTTCTCGTCCTTCAAAAGGAGCTCCAGCAGGTTGTTGTCCCCGCCCTCCAGCTTAACTCTCGCCGCGGCTGTCTGGGAGTACTGGCGGATGCGCTCATGGAGCTCCTGCCTGTCTCCGCCCCGCTCCACGGCGTCCATCAGGATATTTTCGCTCGCCATGAAGGGCAGCTCCTCGGAAAGGTGCTTCTCCATGACCCGGGGATAAATCTTGCCGTTTTTCACCACGTTGATAATGAGCGTCAAAATGGCGTCCACGCCCAAAAATGACTCCGGAATGGAGATGCGCCTGTTGGCGCTGTCGTCCAGCGTCCGCTCCAGCCACTGGGCGGCGGCGGTGTCGGAGGCGTTTTTGGCGTCGTTTATAATGTATCTGGCAAGGCTCACCACCCGCTCGCACCGCATGGGGTTGCGCTTGTAGGCCATGGCGGAGGAGCCTATCTGGTTCGTCTCGAAGGGCTCGTCAAACTCCTTCATGTGGGCGAGGAGCCTTATGTCCGTAGCCATCTTGGCGCAGCTTGTGGCGATGTCCGCCAGCACGTCAAGGACGTATGCGTCCACCTTCCGGGAGTATGTCTGCCCGGAGACGGGCATACACGCCTCAAAGCCCATCTTCTCCGCTATTTTCTTCTCAAGGAGCTTCACCTTCTCGTGGTCGCCGTGGAACAGCTCCAGAAAGCTGGCCCCGGTGCCCGTGGTGCCCTTGCACCCTAAAAGCTTTAAGTGGGAAAGCTCAAAGTCCAGCCTCTCCAGGTCCATCAAGAGGTCCTGAGTCCACAGTGTGGCCCGCTTGCCCACCGTTGTGGGCTGGGCGGCCTGAAAGTGGGTGTAGGCAAGGGTCGGCACGTCCCTGTGCTCCCGGGCGAAGTCCGCAAGGGCGGCTATGGCGTTCACCAGAAGCTTCTTCACCTGCAAAAGGCCCCGACGCATCTGTATTATGTCCGTGTTGTCCCCCACATAGCAGCTCGTTGCGCCAAGGTGGATTATGGGCTTTGCCCTGGGGCAGGCGTCGCCGAAGGTGTGGACATGGGCCATCACGTCGTGGCGGAGCTTATGCTCGTACTGGTCGGCAAGGTCGTAGTCGATGTCGGTGACATGGGCGCGCATCTCGTCGATCTGCTCCTGAGTTATGGGCAGGCCCAGCTCCTTTTCGCTCTCTGCCAGGGCTATCCACAGCCTGCGCCAGGTGGAGAACTTGAAGTCCGGGGAGAAGATGTACTGCATCTCCCTGGAGGCGTAGCGGCTGCACAGGGGATTTTCGTAACGGTCTTTCATAGGTGTATCGGTCCTTTCGGAATGTCCGGGCGGTCAGAACGGTCCGCCCCTGTTGTATCTCAACTTTGATATTTTTTCCGGCGGCATGTACGTCGGAAAAAATCCCTTTTGCCGCCCAAGTGCCGCCTACGGCGGCGCGCAGGGCGGGAAAAGGGCGCAGCCATTTTTCGCCAGTTTATTCCACCGTCACGGATTTTGCCAGATTCTTCGGCTTGTCGATGTCGCAGCCCCGCTCCTTTGCCACATAGTAAGCGAAGAGCTGGAGGGGAACGATCTGGGCTATCGGGGTGAAAAGGGGCTCCGTGCGGGGGACGAGGATGAACTCATCCGCCATTTTGACTATCTGCCTGTTGTCCTCAAGGACCACGGCGAGGACCTCGGCCCCCCGGGCCTTGACCTCCTCGATGTTCGACATGGTCTTTTCCAAAAGCGGCTCGTAGCAGGCGAGCGTCACCACCAGGGACCCCTGCTCCACAAGGGCTATGGTCCCGTGCTTCAGCTCCCCGGCGGCGTAGGCCTCGGCGAAAATGTAGCTTATCTCCTTGAGCTTTAGCGAGCCCTCCATGCTTACGGCGTAGTCAAGATTGCGCCCTATGAAATATATGTCGTTGTGGCGGCAGAGGCGCTTTGCCAGTCTCTTCACCCGGCGGTTTAAATCTATGGCGCGCTGTATCTTCCCCGGCATGTCGTGGAGGGCGACGATGAGCTCGTCGTATCTGCTCTTTTCCAGACGCCCCAGCCTGTCGGCGAGGTAAATCGCCAGCATATCCAGCACAGCCACCTGTGTCGTGTAGCCCTTTGTGGTGGCGACGGCTATCTCCGGCCCCGCCCAGGTGTATATGACGTGGTCCGCAAGCTTCGCGATGGTGCTGCCCACCACGTTCACTATGGCGAGGGTCCTCGCCCCCCGGGCGCGGCACTCCTTCAGCGCCGCGATGGTGTCCGCCGTCTCGCCGGACTGGGATATGACAATGAGCAGAGTTTTCTCATTTATGATGGGGTTTCGATAGCGCAGCTCGCTTGCCAGCTCAACGCTGACGGGTATGCGGCACAGCTCCTCGATGACGTACCTGCCCACCTGCCCGGCGTACCCCGCGGAACCGCAGGCGGTGATTATTATCCTGTCTATGCCGAATAGCTCCTCATCGGAGAGACTGAAGCTCTCAAACTCTATCCGCCCGTCCTTTATTCTGGGCTCCACCGTGGCCTTGAAGCAGGCGGGCTGCTCCATTATCTCCTTGAGCATGAAGTGCTCGTAGCCGCCCTTCTCCGCTGCCTCCACGTCCCAGGCTATCCGGGAAATGGGCTTATTGACCGGGATCCCCCTCACGTCGTAGACGGTTATCTCCTCCGGGGTTATCTCCGCAAACTCCCCGTCGTCCAGGTAGATGACGTTTTTCGTGTGGGGCACAAGGGCCGCCACGTCGGAGGCGAAGTAATTCTCCCCCACGCCCACGCCGAGTATAAGGGGACTCTGCTCCCGCATGGCGAAAAGCCGCCCCGTACCGTCGAGGCACACGACCCCCAGGGAGTATGACCCCTCCAGCCGCGCCGCCGTGCGCATGACGGCCTTTTTGGCGTCGCCCTGGTAATACTCCTCCAAAAGGTGAGCCACGACCTCGGTGTCCGTGTCGGAGACGAATTTGACTCCCTTTGCCGTCAGCTCCTCCCGGAGCTGGGCGTAGTTTTCGATTATTCCGTTGTGGACCACGGCAAACCGCCCGTCGGAGGACATATGGGGGTGGGCGTTTATGTCGTTGGGCGCGCCGTGGGTGGCCCAGCGGGTGTGGCCCACGCCGAGAAAGCCCTTTATGTCCGCGCCGTCGTGGGTCATCTCCGAAAGATTCCGGACGTAGCCCTTGACCTTCGCCACATTTATCCTCTCACCGTCGGCGACGGCGATGCCGGCGGAGTCGTAGCCCCTGTACTCAAGCCGCTTAAGCCCGTCAATAAGGACCGGGGCGGCCTCTCTTGTACCCGAGAAACCAACTATACCGCACATAAGCGATCTCCTTATCGGTTTTTGTTGTTGAGGGACGCCTCCACAAAGCCGAGAAACAGCGGGTGGGGCTTATTCGGGCGGCTCTTGAACTCCGGGTGGAACTGCACGCCCAAGTAAAACTCATGTCCCGGGAGCTCCACCGTCTCCACAAGCCTCCCGTCCGGGCTCATGCCGGAGAAGGCCATGCCGCCGAATTCAAAGTCCATGTAGAACTCGTTGTTGAACTCATAGCGGTGCCTGTGCCGCTCCATTATCCGCTGGGTCCTGTAGCAGCGCTCCATGGTGGTGTTCATCCTTATGTGGCAGGGCCATGCGCCGAGCCTCAGGGTACCGCCCTTGTCAATGTCGTCGTGCTGTCCGGGCATGAAGTCAATGACCCGGTGGGAGGCGTTCTCGTCAAACTCCCTGGAGTTGGCGTCCTTCCAGCCGAGAACGTTCCTTGCAAACTCAATGCAGGCTATCTGCATCCCCAGGCATATGCCGAAATACGGCGTCTTTGTCTCCCGGGCATAGCGCGCGGCGAGCACCATGCCCTCTATCCCCCGCTGTCCGAAGCCCCCGGGGACGATGATGCCGTCAAGCTCCTTTAGAACCTCGGTATAATTCTCCTCAGTTATGTTCTCCGAGTCTATCCACTGGATATTCACCCTCGCGCCCAGGGCGAAGCCTGCGTGGCGCAGGGCCTCGGAGACGGAGAGATACGCGTCGTGGAGCTGGACGTACTTTCCCACAAGCCCTATGGTCACGTCCTTGTGGAGGCTCTTTATGCTCTCCACCATCGCCCTCCACTCCTCAAGGTCCGGGGCCGGGGCGTCGATATGGAGCTCCCGGCATACGACGTCGGAGAAGTGCTCCTTCTCCAGCATCAGCGGCGCCTCGTAAAGTATGGGGAGGGTGACGTTCTCAACTACGCAGTCGGGCTTAACATTGCAAAAATGCGCTATCTTCTTAAAAATGCTCTCGTCCTCTATCGGCTCGTCGCAGCGAAGGACGATTATATCCGGCGTGATGCCCATGCCCTGGAGCTCCTTCACGGAGTGCTGGGTGGGCTTTGACTTGTGCTCGCCGGAGGCCCGAAGGTAGGGCACAAGGGTCACATGGATGTAAAGGCGGTTCTCCGGCCCCACCTCAAGCCCTACCTGGCGAATCGCCTCAAGGAAGGGCTGGGACTCGATGTCCCCGGCGGTTCCGCCTATCTCGGTAATGACCACGTCGGCGTTCGTCTTTCTGCCGACGGAGTATATAAACTCCTTTATCTCGTTTGTCACATGGGGTATGACCTGCACGGTGCTGCCCAGATACTCCCCCCGGCGCTCCTTGCCGATGACGTTGGCATAGACCTTACCTGTGGTGAGGTTTGAGTATTTGTTCAGGTCCTCGTCGATGAATCTCTCGTAGTGGCCCAGGTCCAGGTCCGTCTCCGCGCCGTCCTCGGTGACGTAGACCTCCCCGTGCTGATAGGGGCTCATGGTCCCCGGGTCCACGTTTATGTAGGGGTCCAGCTTCTGCGCGGCGACCTTGAGCCCCCGGGCCTTCAAAAGCCGCCCCAGGGACGCTGCGGTAATGCCCTTGCCAAGGCCGGACACGACGCCCCCGGTGACAAAAATATATTTGCTCATTTCCGATTTTCTCCTTGTCTCAAAATTCAGTCCAAAACGAAAATCGAAACGCCCCGACGACGGCTAAGACACCTCATCGGCACGTCTCTCCGCCGTTGGAAAACGTGAAAACACAACATCTGATATTATACTCGAAGGTCAGTCACAATGCAAGGTGTTTTATATACTGTTTTTTGCCCCTCCTGACGGCCCGCAATGGGCGCATTTGACTAAATCGCCTCCGCCGCCCGGCGCACATCCTCCAGCGTGTAAAGCGACCCGAGAGCGCATATTACTCCCTCCTCCCCCGCCGCACCCACGGCGAGCGAGACGGCCTTTGCCGGCGTCTCTGCCGCCTCGGCGTCAAGCCCCCCTGCGCGCAGAAGCGCGGCCAGGTCCACGGCGGGAAGGGCCCTCGGCGCCGGTGGGGTGATGCAGAAAAACCGACGCGCCGCCGGGGCGAGAACGTCAATTATGCCCTCCACGTCCTTGTCCGCCATGACGCCGAATATGAATATGAATTTCCGCCCGGGGTAATTCTCCTCCAGGCTCTCCACCGTCGCCCTCACGGCCTGGGGGTTGTGTCCCCCGTCGATTATCATGTCGGGCCTGCGGTGCACAAGCTCAAATCTCCCCTGCCATCTCACCGTCTCGATTCCCCGGCGTATGGCCTCGTCGCCGATGCTCCACCCCCTTTTGGCGAGCATCCTCACCGCCGTCACTGCGAGGGCGGCGTTGAAGGGCTGGTATGTCCCGGCAAGGGGCGTTTTAAGTCCCCGGAGGTCCCCGAAATCAAACCCGCACCCGTCCATGCCGTGGTGTGTGACGAATACCCTTCCGGTGTCCAGGACCTCAAGCTCCGCCCCCCGCTCACGGCAGGTCCGGGCTATCTCTCCCCCCGGGTCGCAGTAGGCCGCGGCAAGGCCGCCGGGCCGCACTATGCCGGATTTAAGGGCGGCGATCTCCTCCACCGTCCCGCCAAGATACTGGGTGTGGTCGAGGCCGATATTCGTAAACACCGAAATGTCGCTGCGGCTTATAACGTTTGTGGCGTCCCTGGGCCCGCCCATGCCCACCTCCACCACCGCGGCGTCAACGCCCCGCTGTGCAAAGTACGTCAGCCCCGTCAGCGTCACAAGCTCAAACTCCGCCGGGCTCTCCCCGAGCTCCTCAAGCACGGAGCGCACACGCTCCGTCACCTCCGCAAGGTCCCCGTCGGGTATGTCCCCGCCGTCAACCCTGATGCGCTCGTTGAACCGGGTGACGAAGGGCGACGTGAAAAGCCCCGTCCTGTACCCGGCGCACCTGAGTATCGACTCAATATACGCGCTGACGGAGCCCTTTCCGTTTGTCCCGGCGACGTGTATTATACTGTATTTTTCATCCGGGTCCCCAAGGCGCCGCAGCACCCTCCTCATCCGCGCAAGGTCCGGCCCGCCGTGGCGCATCGAGTGAATAAATCTCAGCGCCTCCTCATATGTCATCTATGCTCACCTCTGAAAACACTATACCAAATCCTCCGATTTTGTCAATGGTCATTGCGTTTTTTGAGTGTTTGGGCTATAATGTAAGAAGTTACTTTAAGGAGGTCGCGTAATGGACAATATTCAGAACGCCGCTGGCGAGATCCTTGACGAGATAAGCACGGTCACGGGCCTTGACCCCAAGGTCGCTCTTATCGCCCTGGTGGTCCTCGCCCTGGTGGCGGTCTTTATCTTCACAAAGCCCATAAGGCTCCTGCTGAAGCTGGCGATAAACACAGCCGTGGGCTTCGTGGCGCTTATCCTCATCAACAAATTCGGCGCGGACTTCGGCATCGCCCTGGGCGTGAACTGGGTCAACGCCATTGTCACCGGAGTTTTCGGCGTCCCCGGCGTCGCCGTGCTCATCGCCCTTCGCTGGGCGGGCGTGATATGAGGACCGCCCTCGTCTCCGGCGCCTCCCGGGGCATAGGCGCCGCCTGCGCCGAGGCCCTCGCCGGGCGCGTGGACCGGGTCTATATAAACTACCTCAAAAGCCGCGAAAAGGCCGAGGCCCTCGCCGCCCGCCTCCGCGGCATGGCGGTGCAGGCGGACGTCTCCGACCCCACCGCTGTGGAAAACCTGTTTAAAGCCGTTGGAAACGTGGATATTCTTGTGGTAAACGCGGGGATAGCCCTCCAGAAGCTCTTTACCGACACCACATATGATGAGTGGCGCCGCATCTTCGCCGTGAACGTGGACGGGGCCTATAACCTCATCCGCGGCGCCCTCCCCCACATGATACACGAAAAGTGGGGCCGGATCGTCATAATAAGCTCCATGTGGGGACAGCGCGGCGCCAGCTGCGAGGCCGCCTACTCCGCCGCCAAGGCCGCCCTTATCGGCCTTGCCAAGGCCCTTGCAAAGGAGCTGGGTCCCTCCGGCATAACCGTAAACTGCGTCGCCCCCGGCGTTATCGACACGGACATGAACGCCGCACTGGACACCGACACCCTGGCGGAGCTTGCGGACACGGCCCCCCTGTGCCGCCTGGGTTCCCCGGAGGAGGTCGCCGCCGCGGTGGATTTTCTGTGCTCCGACGCCGCCTCCTTTATCACCGGGCAGGTCCTGGGGGTGGACGGCGGCTTCGCCGTCTGACCCGGGATTTCAAAAAATCCGCAAAAATTTGAAAATAACTATTGACAACCTCCACCCCATATGGTATTATCTCACTTGCTGTTGAACACCCGGGGGCGTAGCTCAGCTGGGAGCGGGAAGCATTAAATGTATGCCCCCATCCAGAGACACCCACCAACAGCAAAATTTCATAAAAATTAGCGAATTTCCAGAATTTGGGGGCGTAGCTCAGCTGGGAGAGCGCCTGAATGGCATTCAGGAGGTCATCGGTTCGATCCCGACCGTCTCCACCACGAAAAGCCTTAGAGCCGCAACGGTTCTGAGGCTTTTCATTTTTTGGTAATTATGACTTTGTTAGTAACGTGTTAGTATCGTCACAGTTAAGGGCTTTGGATTTGTTTCTCAAAGTCCGTAAACGGGGGAAAGCCTGCGCGGATCTCGCGAAATCCGTGCAGGCTTTCCCTTATTTTTTACGCTTCCTCGCAGAATATGTGGTAGGGCTTGCCCTCGATGTAGATGGGGGTGAGCTCGGCCTGGATGAGGGGCTTTGCGTAGTCGATGAACTTGGGGAGCATATCGGTGTAATTCTCGTTCACCCACTCGAGGGGGACCTTCTTCTCAAGGTTCGCGACCTCCGATATGGGGTGGAGCTCCGTTATGCACTGGTAGGGCTTGTTGGAGACGCGGCGGAGGGCGACCATCTCCCCAGTGTGGCCGGAGAAGGCGGCCTTGACGGCGGCGCCGCCCACCTGGTATGCCTCGGTTATGTCCGTGCGGGAGGTGAGGTGTGACGCGCAGCGCTGGAGGGTGGAGAGCTCAATGGAGCGGGTCTTGGTGTTGAGGCTCCTCTCCACCACGCCGGCGAGGTATCTGGCGGTGCCCGTCAGGTTCTTGTGGCCGAAGGCGTCCACTCGCCTGGGGTCGTCGCTGAGCTCGCAGACGTACCGCCCGTCCTCAAGCTTCACGCCCTCGGAGACGGCGATGACGACGCTGGGCTTCGTCTCCTGCATGACACGGACCTTCTCCACAAATCTGTCCACATGGAAGGGCACCTCGGGAAGGCAGATCATGTCCACGCCCTCGCAGTCCTCGCCCCGTGCCAGAGCCGCGGCTGCGGTGAGCCATCCGGCGTTGCGGCCCATGATCTCCACGATGGTGACGTAATTTGTGCCGTAGACCGTAGCGTCACGGATAATCTCCTTCATAACCACGGATATGTACTTTGCCGCGCTTCCGTAGCCGGGAGTGTGGTCCGTGACCATGAGGTCGTTGTCGATGGTCTTGGGCACGCCCATGAAGCGTATGTCGGAGGCGACGTGCTCGCCGTAGTCGGCAAGCTTGCCTATGGTGTCCATGGAGTCGTTGCCGCCGATATACATGAAGTACCCCACATCCAGCTCCTCCAAAAGGGCCATGAGCTGCTTATAGGGGGCCTCGTCCTCCCGCCAGTCGGGGAGCTTGTAACGGCAGGAGCCTAAATAGCTCGAGGGCGTGCGCTTCAAAAGCTCGATCTCAAGCCCGGTCTTGAATTTCGCGCTCAGGTCCACATACTTGCCCTGTAAAAGCCCCTCCACCCCGTGGAGCATACCGTAGACGTGCTCGGCGCCTCTCGCCCTTGACGCCTCATACACCCCGGCCAGGGACGCGTTAATGACTGAGGTCGGACCGCCGGACTGACCTACCATCACGTTTTTAGCCATGCTGCTGCCTCCTTAATATTTTTGTTGAATAGCACAAAGTTTTTTGACTTTGGCGCAAGTTTTCATATATTATAACAGCGAATTTGAAAATTGGCAATAAAATATGTCAAAGAAATCCGGCAAATCCTGTTATTTAGACGGATTTTACATATTTATCGATTTTCGATAAATATTTATTGACTTTCAATTATCCCTGTGGTAATATATCCCGTGAAAGGAGATGTTAAAAATGGGGCAGAAGGAATTATCCCTGCTTTTGAAGATGGTAGTCATTGTGCTGGCGGTGTTTCTCACCGCGGCGCTGGGGTTCTTTTTGCCGCCCCTGGCCCATGAGGCGTACCTCTTTTACGCCGACCTTAACGAGGGCGCGGCGAGGGTCCTGGGCTATTGGGTGGTCCCGGCAGTCATCGGGCTGTCGGCGATACCCTGCTACGCGGCGCTGGTGCTGGGGTGGAAGATTTTCACGCAGATTGGCCTTAACAACAGCTTCTGCGCCGAAAACGCCCGGAGGCTTCGGACCATAAGCCGCCTTGCCCTGACCGACACCGTGGTCTATCTGCTGCTGTCGCTGCTCTTGTGCGCCATGGGCATCGCCCACCCCTCCATAGTGCTCATACTCGCCGCCGTCATCCTCTTCGGCGCGGCAGCCACCGTCGTCTGCGCGGCCCTTTCGCACCTTACGAAAAAGGCCGCTGACCTCAAGGCCGACAACGACCTTACGATATGAGGCGCGGCTATGGCAATAACGGTTAATCTCGACGTGATGCTGGCAAAGCGGAAGATGTCCCTCACGGAGCTGGCCCAGAAGGTTGACATAACTCTTGCCAACCTGTCCATTTTAAAGACCGGCAAGGCCAGGGCCGTGCGCTTCACCACCCTGGACGCCCTGTGCCGGGCCCTCAACTGCCAGCCGGGGGACATATTGGAGTACACGGAGGACGGGGAATGAGGCGCCATGCCTCCCTGCTCCTCGCTGTTTTGATGATACTGACCCCGCGCCGCAGCGAACTCTATGATAAAACTCCCCTTTTCACCGTCACTGTCACCGTCTGCTGCGACGGTATCACCGGACTGCGGTGCACAGCCAGTGACAGCGGACGATATGTGGGAGAGGCGGAGGTCTCCGCCCCGGAGGGTAAGCCTGTCAAATACGGCGGCGCCCTTACGCTCACCTTCACCCGGAGCGATATTATCGATCCCGACGGGCTTGAAAATCTCTACATCTCGCTGGAGCTTGAGCGCGGGGAGGCTCGCTGTTACGCCTACGGCAGCAGCCTTGATGTCTGGACGCCGGAATTGGGAGAGAACCGCCGCTTCGTCCTCACGGGCGGTCCCGAGGAGGGGTATCGCTGCCGGATGGAGTGTGGCGTCAGAGCATGGAAGCATGACTTCGCGCCGCAGCCCGGTCAATAAGAACGGGCGGTTTTAAAGACAAAGGAGGTCCATCATGGAAAACGATGAAAATAATCCCAAAACAGTAAAGGAAATAATAACGCCCACGGAGGAAAACGAGGGTTTTCCCCTCGGTGACGCCCTCTCCCCCGCCCGGGCTCAAATCGCCGACGTCTCCGCGCCAGAGGTCTCCGGCGGCACGGCTGCTGTCAATGACCGCGGTGAGCGCCGGGAATTTGACTTCTATCCCGCCGACTGGCTGGCGCTGGCCTTCGGCATCGCCCTCTCGGTGCTGTGGCACAACGTGTTCGACCTTATGAGCCTGGCGGCGGTGCCGGGCCTTGGGACCACGGCCTTTGTACTCGCGGCCCTGGGGGCGGAGTGCGTCTATCTCGGAAAAAGGCTCCGCCCCACCCGCTCCGGAATATTTCTCGCGGCGTCCACGGCGCTCATCGCCGTAGCCTCGGGGCTTTTTCAGGACTACACCGTGAGGATGGTAAATCTTGCCCTCCTGAGCTTCCTGACCCCGGCCTCCGCCCTTGCCCTGGCGTGGCGTGACTTTCCGGCCCTTGAGGCCCGGATGATACCCGAGACGGTGAGGCTTTTTCTCCCCAATCTCTTTCGCGACTTCACAAAGCCCTTTCTCGCCCTCCGCCGAAACGGCAGTGAGAGGCGCTGGAGAGTATTCTGGGTGGTGGTGCTGTCCCTCGTCCTTGCACTTCCCCTCTTTATACTCATTCTCTACCTTCTCAGTCAGGCGGACGAGGTCTTTAAAGGCCTTCTCGGCGACATCTTCTCCTCCGCCTCCCGGTTTCATCTGGACTTCTCCTCCGTATGGAGGGTGGTGCGGACAGCGGTTTTCAGCCTTATGCTCTTCTCCCTCCTCTACTCCCTCGCCAGAGAGGAGGCGCCCCGGGAGGCATCCCCCTCAAAGCCCGCCCTCACCACCATACCCTTCATCGTGACCCTTGCGGTGCTGGATGTCATCTACGCCGTTTTCGCCGTCATACAGTTTGTCTACCTGTTCGGAGGAATGGAGGCGGCGGCGATGGAGATGGGCTACGCCCAGTACGCCCGTCAGGGGTTCTTCCAGCTTGTGGGCGTGGCGGTGATAAACTCAGCCTCCGCCCTGGCCTGCTCCGCGGCGGGGGGAAGCGGGAAGAAGGCGCTCAACGCCCTGGTCTACACCCTAATAGGCCTCACCGCCGTGATACTCGCCTCCGCGCTCTATCGGATGCTCCTGTACATCGGCGCCTACGGACTGAGCCTACTGCGGTGCATGACGCTGCTCATAATGGTGTGGATAGCCGTGTCCCTCATCTGCGCCTTTGTAAAGACGAGAAGGCCCGATTTCAAGGTCTTCCCCGTCCTCGCCGCCGCGGGGCTTGCGGGGTGGATACTTTTTAACTATGTAAACATCGACCGGGTCATAGCCTCCCACAATCTCGCGGCCTTTGAGCGGGGCGAGCTTGCCGCCTACGATGTAATCTATGTCGACGACCTGGGGCCCGGGGAGACGAAAAATTCCAACCTCCCCTGGCAGAATAAGGTCCTCATCCCCTTGGACGACAGCTTCAGGAGCGGCGGTCAGCGGCAGTCATAAAAAAGGAGCGCACGATGGCGGCCTGGCATAAGACAGTATTATTTCTTCCTGTTTGCAATGCGGCTTATTACAAATGCGAACGAATTGCACATCAAACCCGCACTCAGTAAAACCTGATTTTTTCCATCTCGAAAAATACATAGTGCCAGACAAATCAGACCGGCTGACGCAAATGCAATGCCGCAAAATAGCAGAATTCTATTTTTGTTCATTTAAAGATCCCTGTCTTTCGTCTTTCGACATTTTGACCGTATTACAAGTATGATTCCCAGTAGCATAAGAGGAAAGGAAATGCCGAATGTAAAACCGGAAAGCGCCTCCTGAATATCCGTTCCGCCAATCAACTGTGAACAGATCAAAAAAATTATTCCTAACAGTAATACTGCAATGCCAATAAGCATCAGTTTCCTGTTTTTAAGGTCCCGCGTTTCTTTCATCATTTTCAGTATCTGCTGACTGTCGTATGTATGGATGCTCTTTTCATCTTCTTCTCCATCGAGCAATTCTGCTAAAGTAATGTTTAACTCCTGACACAATGGCTCGATAATTGAGTAATCGGGCATACACTTTCCTGTTTCCCATTTTGAAATCGTTTTATTGGAAACTCCCAGACGTTCAGCAAGTTGTTCTTGTGTTAAATTTTGTTCTTTCCGCTTTTTGGCTATCAATTTTCCCGTTGCGATCTGATCCATCTTAATCCCTCCAGAGTTTTTTATTAAGTATACCATCTTGTCCTGAAAGAAGCACCCCCTATAAGGCGAATATGGGTGGAATGAGCTCATTATCTTATTATTAATAACCGAAAAGCCCGCAAAAGGTCGAAACGGCGCAGCCCACAGGCTGCGCCGTTTCACGAAAACTACTGTGCTGTTTTATGAGCGCCGCTCTGCGGCGCTCATTTTTTATTTTATGCTGAAAGCATCATTCTCGACAATTTTTTACTCGTCGCCGAAGCTTATGCCCAGGAGCCTCGCCTCCGCGATGATGTCGTCCCTGGGGTCCACCATCTTGAGCTTTCCGGCGATCTCCTTTAAGGGCACGGAGACTATCTTGTGGTTCTGTATCGCCACCAGGTCGCCGTACCTGCCCTCGGAGATGTTGAGGGCCGCCTGCGCGCCGAGACGGCTGGAGAGTACCCGGTCGTAGGCGCAGGGCATACCGCCGCGCTGCATATGTCCCGGCACGGTGACGCGCACGTCCTTGCCCGTGGCCTCGGTTATCTGCGCCGCCAGCTCGTAGGAGACGGAGGGGTAGTTCGCCGCCAGCTCCTCAAGGGCCGCCTTGCGCTCCTTCTTCTTCATGTCCGCCCGCTCTTTGGAGATGGCGCCCTCCGCCACGGCGAGGATGGTGAAGTCGTGGCCCGTCTCGCCCCGCTCCTTTATCTTGCCGATAACGGACTCCAGCTTATAGGGTATCTCCGGGATGAGGATTATATCCGCGCCGCCGGCGATACCGGCGTTCAGCGTCAGCCAGCCCACCTTGTGGCCCATGACCTCCACGATGAATATGCGGTTGTGGCTTGCAGCTGTGGTGTGGATGCAGTCAATGACGTTCGTGGCTGTGGCAATGGCGGACTGGAAGCCGAAGGTGGTGTCCGTCCCCCACAGGTCGTTGTCGATGGTCTTGGGAAGGCCGATAACGTTGAGCCCCTCCTCATTTAAGAGGTTCGCCGTCTTCTGGCTGCCGTTGCCGCCAAGGACAACAAGGCAGTCGAGCTTGAGCTTCTTATACGTCTCCTTCATGGCCTTCACCTTGTCGAGGCCGTTCCTGTCCGGCTCCCGGATGAGCTTGAAGGGCGTGCGCGAGGAGCCGAGTATAGTCCCGCCCACGGTGAGAAGCCCGGTGAAGTCCCTGGGCGTCATGTGGCGGTATTTCTCGTAGATCATGCCCTTGTAGCCCTCGAGGAAGCCGACAATGTCCACGCCGTCCGCGCCGTAGATGCTGTAAAGTCCCTTTGCCACGCCGCGCATTGTGGCGTTCAGCGCCTGGCAGTCGCCGCCGCTGGTGAGGATGCCCACACGTTTCATATGTAATTCTCCCTTTCAAGAATAATTTACCTGGGTAGCTGAAAACATTATACCACATATTTTTACATCTGAAAGAGTTATTTTGTATGATTTGCAAAAATTTTTTAAAAAAACTACCCTCCCGCCCTCTTCTGTGTTATACTTTCCTGACAGGAAGGTGTATTTTGATGATAATGTACCTGGGAGACAGCCTGACCCGGGGGCTTGTGGGCTGGTCCTATATAAAATTCATGCCCCCGGAGCCCCACAAAAACTGCGGCCTTGACGGCGACACCGCCCACGGCGCCCTCAGACGGCTCAGGCTCTACCGCAAAACCGGGTGGTACCCCTCCGTCAGCGTCTGTGTCGTCGCCATAGGCACAAACGACCTTCTCCAGCCCCACCTCATGTCCCTGGGACCCGTCTGGCGGCTGGTCTTCGGCTGGCGGCGGAGCTGGAAGCGCTGGGCGGACATGGGCGAATATGAGCGCGTCATCCGTGAGATAATCGATACTCTCCTTGCCGACGGCAAGCGCGTGGTCATAATGGGCCTGCCCCTGATGCAGCTCCGGGGCTACCCGGAGGGGGAGCTTCGGGAGCGGAACGCCCTCCTCGAGGGCCTCGCCCGGGAGTACGGCCTCCCCTTTGCCGACGTGCTGTCGGCGGAGCTGTCAGCCGTCCCCCATGCCGACAGGGACTATAACTGGGGGCGTCTCGGCCTTCGCCGGGCGCTGGATATAATAACCATGGGCCTTCTCCCCTTTACAAAGGATTCCTTCTCCCGCCGCAGGGGGCTGGAGCTCACCGTGGACGGGGTCCATTTCAACAGCTTTTCCGCGGGCATAGCCGCGGAGTGCGTGAGGGAGCAGCTATGAAAACAGTACATATCTTCGCCGCCGGAGAGTACGGTCCGGAGCCGGAGACGGAGCCGGGCGCATATATCATCGCCGCCGACGGCGGCCTTTCGGAGCTTGCCCGCCGGGGCGTGACGCCGGACCTCATCGTGGGGGACTTTGACTCCTACTCGGGTGCCCTCCCCCGGGAGGTGGAGGTCCTCCGCCACCCGGTCATGAAGGACGACACCGACACAGCCCTCGCCCTTTATAGGGCCCTTGAGCTTGGCGCCGAAAGGGTGGTGCTCCACGGGGCCCTCGGCGGGCGGCTTGACCACACTCTGGCGAATATCCAGCTTCTCACCATGCTCGCAAGGCGCGGCATACCCGCCTATGCCTCTGGCGGGCGGGAGTGCGCCGCCGCCGTGTCAACCGGAGAGCTTCGCTTTGGCGAGGGCTTTTCCGGAACAGTCTCCGTCTTTGCCCTGGGGGGCACGGCGGAGGTGTCGGAGACGGGGCTTCTGTACGGCCTTGACAGGTTCCCGCTCCGGGACGACGTCCCGAGGGGCGTGAGCAACGAGTTCACCGGGGCCCCCTCCCTGGTCACCGTCCACTCCGGCACAGCCCTGGCCATCTGGGAGGCCCGGAACAGGTCCTTCCCGGAAATTCGTTTTTTTGAGGTGTAATTTAAATGGATATGGACATAAAGGCCGCGATTTTCGACCTTGACGGCACCCTCATCGACTCCATGCTCGTCTGGGACGGGGCCTGGGAGAGCTTCTGCACAAAATACTCCCCCGTCCGGGACGAGGCGCTTTTTGCCGAGTACAAGGCCCGGACACTGGGCGGGGCGGTGGAGTTTTACAAAAACGCCTTCTCCATCCCCGCTTCCGTCCCGGAGCTCTGCGACGAGGTAAACGCCCTGGTCCGGGCGGGCTACGCCTTTGTGAAACCGAAGGACGGCGTCCGCGAGTACCTCCGGCGCCTTCGAAATGACGGCATCCCCGCCTGCGTCGCCACCAACACCGTAAGGCCCCTTGTGGAGTATGTGCTGGAAAGGCTCGGTCTTTTGGACAGCTTTCGCTTCATCCTCACCTGCACGGAGTTCGGCTCCGGCAAGGACAGGCCGGAGATTTTTCTTGAGTGCGCCCACCGCCTTGGCGCCCGCCCCGGGGAGACGCTGGTGCTTGAGGACGCCCCTCACGCCCTTTTGACGGCAAAGGGCGCGGGATTTTCCACCGCCGCCGTCTACGACAGGTCCTATGAGCCCAGCGCCGGGCTTTTAAGGCGCGAGGCGGACATATACATACGCTCTTTTCGCGAGCTCATGTAAAGCTCCCGGGCATCCTCGGGACTTGAAAAAAAGCCCGCCGTTAACAGGAGATAATAAATGAACGTGACCTTTGTAAATCCCGGGGCGGATCATATGATTTCGCGGATCATATGATTTCGCGGATCATGGAGTTTCAAACAGATGGCGGATCCCCGTTCTAGTCGGAACCTTTATTTCATTTCTTCCCCAGGCTCGACAGGGCCCACGCCGACAGTCTCCCTCTTTCAAAAAGGAGAGAATACATGGAGCACACCCTGCGGGAGATTTATACGGAAATCGAGGAGACGGTCAACAAAAAGGTATTAATGTATTCTCAATATTGGGATGCCTGCAAACTACAAATTTCCGCCGCTCTGTCGGACGCTTTCGGCGTTGATTGTTCCGGGCTTTTCAACGATTTGCGGTGTAGCGAGATGGTCGTCGAATCTATAATGAGAGACAGGCGGCTAAGCTCGATAAATCCTTACTTTCCCAGAGAAAACGGAGGATGTAAAATCCGTTTATCGCCCTGACCGTTAAAACCTGATACCGGAAAACAGACCGTTGACACGCCGGCTCCCCGGTGAAAATGTCAGCGGTCTTTTTTATACCGTTTTTCGCCCGGTTTTTTCGTTCGCTTATCCGGTGTATGAAATTTTTATTAAATGGCCTCTCCCCCCTTGACAATCGCTGGGGACAGTGTTAAATTATCCTTGGCACTCGAAGTGGATGAGTGCTAAAGAGGTGAGGACATGGAGCTATCCGACAGAAAAAGGCACATACTAAAGGCCGTGGTTGAGGAGTATATCGAAACAGCGGAGCCTGTCGGCAGCAAGACCGTCCAGCAGCGCTCTGGGCTTGAGTGCTCCTCGGCGACTATCAGAAACGAGCTTGCGGAGCTTGCCCGCGAGGGCTATCTTGAGCAGCCCCACACCTCCGCCGGAAGGATACCCACCGCAAAGGGATACAGGCTCTACGTCAACGAGCTCATGCGGGAGCGGGAGCTGAGCCTTGAGGAGACCGAGCGGATAAACCTCTCCCTCACGGAAAAGGCCGCGGAGCTCGACAAGCTTATCGCCCATGTGGGCCGCATGGCTACGGAGCTCACGAGCTACCCCGCGGTGACGCTCTCCGTCCCCAAGCCCGTCACGGTGAAGCGCGTGGACCTTATTTTCCTTGACCCCAACAGCTTTATCATCGTTCTCCTTCTCTCCGGGGACACGGTGAAAAACAAGCTTGTCCACCTGCCCTTCTCCTTCACTCAGGAGATGCTCCAGAAGCTGTCGGCGGTGTTCAACTCCGGCTTCACCGGGATTACCGAGGACAAAATAACCTCCGACCTCATCAACGCCTCCGAGCGCTCCGTGGGGGACGTAATGGGCCTCACATCGGTCATCGCAAGCTTCATCATCGAGACTCTCGTCAGCTCCGCCGGGGGCGGGGCGTCAGTCTCCGGGGAGGCCACCCTCCTTAAGCTGCCGGAGTTCAAGGACCCCGACAAGGCCCACAGGCTTATAAATTACCTCTCCGACTCCGGAAACCTCACCGCCCTCACCGGGGGGCAGGATTTCGGCGACGTCAAGGTCCTCATAGGGCCCGAGAACGCCGCGGCGGAGCTTCGCGACTCAAGCGTGGTGCTGGCAAGCTACAACGCCGGGGACAATATGCGGGGCCTCATCGGCGTGGTCGGCCCCACCCGTATGGACTACTCCGCCGTTGCCGCCAAGCTCAGCTACATCGCCGGTGGCCTCTCAAGGCTTCTTGGCGGCGGCTCCACTCCCCCGCCGGGATTTGGCAAACTTATGATCAAAGGAGACAGCAAAGATGAGTGATAACGAGAAAAACGTCCCGGAGCAGGACGCCGCGGCGCCCCAGGACCAGCCCGAGGCCGTCGAGGAAAAGCTTGACCCGAAGGAGCTTCAGGAAATCTTCAGCAAAATATTCGGCGAATCCGCAAAGAAAACCACGATCAGGGAAACGCTGGTCTCCGAGCACGACAAGTACCTTCGTCTTTACGCCGAGTATGAAAACTACCGCAAGCGCACCCAGAAGGAGCGGGAGGCCCTCTACGCTCAGGTCAAATCCGACGTGGTCATAAGCTTCCTTCCGGTCTACGACAACCTGGAGCGCGCCCTTAAGACGGGCTGCGGGGACGAGGCGTTTTTAAAGGGCATCAAAATGACCATGTCCCAGCTCGAGGAAGTCCTTTCAAAGCTGGGCGTCAAGCCCATCGAGGCGGTGGGCCGGAAATTTGACGCGAACCTCCACAACGCCGTGATGCACATCGACGACGACAGCCGCGGCGAGGGGGAGATAGTCGAGGAATTTCAAAAGGGCTTCACCCTCGGGGACAAGGTCATACGCTTTTCAATGGTAAAGGTGGCAAACTGAATCTGCCTTCAATATCAAAATAACCGTGTAAACTATTTCAATCAATATACAGGAGGAAAATACAATGGGAAAAATCATCGGCATAGATCTGGGAACAACAAACAGCTGCGTCGCGGTCATGGAGGGCGGCGAGCCGGTAGTCATAGCCAACGCTGAGGGTATGCGCACCACCCCGTCTGTCGTCGCCTTCTCCAAGGACGGCGAGCGCATGGTGGGCCACGTCGCCAAGCGTCAGGCCATCACCAACCCCGACCGCACCATCAGCTCCATAAAGCGCGAGATGGGCTCCAACTACCGCGTCACGATCGACAACAAGTCCTACACCCCCCAGGAGATAAGCTCCATGATCCTCATGAAGCTCAAGTCCGACGCCGAGGCGTACCTTGGTCAGCCCGTGACCGAGGCCGTCATAACCGTCCCCGCCTACTTCACCGACTCCCAGCGTCAGGCCACCAAGGACGCCGGAAAGATCGCAGGGCTCGACGTAAAGCGCATCATCAACGAGCCCACCGCCGCGGCTCTGGCCTACGGCGTCGACAAGGAGCAGAGCCAGAAGATAATGGTCTACGACCTTGGCGGCGGCACCTTCGACGTGTCCATCCTCAACATCGACGACGGCGTTATCGAGGTCCTTGCCACCGCCGGCAACAACCGCCTCGGCGGCGACGACTTCGACCAGTGCATCGTCAAGTACCTCATCGACACCTTTAAGAGGACCGACGGCGTTGACCTCTCCACCGACCGCGCCGCCATGAAGCGCCTTGTGGAGGCCGCCGAGAAGGCCAAGTGCGACCTCTCCGGCGTCACCTCCACCAATATAAACCTCCCCTATATCACCGCCGACGCCACCGGGCCCAAGCACATGGACATCCCCCTCACCCGGGCCAAGTTCAACGAGCTCACTGCCCACCTTGTCGCCGCGACGGCCGGCCCCGTGCGTCAGGCCATGGCGGACGCCGGGCTCACCGGAGCCGACATCTCCAAGGTCCTTCTGGTGGGCGGCTCCAGCCGCATCCCCGCCGTTCAGGAGGAGGTCCGCAAGCTCACAGGCAAGGAGGGCTTCAAGGGCATCAACCCCGACGAGTGCGTCGCAGTTGGCGCGGCTATCCAGGGCGGCGTCCTTGGCGGCGACGTGGAGGGCATCCTCCTGCTCGACGTCACTCCCCTGTCTCTGGGCATTGAGACCCTCGGCGGCGTGTTCACCAAGATAATCGAGCGCAACACCACCATCCCCTGCAACCGCAAGCAGGTGTTCTCCACTGCCGCGGACAACCAGACCTCCGTCGAGGTCAACGTCCTCCAGGGCGAGCGCGAGATGGCCCAGTACAACAAGTCCCTGGGCCGCTTCCATCTGGACGGCATCCCCGCCGCAAGGCGCGGCGTGCCCCAGATAGAGGTCAGCTTCGACATCGACGCCAACGGCATCGTCAACGTCTCCGCCCGGGACCTGGGCACGGGCCGGGAGCAGCACATCACCATCACCTCCTCCACCAACATGTCCAAGGACGACGTGGAGAAGGCCGTCCGTGAGGCGGAGCAGTACGCCGCCGAGGACAAGCGCCGCCGCGAGGAGGTCGACGCCCGCAACCAGGGCGACCAGATGGTCTACGAGGCGGAGAAGATCCTCTCCGAGTCCGGCGACAAGCTCGACCCCGCCGACAGGCAGGCTGTGGAGAGCGCCCTTCAGGGGCTCAAGTCCGCCCTCTCCGGCACTGACGCCTCCGCCATCAAGTCCGCCACCGACGCCCTCACTCAGGCTTTCTACAAGGCCAGCGAGAAGCTCTACGCACAGGCAAATCCCCAGGGCGGGCCCAACCCCGGCGCGGGCCAGCAGCAGTACTATGACCCCAACATGGGCGGTCAGCAGTACGGCGGTCAGGGCAGCGGCGGCCAGCAGCAGTACTACGACGCCGACTACACCGTAGTCGACGACGACGACAATAAATAAAAACCGATTTATGCGGAGCCGCCCGGCGGCTCCGCGACCTTGTGAATTACCGGCCCGAAGCCCAGCGGCGCGGGTTCGGGACGGAAAGGAGGAGCAAAAACCGCACCTGAGCCGTGCCCCATTCGGCGCGGCGGGGCAGGCGGTTTTCGCGACGACGCAATGGCTGAAAAGCGTGATTATTATGAGGTCCTTGGCGTTCCCAAAACGGCGACCGACGCGGAGCTCAAGAAAGCATTTTACAAAATAGCCAAGGAGAACCACCCGGACCTCCACCCCGGGGACAAGGAGTGCGAGGAGCGCCTTAAGGAGGCCGGCGAGGCATACGAGGTCCTCTCCGACAAGGAGAAGCGCGCCAGATACGACCAGATGGGCTTTGCGGGAGTTGACCCGTCCTACGCCGCCCAGAACGGCGCGGGCGGAGGCGGCTTCGGCTTCGGTGGCTTCGATTTCGGCGGCATCGACCTTGACGACATATTCAGCATCTTCGGCGGCGGCATAAACTTCGGCGGACGCCAGCGCTCAAGGACCGCCCCCCGTCAGGGGGACGACATACGCTCCGGCATAACCATAACCTTCGAGGAGGCCGCCTTCGGCTGCGACAAGACCGTGAGCTTCCAGCGCATCGAGCAGTGCGAGGAGTGCGGCGGCACCGGCTGCGCCGCCGGGACCACCCCGGAGATTTGCCCCGACTGCCACGGCACGGGCACCGTCATCGTAAACCAGCGCACGCCCTTCGGCGTGGTGCAGTCGAAGGCCGACTGCCAGCGCTGCCAGGGGCGGGGCAAGATAATCCACCAGCCCTGCTCCAGGTGCAAGGGCGCCGGAAGAGTCCGCCGCACCCGGAGCGAGGAGATACACATCGACGCCGGGATCTCCAGCAACGTAACCATCTCCCTTCGCGGCCGCGGCAACGCCGGACCCAACGGCGGCCCCTGCGGCGACCTTCTGGTGACGGTCTCCGTCCGCCCCCATGAATTTTTCGAGCGTGACGGCAACAGCGTCCTTCTTGAGGTGCCCATAACCGTAACTCAGGCCATGCTCGGCGCGGAGCTTGAGATACCGACCCTGGACGGCAAGGTGAAATACCCCATCCCCGCCGGGACCCAGCACGGCGACACTTTCAGGGTCAAAGGCAAGGGCATACCCTATTTTCGCGCCTCCGGCAGGGGCGATGAGTTCTTCACCGTCAACGTCACCATTCCAAAGAACCTGACCGACGAACAGAGGGAGCTTGTCAAAAAGCTCGACGAGTCCCTTGGCGGCGGCGGAAACACCTCCAAACCCCGGCGATTCGGAAGAAAAAAGTGATTTTTCCCGATCCATATACTTATAACGCGCCTCATTGTCGGAAAAGCCCGCCGCGGCTTTTCCGACAGTCTTTTTCACCCCCTCGCCTTTTCGCGAATGTCACCCCCTCGCCTTTTCGCGAAGGGGTTGTTGCTTTTTCGGGAAAATGTGATATACTTTATACGTTTTCACCGTTTTTCCCGGAGGTGGCACGATGCTTGCCGACTACCACACCCACTGCCTGCCCTGGTCCCCCGACGCCGAGTGCTCCATGGAGGAGCTCGTCCTCGGCGGGATAGATGCCGGGCTGACCCACATGTGCATCACAAACCACATCGAAAACTGCTGCCAGTCCCCCGTCTACGACGACCAGTTCCCGCCCCTTGAGGACTGGGACGGGCTCTTCGTGGATTTTTCCCGTGTCCGGGAAAAGCTGGGAGGGCGCATCGACCTTCGCCTCGGCTGTGAGGTCGGCTCCCCCCACTACCTTCCCGAGGAGGGGCGGAGGATATACTCCCGGCCCATCTTCGATTTCACCATCGGCTCCATACACAACCTGCGCGGACAGCGGGACTTCTACTTTCTCACCTACCCCGAGGACCCGGAGGATATGCGCGGGCAGATAGAGGAGTACCTTGACGAGTACATTCTCCTTGTAAACGAGGGGCTTTGCGACGTTCTGGGCCACATCGGCTATATGCAGCGCTACATGGCCCGTCAGGGGAAGGGCTTTAAAATGGCGGACTACTCAGACCGCCTGCGCGCCCTCTTTCGCCGCGCCATAGAGCGCGGCATCGGCATCGAGGTCAACTGCTCCGGGCTTTCGGACGCCCTGGGCCAGTTTATCCCGGAGCCGGAGGTCCTTCGCCTCTACCGCCAAATGGGCGGAGAGATAATAACCTGCGGCACCGACGCCCACAGAGCGCAGTCCGTCGGGGCGGGGATATGGGAGAGCTACGAGCTTTTAAGGAGCCTCGGTTATAAATACGTCTGCCTCTATAAAGAGCACAGACCGGAATTTGTGCGTCTCTGAAATACGCTTTTTTAAGGAGGATAAAATATGAATATCGCCCTTGCCTGCGACCACGGCGGCTACGACCTCATGCACGCCGTGAAGGACCACCTTGAGGCCCTTGGCCACACCTGCGTGGACTTCGGCACCTGGTCAAAGGAGAGCTGCCACTACCCGGAGTTTGGCGCCAGGGCCGCCCACGCCGTGGCTGACGGCTCCTGCGAGCTTGGCATAGTCGTCTGCACCACCGGTATAGGCATGTCCATCGCCGCCAACAAGGTCCCCGGCATACGCTGCGCCCTTTGCTCCGACTGCTACTCGGCGGAGATGACCCGCCGCCACAATAACGCAAACATGCTCGCCCTGGGCGCGGGGGTGGTGGGGACGGGTCTCGCCCTCAAAATAGTGGACACCTTCCTCCGGAGCTCCTTTGAGGGGGGCCGCCACGCCGTGAGAGTAGATATGTTAACGGCGATAGAGAACGGGGAAATGTGATATGTCCCGGAATGAGGTCCGTATCTACCGCAGCCGCCGCCCCGTGAGGACGGCGCTGCTCATCCTCGCCGCCGCGGCAGCGGTGGTGGTGATTTTGGCCTTCGCCGTTTTCTTCGGCTTTCGCAGATACATAGTCTACACCTCCGACGGCGTCCGCCTTGAGATCCCCTGGCTTGAGGAGCCCTCCCCCGGGGAGGACGAGCCCCCCCTCGACTACGGCTCACAGCCCGATTCCCCGGACCCGGAGGACGATCTTCCCGGCGATAATACACCGGAGGGAGCGCAGTGAGGCGGGCGCTGCCGCTTATGGCGGCGCTTTTGCTGCTTCTCTCCGCCTGCTCATCCGCGCCCCGGGCCAGCGACACCGTATTTGCCATGGACACGGTGATGAGCCTTGATATTTGGGGCCGTGAGGAGGACCTTCAAGCGGCGGAGGACCTTATCCGCTCCCTGGACGCCTCCCTCTCCGCCACGGCGGAGGGCAGCGACATATATAACCTCAACGCCAGCTCCGCCTGGGACGTGTCGCCGGACACTGCCCGTCTCATCTCCCGGGCGCTGGAGATATGCGCCCTCACAGGCGGCGCGCTGGACGTGACCGTCTACCCCGCGGTCCTGGCCTGGGGCTTCACCATCGGTGACTACCGCGTCCCGGATAAGCCGGAGCTTGAAAAAATCGCCGAAACGGTGGACTACTCCGCCGTGGAGCTGGACGGCGTCTCCGTAAAGCTCCCGGAGGGCGTGATGCTGGACCTGGGCGCCGTGGCAAAGGGCTGGACCGGGGACAGGTGCGCGGAGCTTCTCCGCTCCCGGGGCGTGGAAAGCGCCCTTTTGAACCTGGGCGGCAACGTCCACGCTCTTGGCTCAAAGCCCGACGGCTCGCCCTGGCGTGTCGGCGTCCGCGACCCCTTCGGCGAATCATATCTTCTCGCCCTGGAGGTCCGGGACTGCGCCGTTGTCACCTCCGGCGGCTATGAGCGCTATTTTGAGGAGGGCGGCGTGACCTACCACCACATCCTCGACCCCGACACCTGCGCCCCCGCCCGCTCCGGCCTCGCCTCAGTCACCGTCGTCGGCCCGGAGGGCGTCCTATGCGACGGCCTCTCCACTGCCCTCTTCGTCATGGGCCTTGACCGGGCCGCCGCCCTCTGGCGGGAGTGCGAGGGCTTTGAGTGCGTATTCGTCACCGACGGCGGTGAAGTTTACATAACATCCGGCCTTGCCTCCGGAGCCACCCTCGCCGACGGCTATGAGGACATTGAATTACAGGTGATTTCCCGTGATTAAAAGCAGGACATTTGTTTACATAATATCCGCGATATTTCTCCTCTCCCTCGCCCTCGCGGCATACCTTCTCCTCCGCCCCGCACCCGGCAGGGTGGCGGAGATACGCTCCGACGGCGTCCTCATACGCTCCGTGGACCTCGACCTTGTAAGAAAGCCCGAGCGCCTCACCGTAACCTCCGAATGGGGCGAGAACGTGGTGCTCATCGAGCCGGGGCGCATATGTGTGGAGTCCGCCGACTGCCCCGACGGCGTATGCGTCGCCTCCGGCTGGCTTGACGGCGCGGCGCCCATCGTCTGCCTGCCCCACAGGCTTGTGATAACCCTCACAGGCGGCGGCTCCGATGTGGACGCGGTTACGGGGTGACGGCATGGAGCTTCGACGCCTTATCCGCGACAGCGTCCTCGCCGCCGCGGCCCTCGCCATATTCGTGGTGGAGCTCCATCTCCCGGACCTTGTCCCCATACCCGGCGTAAAGCTCGGGCTTGCCAACATCGTGACCCTCATCACCCTCTACGCCCTGAGCCCCTGGGACGCCCTTGCGGTGCTCACGGTGCGTGTGCTGCTGGGCGCGCTGTTCTCCGGGAACATGATGGCGCTCTTATACAGCGCCGCGGGCGGCCTTCTCGCCTTTTTCGTGATGGCGGCGCTGCGCCCCTTCACCTCCACCCGGCAGCTCTGGGCCGTGTCGGCCCTCGCCGCCATAGCCCACAACCTGGGCCAGATCGCCGCCGCCATACTCGTCACCTCCACCCCCTCACTTCTCGTCTATCTCCCCGTACTCGCGGTCTCCGGGGTGATAACCGGGCTCTTCACCGGATTTGCCGCCCAGTTCGCCCTGCCGCGCATCAAAAAGGTATTGAAAGATGGAAAATGAATCCCTCCTTATAAACCGCCTGACGGAGCTCTCCCGCCGTGCCCTGGACCGGGGTCACTGGGTCTGCTCGGAGTTTTTGACTCTCGCCGAGCAGGACACCCTTCTCAGGCTCCGGCTGGACTGCCCCTTCACCCTCTGGGGCGGCCTCCCCGGCTCTGAGCGCAAGGTCGCCTCCTTCGGCTCGGAGGAGCTCTGCGGCTACATGTACGAAGCGCCGATCACCTGCCTTAGGATCGCCCCACTCCGGCAAAAATTCGCCGACCCCCTCACCCACCGGGACTTTCTCGGCTCCCTCATGTCCCTGGGGCTGCGCCGGGAGGTCCTCGGCGACATCGAGGTCCTTGAAAACGTGGGCACCCTCTTCTGCCTCGACAGCGTCTCCGGCTTCATCTGCGACAATCTCACCTCCGTGCGCCGCACCTCCGTCTCCTGCGCCCCCTCGGACCCGCCGGAGACTCTCTCCGCCCCGCCCCCGGTGTCGGAGCTCGTCGTGGCGTCGGAGCGCCTCGACGCCGCCGTTGCCGCGGTCTTTAAGCTCTCCCGCAGTCAGGCCCAGGAGCTTATTGAGAAGGAGCTCGTATTCATCTCGGGCCGCCTTGCGAAAAGCGCCTCGGCGGATATATCCCCAGGGGACATAATCTCCGTCCGCCATCTGGGCCGCTTTGTCTACGAGGGCGTCGCACGGGAGACGAAAAAGGGCCGCCTTCGCGTTCTTGTGCGTATTTTCAGGTAAAAAAATCTCTGTTTTTTAAAAAAATATGTTGACTTTCCCGAAATGTGAATTTATAATGGATAAGCCGCTTTGAGCTGAGCCAAAAAAGCTGCGAAAGCACGCCTGCGAGAGCGAGTCTCTAATATTTAAGAGGTGAAAAAATGACAGCAATTATTGAGGCCTGCGGCAGACAGTACAGAGTTTCCGCCGGCGACACCCTCTTCGTTGAGAAGCTGGGCGTGGAGGACGGCGAGTCCGTCACCTTCGACAAGGTCCTTGCCCTCTTTAACGACGACGGCACCGCTACCTACGGACGCCCCGTGGTCGAGGGAGCTACCGTCACCGCCACCGCGGTAAAGACTGGTAAGTCCAAAAAGATCATCGTCTACAAGATGCGTCCCAAGAAGAACTATCGCCGTAAGCAGGGCCACAGGCAGCCCTACACCAAGGTCACCATCGACGCCATCAACGCGTGATCGGCCTTACCTATCTTCACAATCGGAGGTGTAATCTACATGGCACATAAAAAAGGAATGGGCTCCACCAAGAACGGCCGCGATTCCGAGTCCAAGCGTCTTGGCGTGAAGCGCTCTGACGGTCAGTACGTTTTGGCCGGAAATATCCTTGTTCGTCAGCGCGGCACCGCTATCCACCCCGGCGTCAACGTCGGCAAGGGCAGCGACGACACCCTCTACGCCCTTGTCTCCGGCAAGGTCCGCTATGAGCACGTCAACCGCACCCGCAAGCAGGTCTCCGTATACGAGGACCTTGCCCAGTAAGCCCCACAAAATGTAAAAGGGAGACGGTTTTTGCCGTCTCCCTTTCCGTTAAATCCCATAAGCCCCGAAGAAAGCGGGGATTTTTTGCTATTTATATTATAATTCCCGACAGTATCCCGGTTTTTTGTCTATAAATACCCTACCATTATTTTGAGATATGTGGTATTATACAATACGTTATATTGTAAAATTGGAGGGTATATGCCATGAGGATACGGATCACTGCCGACAGCACCTGCGACCTGCCCGCGCCCCTCGCCGAAAAATACGGCGTACACATTTTCCCCCTTTACGTCGTGATGGACGGCGTCGCCCGGCGCGACGGGGTGGAGATAACCGCCCAGGACATCTTCGACCATGTGAGCGCCGGAGGAAAGCTGGGCAACACCGCCGCCGTCAACGTCGGCGACTATCTCGAGGTATTTCGTGAGCTCCGCCTGGACTGTGACGCCATAATCCACTTCACCATCTCCCAGTCCATGTCCGCCTGCTACCAGAACGCCATCATCGCCGGGGCGGAGGTGGGGAACGTCTACGTTGTGGACTCTCAGAACCTCTCCTGCGGCATCTCCCTGCTGGTCCTCACCGCCTGTGAGCTCGCCGAAGCCGGGCTCTCCCCGGAGGAGATAGTGGCAAGGGTGGAGGAAAAGCGGGAGAAGCTCGATGTCAGCTTCGTCATCGATACCCTTGACTACCTCAAGGCCGGAGGGCGCTGCTCCCCCCTTGTGGCGCTGGGCGCCAATCTCCTGAACCTCAAGCCCTGCATTGAGCTTCAGGACGGTAAGATGGACGTGGGCAAAAAGTACCGGGGCGCCATCGAGAAGGTCGTCCTCAAGTACCTCAGGGACAGGCTCTCCGACCCGGAGGCCATAGACACCTCCAGGGCGTTTCTCGTAAAGTCCAACGGCTTCTCCCCCGAATTTCTCGAGGAGGCCAGAAGCACCGTCATGGAGCTCTGCGGCTTTGAGGAGCTCGTGGACGCCGTCGCCGGGTGCACCATATCCAACCACTGCGGCCCCAAGACACTTGGAATAATAATGTACAGAAAATAATTTTATAGGAGAACCTTATGTATTCTGACCTTCAAAACTCCATCGGCTTCATCGCAAACTCAGACCCCGCCGTCGCCTCCGCCATGGCGCTGGAGCTGGGACGGCAAAAGCGCAATATCGAGCTCATAGCCTCCGAAAACTACGTCTCCCCCGCCGTCATGGCGGCGATGGGCAGCGTCCTCACCAACAAGTACGCCGAGGGCTACCCCGGAAAGCGCTATTACGGCGGCTGCGAGTATGTGGACCTGGTGGAGAATTTAGCCATCGACCGGGCAAAGGAGCTCTTCGGCGCGGGCTACGCCAACGTCCAGCCCCACTCCGGCGCTCAGGCCAACACCGCCGTGTACTTCGCCCTGCTGACCCCCGGCGACACGGTGCTGGGCATGAACCTTGCCGAGGGCGGACACCTCACTCACGGCTCCCCGGTGAACCTCTCCGGAAAATACTTCAACTTCGTCCCCTACGGCGTCAGCGCCGAGACCGGGCGCATCGACTACGACGCCCTCTATGACCTTGCGAAAAAGCACTCTCCCAAGCTCATAGTCGCCGGCGCCTCCGCCTACCCCCGGGCCATCGACTTTAAGAAATTCCGGGAGATTGCCGACAGCGTCGGCGCGTACCTCATGGTGGACATGGCCCACATCGCCGGCCTTGTCGCCGCCGGAGAGCACGAGAGCCCCATCCCCTACGCCCACGTCGTCACCACCACCACCCACAAGACACTCCGTGGCCCCCGGGGCGGCATGATACTCACCGCCGACCCGGAGTTCGGCAAGCAGTTTAACAAGGCCATCTTCCCCGGCACTCCGGGCGGCCCCCTGATGCAC
>CANRIU010000019.1 GCA_947630755.1 uncultured Oscillospiraceae bacterium | reverse complement strand
CCATGCTGCTCAGCAACGATGATGTTAAGAAGCAGGTGCTGGGGATTTTCACAGAGGAGATTTATAAGAGCTTGCGGAATGCTTAGTGACAGGAAAGGTAGGTGTTTTACTTGGAAACAAAGAAAATTATATGCCCATTTTGTGGTTCTGAAATGAATGTTCAGCCAAGCAAGGATTATGTGTATCATATTTGCGAATGTTCAACTTGTGGACATTATGTGCAAAAAGTTTATCCAACTAACGCAATGGATAATTTGAAGGATGAAACGGCATCCTTCTTGTTCTATGCCGGTAATGAAGCATTTCACGAAAAGTTTGACGGCTATATGAGCTTTATGGGCGATAAATCGTACTATGATAATCACTATGCGCAGCATCATTCGGTAAGGTATATAAGTGAAGAAGAAATCCGTGCGTTTTATCCTCATACATTTGCTGAGCGTATTTCTAAAATATTGTTAGGGTTTGCTACACTCGCTGGTTTTTGGGGAAATGCAATTAACCTCACCAAAAACGAGTTAATAAGTGCGATGTTCATTAAACGTATAGGCAAAAATGGAGAGCAAATGAATGAAGAACAGATGCACCAACAAATAGCGGCTGTAACAGAATATCTAAAAAGAAATGACTATGCAACTTTCGGATTTGGGAATACGGATGTTCGTATAACACTTTTGGCAGAGGGCTGGAAACGGATAGATGACTTACAGCGTAGTGATGACAATAACAAAAAAGTTTTCGTTTCAATGGCATTTAATCCCGGAACAGATGCAACAAGAGAAGCTATAAGAGCAGGAATTGTTGAAGCAGGCTATTCCCCGGAATTTATCGACGAAATCATTCATAATCATCAAATTGTACCCGAAATGCTTCGCCTCATCCGTGAAAGTCGTTTCTTGATTCTTGATATAACTGACCCCAATTACGGTGCCTATTATGAAGCAGGCTATGCGCTTGGGCTTGGGAAAGAAGTTATTATCTCTTGTAGCAAGGAAGTTTTTACAAAAGATTATACCGCCAAAGAAGTTAGCCCTTACGCAAAATACTTAAAGCCGCATTTTGATGTTGCACAAAAGCAGACACTTGTTTGGGATGACCATAATGATCTTACAAAAAAGCTGTCTGAATGGATAAAAGCCATAATAGGTTAATCACTACATTCAAGATCGTGTGATAGTTCGATTCATTACAAAGTAAAGCACGGAGTACCGGGGGATTCCCTGATACTCCGCGCTTTTTGCTTGTCCCAATCCAGCCTGGACAGATGCCGTAATTATAATTTTGGCCTCAAAACTTTCTTACGGGCACCCGTCATTAAGGCGGGCCTGCTTTTTTGTGTGGTTTTCAACGCGGTTTTTATACTAAAACCTGTTAAAAAGTGCAAAGCACTTTTTATAGCGCCGAAGGCGCGTCAGGTTTTGTATGAGACGTCATTTAAGCGCTTTCAGCGCTTAAATGGGCTGTGCGTAGCACAGCCTTCCCAGATAAAAATATCAATTTTTATCTGGGAATAGTATTAAATCAAATTGCGCTGTTTCTGGACACCCTCCGGCGAAGCTCGCGGGCCGCTGCCGCTATAAGCTCTCCGTTGGTCGGTCTTCCACGCAGGTAGGGGCCTATGAGCTTTCTTATCGGCTCGGAGCCGCCGCGCTTCCACACCGCGTCCACGGCGCAGCGGATGGACCGCTCCACCCTCTCGGGCGTGGAGCCTGTGCGCCGGGCGATCTCGGGGTAAAGGAGCTTCGTCACCGCGTCAAGGGACGACGGGCGAAAGTAGGCCACGGCTATGCCCTCCCGGAGGTACTTGCAGCCCGACAGGTTCGCGGGTACGCAAAGCTCATAGAGAAGCTCATCTATCATCAGAAGGATCTCCTCATCCTCGTGGCCCGCTGACACCATCCCCGCGAGGAGCCTCAGGCGGGACACCAGCCCGGGTGCGGAGAGGGGGTCCATCACATAATAGGATGCCCCAAGCACCGAAACCGCGCGGAGGGTCAGCGGAGTTGAGACAGGCGAGACCATGAGCATTATCGGCCTTGCGGCCTCCGGGAGTGACGCCGTCCTCTCCAGAAGCCCCAGCCCGTCCATGTCCGTGAGGTACAGACCTGTGACAAGAATGTCGGGACGCAGCTCGTCAATGAGACGGAGTGCCTCGGCGCCGGAGCCGACACAGGCAGGAACGTTCAAATCGTCTTCCCCGCCGATAAGCTCCGCAAGCGTCTGACGTAACTCAGCGTCTCCCTCAGCCAGTAATACGCTAAAGAACTTTTTCATTCCGATTCACCCCTGAAAACATTGATTTATAGACAGAAAATACCACAATCCGTCAAGGAATGCAAGAAAAAACAGGAAATCGGAATAAATAATTTTTGAACTTTTGTGGCCTTTTTTAAAGATTATTCAACATATTGTGGTTTAGACTTAATTCGACAAAATTCAACAGCGCCTTTTTCTCTCACTTAAGGGAGTAGGACCAGAGATTTTTTATCTCCGGCGACAGCTCATCGTAGCTGTATGTCCTGTTGTTGGAGGGGCGGAAGGGGTCGAGGACGAAGAAGCCCTCCTCGTCACAGCCGGTGAGGACTATGTAGTGTCCCGTTGTGGTGAAGTAGCCCGGACCCATGACGCAGATGATGGGGTGTCCCGCCTCGAGTTCACTGCGCATTGTCGCCTCCCACAGCGGCAGCTCCCTGGCGGTGAGGCCCACAGGCGCCGCGCCCTCGGTGAAGAAGGTCCAGCTCGTGCCGGAGCCCTTGACGCAGTAGCCCTCCCGGGAGGAGAGGTCCGCCATGTACGCCGGGGTCAGAGTACCGTCGCCTGTAAGGCCCATAGCCACCATGCTCAGAGCCGTGGGGCCGCAGCCCGTCCAGCCGATAAGGCCGGAGCTGTATTTGCAGTAGCCCCACCTGGCGTCCCACTGGGTGAAGTAGGGGACGGGGTCTCCGGCGCGGAAGGCATCGTCCTCGCTGACATCCAATGTCAGGTCGTAATCCGTGATGCCTTTGAAGTTGTCGCAGAACGCCTCCGCATCCGGGTTATTTTTGGACATCTCCTCAAAGGCCTCCCGGAGCTCCTCGTCGTCGATGTAGTCGAAGGACTTAAGCTGGCGGTAGAGCTTTTTGAGGCTCTCAAATCCTCCGAATAGGGAGAAGGCGAGGAGCGCCAACGCCAGGAACAGGAGTAATATTATAAGCCCAATATGTTTTTTCTGCTTTGTTTCCATGAAAACCACCTTTAGTAGAGCGCTGTCCTCCGGGCCGTCAGACAAGCTTCAGCCGTATTTCCGCCTTGAACAGGTCCCCGTCGATTACGATGTCGAAGGACCCGCCCATGAGCTCCGTGAGGCTCCTGGCTATGCTCAGTCCAAGGCCCGAGCCCTCGGTGTGCCGGCTCTCGTCCCCACGGACGAAGCGCTCCATGAGCTCGTCGGAGGAGACATTGAGCCTCTCGCGGGATATGTTTTTTACCGATATGAGCGCCCCGCCGTCAAGCCGCCGCACGTCGATGTAGACGCGGGTGCCGGGCTGGGCGTATTTTATGGCGTTGTTGAAGAGGTTATCCAGCACCCGCCACAGGTGCCGCCCGTCGGCGAGGACCGTCACGGGCTTTTCCGGGGAGGTTATCACGGGCTCAAGCTGCCCCTGCTCGAACCTGTCGGCGTACTCCGCCACTGCCTGATTTATGAGCTCCAGCGTGTTTGTGGGGACGAGCTCCGTGGGCAGGTTCCCGGTGCTGGCCTTGCTGGCCTCCACCAGGTCCACGGTGAGCCTGCGAAGCTTGTCGGACTGGCGCTTTAAGACATCCAGATACTGCGCCTCCTCCTCGGGAGAGTGGTCCTTGCGGAGAAGGTCCACATAGTTGACAATGGAGGTGAGAGGGGTCTTTATGTCATGGGAGACATTCGTTATGAGCTCGGTCTTAAGACGCTCGGAACGCATACGCTGTTCCACAGCGGCGCTCATGCCCTCGCCGATAGAATTGAGGTCCTCCCCGTGCAGGCGGAAGTCAAAGTACATTTTAGAGGTATCCACCTTGTACTCCAGCTCCCCGGCGGCAAGCTTCTCCCCGGCGGAGCGGAGGAGGCGGAACTGGTAGGCGCTGAATACGAGCACGGCAAAGGCCGCGCCGTACTGGAGAAAGAAAATCGCTGCCGACGCCTCGTCCCTGTTGCTGTCGGCAAACAGGAGGGAGATGAGGCTGAGAAAGGCCATGCCCACGACGGCAATGGCGACGCGCCACTCCAGGCGTACGGCGTGATACATCCTGACCATGAACCGGAAAAAGGAACGCAGCCATTTAAAGACCCTGCTCAGCACAAAGAAGATCACCGTGTTGCGCCACCATTTCCCCGCCTTGGCCCGGGCGGCAAAGGTGTAGAACACCCACAGCGCCACAAGGAGCATCACAACACCGATGACGGCGACAAAGATAAAGTATATCACCGGGTCGTCCCGGATCCAGACGTAGCCCATCTCGTAGGCCATCTGGAATAATATAAACAGTACAAAGCCCGCAAGGCACAGCGTGAGGTCGAAGGGGATCCTGTCGAACATACTGAGTGCTATCGTATCGC
This sequence comes from uncultured Oscillospiraceae bacterium, assembly GCA_947630755.1. GTDB lineage: Bacteria > Bacillota > Clostridia > Oscillospirales > Oscillospiraceae > RUG626. The sequence goes on along the minus strand of CANRIU010000019.1, from coordinate 29,722 downwards.
TCCCCGGCCTGCGCCCGGCGGCGCACATGAGGTAGATGAAGAGAAGAATGGATACTATGAGAAATACTATGGAGAGGGCAATGGCGGCGTACCTTATCTCAATGAGTGTGTTGAACAGCATATAGTTGTCCCGGATGAGGTATATCTCGCCTGACCCCAGGTGCCCTATGCCGTTATCCCCAAGGTACTCAATGGCGCTCTCCAGCGTGGCGTAGACGGAGACGCGGTAGAAGCCCAGGGCGTAGTCCACTATAATCGCCATGGCAAAGACTCCGGTGCCCAGGGCGGAGAATACCAGCAGGAACACCGCGGCGAGCTTTACCGGGAAGCAGTATGTGAGCTTTTTCATTTCAGTTCACCCTCAAATTTGTACCCCTGCCCCCAGACGACCTTTATGTATCTGGGCTCAGAGGGGACGATCTCTATCTTCTCGCGAAGATGCCTTATGTGCACCGCCACGGAGCTCTCCGCCGAGAGGGCCATCCCGCCGGAGACATGGGAGTATATCGCTGAGGAGGAGAAAACCTTCCCCGGGTTTTGCATCAGCAGCCTCAGTATGGAAAACTCCGTTGGCGTGAGGCTCACGGGCTCGCCGTCCACTGTGACGCTCTTTCCCGCGTCGTCAAGGTCAATGCCCCCGAGGACGATGTGGTCGGGCTTGCGCTCCATGCCGCCCAGCATCGTGTAGCGGCGAAGCTGGCTTTTGACCCGGGCGATGACCTCCACGGGGTTGAAGGGCTTCGTCACATAGTCGTCCGCGCCCACGCCCAGCCCCAGGACCTTGTCCGTGTCCTCGCCCTTGGCTGTCAGGAGGATGATTGGTATGTTGTACTCCTCCCGGAGCTTTGACGTTGCGGAAATACCGTCCATCTCCGGCATCATTATGTCCATAAGTATGAGGTGCACCTCGTTGTCCCGGACTAAGTCCAGCGCCTCCTGCCCGGTGTGGGCCTCAAGTATGCCGTAGCCCTCCCCGGAGAGATATATCCTCAGCGCCGAGACTATGTCCCGGTCGTCATCGCAGATAAGTATGTTGTACATCAAAACACCGCCTTTGCCTTTGTGAGTAGCCCTATTATACATTTTTTTCTCTTAATATAAAAGGGGAGAATAAATTAAGAAACGATAAACTTTCGGCATCATTTCGGTATCAGCGGGCACAAAGCAGGGAAAAAACAAAGAAAGCTGAAACGGGGGGCCCTGCGGCCCCCCGTTTATTTAAAGACGCTTTGGGAGATGCCCTCTCACCAGAAGAGGGTCCTCCCTTCGGGTCCTTGACCATTCGCCTCTCGGCACCGGTCTTATTGAGGACCGCCGCGTCTTGAGGTATTATATGCAGGCGCGGCCCCTGTACACATGGGAAAAAATGAAAGATTAAGCCCTTATCCGCCGGAAAATGTGACGGGTGCGGAATTTTTTGAGTTTTTATTGAATTATCCTCTGCACCGTGATATAATACCCGTAATTGTGTTGATTTGGAGGCGGAGAGATGATTTCCGGAAAAATGCTTCAAATGACGAAAAACGGGAGCGCTATCCGCGCCATGTTCGAGGAGGGAGCGCGCCTTGCCGCGCTCTACGGGCGGGAGAACGTCTTTGACTTCTCCCTTGGCAACCCGAACATCCCCTCGCCGGAGCGGGTGAGAAGCGAGATCATCCGCATAGCCTCTGAGACGGACCCCATGGAGCTTCACGGGTATATGTCAAACTCCGGCTATCCCCAGGTCCGGGCGAGAGTCGCCGCGTCCCTCAACCGACGCTTCGGGACCGATTACGGCGAGGGCAACATTATAATGACGGTGGGCGCCGCGGGGGGGCTCAATGTCCTTTTAAAGACGCTCCTTGACCCCGGGGACGAGGTGCTGGCGTTCGCGCCGTATTTTCTGGAGTACGGAAACTACGTCTCAAACTTTGACGGCGTTTTGAAGGCCGTTCCGGCCGCGCCCGGCTCCTTCCAGCCAGACCAGGAGGCGCTTCGCGCCGCCATAACGCCGAGGACGAAGGCGGTCATAATAAATAACCCGAATAACCCCACGGGGGTGGTTTACACAGGGGAGTCCATCCGCGCTGTCGCCGGGGTGCTGGAGGAGGCCCAGAGGAGGCTCGGAGCGCCGATATACCTTATCTCCGACGAGCCATACAGGGAGCTTGTCTACGACGGGGCCGAGGTGCCCTGGCTTCCCAATTACTACCGCAATACGCTTGTGGGCTACTCCTGGTCAAAGTCTCTTTCCCTTCCCGGGGAGCGCATCGGGTATGTGGTGATACCGTCGGAGTGCGACGACGCGCAGCTCATCTTCGATGCCGCCGTCATTGCAAACAGGATACTTGGCTTTGTCAACGCCCCATCCCTCCAGCAGCGGCTGGCGGCGGAGTGCCTTGAGGAGAGCACGGACATCGCCGCCTACGACAAAAACCGCCGGGCGCTTTATGAGGGGCTCACCGACTGCGGCTTTGAGTGCGTGTACCCCTCCGGGGCGTTCTACCTCTGGGTGAAAACGCCGGGGGAGGACGGGGAGTTTACCGACAGGGCAAAGGCCCACAACATCCTTGTGGTTCCGGGGAGGAGCTTCGCCTGCCCGGGGTATGTGCGCATCGCCTACTGCGTAAGCCATGACATGATAATGAGGTCCCTCCCGGCCTTCAGGAGCCTTGCGGAGGAGTACGGTCTAAAGAAATAAAGAGGAAATCGCTATGGAAAATATTGAAAACACGCCGAAAAAGGTTATGCTCTCCGGAATACAGCCCAGCGGCGACCTGCACCTGGGAAACTACCTGGGGGCCATAAAAAACTGGGCGGAGAGGGCACAGCAGTACGACTGCTTCTACTTCATGGCGGATATGCACACCATAACCGTCAGGCAGAACCCGGCGGACCTGAGACGCAGGACCGTTGAGCAGCTCGCCCAGTACATCGCCTGCGGGCTGGACCCCACAATGAACACGCTTTTTATCCAGTCCCATGTCCACCAGCACGCGGAGCTGGGATGGGTGCTCAACTGCTACGCCATGTTCGGGGAGCTCTCCCGCATGACCCAGTTTAAGGACAAGGCCGCAAAGCACGCCGAGAACGTCAACGGCGGGCTTTTCACCTACCCCAGCCTTATGGCGGCGGATATTCTGCTGTATCAGCCTGATTTTGTCCCTGTGGGGGAGGACCAGAAGCAGCATGTTGAGCTCTGCCGGAACATAGTCCAGCGCTTCAACGGGATATACGGCGAGGTGTTCAAGATGCCGGAGCCCTTCATCCCCAAAGCCGGGGCGAGGGTGATGAGCCTCAACTCTCCGGAGACGAAGATGAGCAAATCCCTGCCCGAGGGGTGTGTGTTCCTCATGGAGAGACCGGAGGACATACGCCGGAAATTCAAGCGCGCCGTCACGGACTCCGATACCGAGAGGTGCGTACACTATGACCCGGAGACCAAGCCGGGGGTGTCCAACCTCATGACCATCTACTCCGCCGTCACGGGAAAGAGCTATGACGAGATCGAGCGGGAGTTTGACGGCTGCGGCTACGGCGCCTTCAAGCCCGCCGTGGGCGAGGCGGTCATTGAGACATTGCGCCCCATACGGGAGGAGACGGAGAGGCTTTTGAAGGACAAGGCGTACCTTGAGGATGTCTATCGCTCCGGCGCGGAAAAGGCATCCCGCGTGGCGGAGAGGACGCTCCGCAGGGTGTACAGAAAAATCGGCTTTGTCCAGAGGTGACCCCGGAGGGGATATTACCCCAATTATTCCATTTTGAGGATAGAGATATATGATCGAACTAAAAGACCTGCTGACCATCGCCCTGGCTCTCGGGGCGTCGTTTCTGGCGTGCTTTGCAATGACGCCGCTGGTGCGCTCCTTCGCCGTAAAGGTGGGGGCGGTGGATGTCCCCAAGGACGGGAGGCGTATGCACGACCACCCCATACCCCGCCAGGGGGGACTCGCCATATTCATCGGCTTTCTGGTGGCGGTGGTGCTCTTCGCGGACCTTGACCGACAGGTGCAGGGCATACTTCTGGGGTCGGTGATCATCGTCACCGTGGGCGCAATAGACGATATTGTGCCCCTCCCCGCGCTTTTGAAATTCGTCATACAGATAGCCGCGGCGGGAGTTGCCGTGGCCTTCGGCGTGCGGATAGAGATGATAGTGAACCCCATATTCTGGAGCTCGGAGCAGTATATAAGCTTCGGGGCGTGGAGCATACCAATCACCATATTCTGGATAATAGGAATAACAAACTCCATAAATCTCATTGACGGGCTGGACGGGCTTGCCTGCGGTGTGTCCGCCATATCGTCTCTTGCGATACTTGTGATTTCTCTTGTGCTGGGGCATCTCAATATCGCCGTGATACTGGCGGCGCTCCTCGGCGCGTGCCTTGGATTCATGCCATATAACTATAACCCCGCGAAGATTTTCATGGGCGACACCGGGGCGCTGCTGCTGGGGTATGTGCTCTCCACGGTGGCGGTGACGGGGCTTCTTAAGTTTTACACGATTATCTCCTTCACGGTGCCGCTTCTGGCCCTGGCGCTTCCGATATTCGACACATGCTTTGCCATAATCCGCCGCCTTCTCAAGGGGCAGAACCCCATGAGCCCGGACCGGGGGCACTTCCACCATCGTCTCATAGACATGGGCCTGTCCCAAAAGCAGGCCGTGGCGGTGCTGTACGCCATATCCGCTGTGCTGGGGCTGTCGGCGGTGCTTATCGCGACAAGCGGCGCGGTGAAGGCGTTGATAATGGTCTTTGCCTTCTGCATCGCGATAATCATCGGCATCGCCCTTTTGCGCAGCCACGATGTGCAGGTCTTTGAGCGGGAGGAGGCCGGGAAGGCCGCCGAAAAGGAGTCCTCCGGGGAGCGGGAGACGGAAAAGACCGACGGGGACGATTAAAGTCCGGCGCCGCGCCCCCGTCTGTCAGAAAACTCAAATTCGACATTTTTCCGGCATGCGCGTCGGAAAAATACCGCACACATCCCTTGTCAAAAAGGCCGAAAGGGCTTTTTTGACAGTCTAAAGCGCCGCTTAACGCGGCGCTCCGTCATTTTTGAATATTGAAAAGCCCACCACGGCGAGGATCAGGAGAAAATCCGCGTCCCCGCTCTCGGAGTAGAGAAACAGCAGCATCGCCGCGAGGAAGAGATCCCCCATGTCCATGCCCCGGGGAAGGGGCGGACACGCCTCCTGTGGGCGGGGGACTGCCTGAAAGCCGCCTGAGCGGCCCTTGTCCCCCGAGGGAGACCCTGGCGGCGCGGCCGAAGGCCCCGGGGTATTTGCCGCGGTGCGTCCCGCGCCGGAGGTGCTCCGCCCGCCCGCCGGGGCGCCGGACGCCCGGCGCATCCACTCCGGACCCATATAAGCGTTATAGCCCGATATTGAGATCCCCTCCCAGCTCGCCTATGGCGTCGCGGGCGACGTGGGCGATATTTGCTATCTTCAGCGCCTTGTCCAGCGCCTCCCGGCGCTCGGGACGAAGATACGGCTTCATGGATGCCACAAGCGCCTCCTTCTCCGGGTCCCCGGAGCGCAGGTGCCCCAGTATCCCCGCAAGCTTCGCCAGCATCCCGGGGTCGATGCCGGAGAGTATGTCCCCCGGCCCCTGGGGCGGGTCCTTTTTCTCCTCCGGCTGCGGGGCGGAGCCGGAGAGGGACCGGGCCATGCCCATAATCTTCTCCATCTGCTCCGGTGAGGAGAGGATGGAGTTCAGCATATCCTCAAAACCGTCCATTTCACGGCCTCACTTCTTCATCATTTCCCGGAGACTTTCGGCGAGCCGCGCCCCGGACCCGGTCTTAAGCACGCTTGCCACCGCGTCCCGGAGGGCCCCGGTGTCACCGCGCCGGATGGCGTCCTCAAAGCCGCTCTTTTCCAGCAGCTCCTTCACGTTCTCCCCGTCCTTTGAGGAGGCTATGCGCTCAAGCTCCGCCTTTTTCCCGGCGATACGCCGACCGTCCTCGCTGTCAAGGAACCTGCGGGCCGCGCCCTCAATATCGTTTCCCGTTTTTCACACCCCCCAATTTCATTATCACGCCATTATATTCCAAAGCTGCCGGAGGCGACACATGAAAATACTTATTTTTTCGGACTCCCACGGGAACCTGCCGCCCATGGAGACGGCTGTCCTCGAGGAGAAGCCGGACCACATCATACATCTTGGGGATATGGAGAGAGACGCCGACGACCTGCGGCGTTTCTTCCCGAAAATACCCGTGGCGTCCATAGCCGGAAACTGCGACTACTTCACCGCATGTGAGCGCAACCGGGTATTCACCCTGGGAGGGAAGAAATTCTTCATCACCCACGGGCACTTTTACGGCGTAAAGCTGGGGGTTGACAAGCTGATAAACACGGCCCTTGTGGCCGGGGCGGATGTGGCTCTTTTCGGGCACACGCACCTTCCGTATTACTCCGAGGTCCAGGGGATGCTGGTCATAAACCCCGGCACCGTGGGCATGGGATACAGGACCTACGGCGTGCTGACCATAGAGGCCGGGAGGATGAGCTACCAGCGCCGGGAGGTATGAGGCGGAAGAGCGAAAAAATATAAAAAAATTAATGGTTATTTGCGAAAAAAAGCCGGAATTTTCTAAGAAAATTCCGGCTTTTTCTGCGCTTTTTTCGTAAATTTTGCGGTTTTTTCAGACTCCCTGTCAGCCGAAGAAGACGTGGCCGCCTATTTCTGCCAGAACCTGACAGTGGCGGGAGGCCCAGCAGTGCCCGGCGGCGCGGACCGGGGTGAAGTAGAGCCCGCCCTCCACAACCATCACCCCCTCGAGGGCGATTTTCGCAGCGGCGATGTCATCTGCCGATGGTGTGTTGTTGATGGAGCCGGAGTAGGCGGGGGTGAACTGCACGCCGTAGCGCCTGTCGAATATGACCTCCTTCACCGTGTCGGGAAAGCCGCTGTCCGCGGCGCGGTTGAGGACCACGTTTCCCACGGCTATCTTCCCGGCGAAGGGCTCGCCTCCGGCCTCGGCGTGGATTATTCTGGCAAGCCAGTAAAGGTCCTCCTCGTCGTAGAAGCTCTCCCCGGGCTCAATGGCGCAGTGGGTGGGGGTTACGTCCACGCGGCGAAGGTCCGGGTCGTACTCATACTCCCCGCCGAAGGCCAGAAGGAGCTCGTCCAGCGGGACCATGCACCTGTCCTCCTCAAGGCCGATGGGCTCCCAGGTGTAGAGGCACCGCCCGTTCGCCGTGAGGTATGTACCCCCGAAGGGCACATATAGCTCAAGATGGTTTGACAGCACCGTGGCGGAGTCGTCCTCCGGGTCCCAGCGGACCTCATATGCGCCGAGGGCATCGGACACTGCCCGGAGGGGGACCAGAAGCCTGCCGTTTTCCTCGCGGATGAGCCCGAAGGTCTCGGTGAGCTCGCCGCTTATATAGAGCTCAGTGGCGTCCTCCTCCGGCGCCTCCCAGGTCCCGGCCCCGCTCACCGGGGCAAGGCAGAGGGACGCCGCGGCGGCGAGAGAGGCAATGGAAATTATACTCATAAAATCACCCTTTCATAAAACTTACATTTTCCTGATCATATCCCTGCGGAGCCTTGATATTATGCGCTTTTCAAGGCGCGATATGTAGGATTGGGATATGCCGAGCCTGTCAGCCACCTCCTTTTGAGTGAGCTCGCGGCTTCCGCCAAGGCCGAAGCGCAGGGATATGATGGTTTTTTCCCGCTCCGAGAGAGTGAGGAGCGCCTCCCGCAGTAGCTGCCTGTCCACGTCGTCCTCCAGAGGGCGCATGACCATGTCGTTGTCGGTGCCCAGGATGTCCGACAGCAGGAGCTCGTTGCCGTCCCAGTCGGTGTTCAGAGGCTCCGAGAGGGAGACCTCGGACTTCTGCTGGGCGACCTTGCGCAGATACATAAGTATCTCGTTTTCGATGCAGCGGCTGGCGTAGGTGGCAAGCTTGATGTTCTTTCCCGCGTCAAAGGTGCTTATGGCCTTTATAAGGCCGATGGAGCCGATGCCTGTCAGGTCCTCCAGATTCACTCCGGTGTTCTCAAAGCGCCTTGCGATGTAGACTACAAGGCGCAGATTGTGCTCTATGAGTATGCGCCTTGCCCGCTCCGAGCCATCGGCGAGCTCCGCGAGCATCGCCTGCTCCTCGTCCCTTGTCAGGGGAGGGGGGAGGGTGTCCCCGCCACCGAGATAATATGTGCCCTCCGGCGGGAAGAGCCGACCGAGGATCAGCCGGAGCGCGGACATTAATCTGAATAAAAGCCTTTTCATGCCTCTCCTTTCTCCTAAACGCCCACTATGGCGGAGTATCCGGCGGCGTCGTTTAACCCCTCGGGGTCTATTGCCACCAGCGCCGTGAGCTCCCGGGAGCCGTGGCGAAGCCCCTGGGGGCGAAATGCCAGGAGCATCCCGGCGCTTTTTCCCACTGTGCGGCAGGGCACGAGGAAGAAGCTGTACACCTGGAGCCTCCCCAGCTCCTCAAGAGCCTCGGCGGGGTCCGGGTGTTCCGTGAGCACCCGCAGGACATCCTTCTCAAAAAGCGGCGACAGGGACTCAAGGGAGCACACCGCCACGGGAAGCCCCGTGCCGGGCTCGCGAAGGCCGTTGCCCGTGTCGGCGAGGGCGCTGACGGTGACGGACCTTCCGCCGAAGGTCACGGTGAGACGGCCCACCTCTCCGCGAAGGCGGCGCCTTGCGGTGAAGCGGAAGGCTGCGGAGAAGAGGACATAAAATCCGGCGAAGGAGAGTATGAGCGACGAAAAGCTCACGCCACCGGGGTACAAAAGCCCCGTGTCCTCCCCCCGGACGAGTGTCGCCGCCATCACCGCCCCGGCGAAGGCCGCCGACACTCCGAGAAAAATAAGCGCCGTGCGCAAAAGCCTCTCCGCAGCGCCAAAGACGATCAGGACCATCAAAAGACCAACCGTCACCTTCAGCGCCGGGGACGACAGGGGCGAGGACCCGGCGAGGGCGGCAAAGGCCGCGTAAAGCCCGCCCAGTACCGCCGCCAGGGCGAGCCTCGACCTTTTCGCGGGAAGCCCCGCGACCTTCGCCGTCGCCAGAAGCAGAAGGTAGTCTATGAGCAGATTTTGGACAAAAAGCTCGTCAACATAAAGAACATACACTTCCCATACACCCCGCTTCCTGCCGATTACAATTATACGAGCCTATTGATGCAAAGGGTGTCGAAGGACGGGCCGGGGAAGTGAGTTAAATTGTAAAAAAATTTAAATTTATCATCTACCAAATCCGGCGAAGGTGTGATATAATCTTAATATCTTAAGAAAGGAGTGCCGAAGGGATGATTTTTTGGATAATCGTTATTGTTGGCTTCCTGGCCCTTGAGGCTGCGACGGTGGGACTGGTGTGCATCTGGTTCGCCGTGGGGGGCGTGGCGGCCCTGATCGCCTGCGCGCTGAAGCTGGACTTCTGGGTGCAGGTGGTGGTATTTCTCGGCGTCTCCGGCCTGGTGCTGGCTGTGCTCCGCCCGGTGGCGAGAAAATACTTAAATTCCCGCCGCAAGCCCACCAACGCCGACAGGGTCATAGGCATGATAGCCCCTGTGACGGAGACAATAGACAATATCGCAGGTACGGGCGCCGTAGTCGTCTCCGGCAAGACCTGGACCGCGAGAAGCGCCTCCGGCGGCAACGTGGCGGAGGGAGCGCTGGTGAAGATACTCTCAATTCAGGGCGTAAAGCTCATTGTGGAGGAGGCAAAGCCCGCCCAGGTGGAGCGTTAAATCCCGCGATGGGCGGACAAAATAAATTTTTAACTAAAATGGAGGTATAAAAATGGGACCGCTTGAATTCGTATTGATTTTCATTGTGCTTATCCTCATCATCATTATCGCCCGGAACATCCGGGTGGTACAGCAGGCGAAGGCGTATGTCATTGAGCGCCTGGGCGCTTACAGCACCACCTGGAGTGTGGGCCTCCACTTCAAGATCCCCTTTATCGAGAGGGTGGCGAAGATAGTCTCCCTCAAGGAGCAGGTGGCGGACTTCCCGCCCCAGCCCGTTATCACCAAGGACAACGTCACCATGCAGATAGACACCGTGGTGTACTTTGAGATCACCGACCCCAAGCTCTACACCTACGGCATCGAGAACCCCATGACCGCGATCGAGAACCTCTCCGCAACCACCCTTCGTAACATCATAGGCGATCTGGAGCTTGACCAGTGCCTCACCTCCCGCGACATAATAAACTCCAAGATGCGCTCCATCCTCGATGTGGCAACGGACCCCTGGGGCATCAAGGTCAACCGCGTTGAGCTCAAGAACATACTGCCTCCCAAGGAGATCCAGAACGCCATGGAGAAGCAGATGAAGGCCGAGCGTGAGCGCCGTGAGGCTATCCTGAAGGCCGAGGGCGAGAAGCGCGCCGCCATCCTCTCCGCCGAGGGCGAGAAGGAGTCCGCCATCCTCCGGGCCGACGCCAAGAAGCAGGCCGCCATTCTGGAGGCCGAGGGCCGCGCCGAGGCAATTATCAAGGTCCAGCAGGCCACTGCCGAGGGACTGAAGCTCCTCAATGATGCCAGCCCCACCGACGCCGTCATCAAGATCCGGGCGCTGGAGGCCTTTGCCGCCGCCGCCAACGGTCAGGCGACGAAGATAATCATTCCCTCCGAGATACAGGGCCTTGCGGGCCTTGCCGAGGGGATAGTGGAGAGCGTAAAGAAATAATGACATCACTCCGGGGGGCGCAGGCCCCCCGGGGCTTTAAGGAAATGGTCATATGGGAAAAAAGAACCCGATCGGGCTGCCAGTCAGCATAGCCGCCATTGTGGCGGCCGTACTTCTGGCGGTTTGCTGCGTGGTATTATGGGGCAGGGCCGACAGGGAGCGGGCAAAGCTTACGGAGCTCAGCCGCGCCGGGATCGCATCCGCCGCACAGCACCTTGAAGACTACTCCAAAAGCGGCGAGGAAAGCGACTACCGCTACGGCGTCGCGGACTTTCGGTCCTTCATGCAGTCCTATCTTGCCTCCCTTGACGGCAGCTCCGACGTAAATTACCTGGAGATGAACAGGCTCTACGGCTTCATGGTCCTCTCCCCGGAGAGGGTGCAGGCCCATATGGCGGAGCTTATGGATATACTCTCCTGCCTTTCGGAGGACTACACCGACCAAAACGGCTACCTTCGCATGACGGAGTTCAATAACGCCATCGGCAACGGCGAGTGAGTGCCGCGCAGGAAATAAGACAGGCTCAGGGCGGGTCAGTGACCCGCCCTGAGCTTTTTCTGTGCGAATCAATGTCAAAATCGGCTGGTTTTATCGATTAACCTCTTGACAAAATCACGCCTGAGGAGTATGAAATACACAGAACGGGAGGTGGTGAGCGCCGTGACGATAAGGGATGGGGCAGAAGGGGACCTTGATAAAATTGCCGCCCTGTACGATGAAGCCCGGAAGTCAATGCGGGCCCTTGGCATCGACCAGTGGCAGCAGGGCACTCCCAACAGGGACACCGCCGCCGCGGACATGAAAAACGGCATTTTAAGGGTCCTCACGGAGAACGGCGTCATATTAGCCGCGGCGGCGGTATATGTGGGGCATGAGCCCACATACGATGTTATCTACGGCGGAGGCTGGGCGCTTTGCGAGCCCCGGTACGGCATCATCCACCGCATAGCCGTCGCCCCGGACCTCAGGCGGCGGGGAGCGGCGTCGGCGATAATGGACTACTGCGCCGAAATATCCCTCGCGGCTAAGGTCCGGTCCCTTCGGTGCGACACCCACTACGGCAACACCCCCATGCGCAGGACGCTGGAGAAAAACGGGTATGTCCTGCGGGGGACGATACTCCTCGCCGACGGGGCGGAGAGAGCGGCATACGAGAAAATACTTTGAAAAGAGGCATGGATATGAGCGACTACACCTTTGAGCTTACGCCCGTGGCGGACCCTGCGGCGGTGGTGCGGGGGGACAAGTGGAGATTCACTGTCCTGACCGACAGGCTTATCCGCATGGAGTATGACAAGACCGGGCGCTTCAATGACAGCGCCACCCTGGCTGTCATCTGCCGGCGCTTTCCGGTCCCGGAGTTTACCGTGACGGAGCGCGGGGGCGTGACGGAGATAAGCACGGCGAAGCTGCGCCTCTTTTATGACGGCGGGGAGTTTTCGCCGGAGGGGCTGCGGATAGAGCTTAAGGAGCCCATCCACGCCTTCGCCTCCTGCTGGCGCTACGGCGACAGGCCCCGGGACCTGGGGGGCACGGCGAGGACCCTGGACGGAGCCGACGGCGCAGTAAAGCTGGAGAGCGGCATTATGTCCTCCGACGGCTTCACGGTATACGACGACAGCACCACGGCGCTTCTGGGCGGGGACCTCTGGGCGTCCCCCAGAGAGGGCGGAGCGGTGGATATGTACTTCTTTGCCTACGGGCACGACTACATGGGGGCGCTGAGGGACTTCTACCGCCTCTCAGGCGAGGTGCCGCTTCTGCCCAGATTCACCCTGGGCAACTGGTGGAGCCGCTACCATGTGTACACGGAGGATACATATTTAAAGCTCATGGACGACTTCGCCGCCAGGGGCATACCTCTGAGCGTCGCGGTGGTGGACATGGACTGGCACCTCACGAAGCTGCCCCCCAACTGCGGCAGCGGCTGGACGGGGTACACATGGAACAGGGAGCTGTTCCCGGACCCGGAGCGGTTTTTGAGGCGGCTTCACGATATGGGCCTTAAGGTGACGCTGAACGTCCACCCGGCGGAGGGCGTGGGCGCCCACGAGAGGGCCTACCGGGACATGGCGGAGGCGCTGGGCATCGACCCGGAGGGCGGTCAGCGCATACCCTTTGAGGCCACGGACCGGGAGTACATGGACGCTTACTTCAAGTACCTCCACCACCCGCTGGAGAATGAGGGCGTGGACTTCTGGTGGGTGGACTGGCAGCAGGGCGAGCGCTCCGCCGTCCGGGGCATAGACCCGCTGTGGGTGCTGAACCACCTGCACTATCTGGACAGCGGGAGGGACGGGCGCTGGCCCCTGACCTTCTCCCGCTACGCCGGAGTGGGGAGCCACCGCTACCCCATAGGCTTTTCCGGGGACACCTGCGTAAGCTGGGAGTCGCTTGATTTCCAGCCTTACTTCACCGCCACGGCGTCAAACGTGGGCTACACCTGGTGGAGCCACGACATCGGCGGGCACATGGGCGGACGGCGGGACGACGAGCTCACCGCCAGATGGGTGGAGCTCGGGGTGTTTTCGCCGATAATGCGCCTTCACAGCACCTCCAACGACTTTACGGGCAAGGAGCCCTGGAAGTACGGCGCGGAGGCGGAGCGGGCGATGGTGAAATTCATGCGCCTTCGCCGCGCCCTGATACCATACCTGTACTCAATGAACTACCTTACGCACCTCAGGGGGCTGCCGCTTGTGCGGCCCATGTATTACGACGACGACGGCTGGGACGCATACGGCGCGCCGAACGAGTACCATTTCGGCACACAGATGATCGCCTGCCCCATAACGAAGCCCGTAGACCGGGAGACGCTCATGGCGCCCTTCGACGGATGGCTGCCGAAGGGGGAGTATTACGACTTCTTCAACGGAAGACGCTACACGGGCGGCAGGAGGATCCGCCTCTACCGGACCCTGGACGCCATACCCGTGCTTGTGCCCGCGGGCGGAATAATACCCCTGGACGCGGACGAGACCTCCAACGGCTGCGCAAACCCGGAGCTTATAGAGCTCCGCGTTTACCCCGGCGCGGACGGGAGCTTTGATATGTACGAGGACTCCGGCGTGTTCGGCGCGGAGCCCGCGGTGACGCACTTTGAGCTTAAGTGGGGCGAGAGGGCGCTTCTCCGGGCAGCGGTCACTGGGGACGCCGGGTGCATCCCGGAGACAAGGCGTTACCGGGTGACGCTCATCGGCGTGGAGACACCGGAGGGGAGCGGCTGGAGCGCGGATAAGGACTCCGGCGCTGTCGCTGCCCTGGTTGAGGCCGGGCGCGGCGGCTTTGAGCTGTCCTTCCCGGGCAGGCTCAAAAAGCCCGAACCGCTTGCGGAGCTTTTCGACATTCTCACCCACGCGCAGATAGGAAACGACCTCAAGATGACCATCTACGGCATAATGAGCCACGAGGAGAGCCTGCCGAGGGCCCTCGCCGCGCTGGAGCTTTTGAATCTTCGCCCGGAGGTCTATGGCGCGCTGACGGAGCCCTTCACCGCCGGGGCGTGAGGAACGGAAAATTCCTCCGATTTGGGAAAAAATCGCCCTGACTATTGAAAAAAATCCACTGTTGTGATAAAGTAAAGTTAAGGTTTTCTCCCTTTTTTCAACATTTTTGTCGGAGAAGATCTAAAGGCTCAATTTGATGGAGGGGTAACAATGGCATTTTTTGAAAATCTCGGGAAGAAGCTCACCGATGCCGGACAGGGCATCAGCCAGCAGACGAAGAATATGGCGGACGTCGCGAAGCTCAACAGCGCGATCAACGACAAGAAGAAGCAGATCACCGCTGCCTTTACCGCCCTTGGCGAGGCATACTACAACGCACACAAGGGCGACGTGGACGGGGAATTTGGTCAGCAGGTATTCTCCATAGGCCGCCTTTACGATGAGATCGCCGCCGCCGAGGATGAGATTAAGACCATCAAGGGTGTGACGAAGTGTGAGAGATGCGGCGCGGACATCCCCCTGAACGCCGGATTTTGCAGCTCCTGCGGAGCTCCCGCCCCGCGTCAGGCGTCCCAGCCTGCCCCCGCGCCCGAGGCTCAGCCGAGGCTGTGCCCGAACTGCCAGCGTCCAGTGCCCGCGGGAAATAAATTCTGCACCTCCTGCGGCACGAAGATAGACGGTTAAGAGAGGGGAGAGACGCCATGTTTTGCGGAAACTGCGGAAAGCAGAACCCTGACGATGCCACGCTCTGCTCCGGCTGCGGCGCGACGCTGACGCCTGTTGCCACATCGGGAAAAAGGTCCCGCCGCAGGAAAAATAACTACGCCATGGTGGGCATGATCGCCGTCGCGGTCGTCGTCGTGCTGGTGGTAGTGCTGCTGGTGGCGCTGTTCTCCGGGCGGAGCGCCAAGGCTACCGGAGTGAAGTTTATTGAGGCCGTATTTGACGGCGACGGGGAGGAGATCGTGGACCTCATACCCGACTCCTACTTCAAGCAGTACGCCAGGGAGATGGATGTCAAGGTCAGCAGGGTCAAGGACCAGTTTGAGGAGAGCTTTGAGGACCAGTTTGACGCCATATCCGAGATGATGGACGACGTGAAGGTCACCGCAAAGGCCACAGGCACCGACGACTACTCCAAAAGGGAGACCGAGGACATCATAGACTCCTACGAGGACGCGGACGTTAAGGTCAAGGACGCCAGGACCGTTGAGGTGGAGGTGACCCTCAAGTACCGCGGGGAAAAGGTGGAGTTGGGCACGCCCATCGAGGTGCCCGTCATAAAGGTGGGCGGCTCCTGGTACATAGACGTTATCAATCTGGGCAGCATGGGTTACTCCGTGCTCAACGCCCTGGGCGGCTCCCTCGGCGGGTTTTTAGGCTGGTAAATCAAAAACCGCGGCGCATGACCAGAAGGCCATGCGCCGTTTTTAAAGGAGCGGAGATATGTATATAGATGTGGAATACCCCGCCGAAAGGGCGGAGTTTTACAAGGTGCTTAATGGAGAGCTGCGGCTCTACTCCGGCGGGGAGGAGGACATGACGGCGGCCCTTGCGAATTTCTCCTCGGTCCTCGCCATAGCCTTCCCGAGGGCAAACTGGACGGGCTTTTACCTCATAAAGGGCGGGGAACTCGTACTGGGGCCCTTCCAGGGCCGCCCCGCCGTGACAAGGATAGCTTACGGCGCGGGGGTGTGCGGGACAGCCTGGCGGGAGGACAGGGCGCAGGTGGTGGAGGACGTGGAGTGCTTCTCCGGGCACATCGCCTGCGACTGCAACACCCACTCCGAGATAGTTATCCCCCTGAGGGACGAAAACGGCGCCATGTGGGGCGTGCTGGACATGGACAGCGTGGAGCCCGGGCACTTCGGAGACGCCGACCGGGAGGGGCTTGAGGAGTGCGTAAAAATACTTGAGAGGTTCGGGAAAAATGATAAATGAGAAAAGCTGCGGCGCGGTTGTTTTTACAGATAAGGACGGGGAGCGGCTGTACCTTTTGGAGAGGATGAGAAAGGGCCACACCTCCATATGCAAGGGGCACGTCGAGGCCTTTGAGACGGAGCACGACACCGCAAGGCGGGAGATATTCGAGGAGACCGCCCTGAAGGTGGAATTTGTGGAGGGCTTTCGCCGGACCATAACCTACTCCCCCTATGACGGGTGCATGAAGGACGTGGTGTTCTTCCTCGCCCGGGCGGAGGGGACGGATGTGCGTGTCCAGCCGGAGGAGGTGTCGGAGGTCCTTTGGCTTCCCTTTGAGCGGGCGGCGGCGGAGCTCACCCACGACTCCGACAGGCAGACCCTTGAGGCTGCGGAAAAATTTTTAAATGACCCGTCGGCCTTCCGGCCAATGCGCCGGAAAAAGAGGGAGATGGACCCGGCAAGGGCCCTTGAGACACTTAAGGCGGCGTCCTCGGGCGTGCTCTCACTGCTGGGGCAGGGGGGATACCCCTACGGCGTGCCGACGAGCTTCGTCTATTACGACGGGAGCATCTTCTTCCACGGCGCGAATGCGGGCCACAAGCTGGACGCGGCGAGGCGCTGCGATAAGGCGTCCTTCTGCGCGGTTGTCCGGGACGACCCGGTCCCGGAGCAGTATACAACGCACTACCGCAGCGTCATTGCCTTCGGAAGGATCCGGGAGATGACCGGGGAGAGCGAGAGACGCCGGGCGATAGAGCTTCTGGCGGAGAAATATTTCCCCGGGGACTCAAGGGAGCACAGGGACAGGTATATTGACGCGGAATTTGACGGTATGGCGATGCTGGAGCTCAGAATAGAGAGCCTGACAGGAAAGGAGAACGGGTGAGACGGCTGATTGCGGCGGCGCTGGCCCTTTTGCTGGTCCTCGCAGGGTGCGCCGGAGGGACCGCGACCCCGATTGCTCCTGAGGACGGGGATGCCGGGGCGCCGGAGGCGCCCGCCCTCCCCGGCGGGCAGTCCGGCGCACCGACGGACAAGAGCGGCCCGGAGGCAGGAGACGGGCAGACCTCCCCGGAGAAGGACGATTTGGACATACCGGAAAGTCCGGAAGCTCCCGGCTTGCCGGATGACTCTGACACTGCCAGCCCGCCGGATGATTCAGATACGCCAAATCCGCCGGAGGATGAGGGCGCTCCCGGCACGGAGAATAAGCCCCTTCCGGAGGACGGCGGTCAAAAGGCCGGGGATGTGCCCGATATTCCCGACACGGTGAACCCGGCGGACGCCCCGGGGACTGTGGATATTCCGGAGAAGGGCGGCGGGGAAAAACCGGACATACCCTCCGGGCGGCTTCCCGGGGCGCGCCCCTCCAGCGCGGGGAAGCTTGCGGTGAATGGGAGGTACCTCGTCTCTCAGGACGGGAGAGCGGTGCAGCTTCGGGGAGTCAGCACCCACGGACTTGCCTGGTATCCGCAGTATGTGAACGGGCAGCTCTTCAGGGAGCTTTCGGAGGACTGGGGGTGCAGCGCGGTGCGCCTCGCCCTCTACACCCAGGAGTACGGCGGCTGGTGCTCCGGCGGGGACAGGGAGGCGCTTTTAAAGCTTATATATGACGGGGTGAGATATGCCTCGGAGAGCGATATGTACGCCATTGTGGACTGGCACATCCTCTCCGACGGCGACCCGAACACCCACAGGAGCGAGGCGCTGGACTTTTTCAGGACCGTATCCCGGGAGCTTAAGGACAGCGGCAACGTGCTTTACGAGATATGCAACGAGCCCAACGGCGGCGTCACCTGGGCGTCGGTGAGATCCTATGCCCTTGAGGTCATAGCCGCCATACGGGAGAACGACCCGGACGCGGTGATACTTGTGGGCACGCCGAACTGGTGCCAGTACCTTGACGAGGCGGTGAAGGACCCCATCACGGAGTACGGCAACATAATGTACACCCTTCACTTCTACGCCGCGACCCACACCGACTCCCTTCGGAAGACGATGCTTGACGCCCTTGACGCCGGGCTTCCCGTTTTCGTCTCGGAGTTTGGAATTTGCGACGCCAGCGGAAACGGGAGAATTGACGAGGCCGAGGCGGACAAGTGGATGGAGGAGCTGGACCTCAACACCGTGAGCGCTGTTATGTGGAGCCTCTCCAACAAGGCGGAGAGCGCGTCAATAATCTCAAGCTCCTGCCAAAAGACCTCCGGATTTACGCAGGACGACCTGTCACAGGCCGGAAGGTGGCTTCTTAAAGCCCTCAACGGCGAGCCCTCCGCGCCGGAGACTCAGGAGCCCCGGAAGCCGGAGACCCCAACGGATCCCTCGGGGCCGGAGGTCCTGCCCGGGATACCGGGACCGTCCTTTGACGAGCCATCCGGCGGCGACGGGGAGGTGTCCTGGGTGCTGGAGGCGGTAAACTCCTGGGAGAGCGGCGGCAGGCGGTACTGCCAGTACGCCCTCACGGTGGTAAACGAGACGGACCGGGAGCTTTCGACCTGGAGCGCGGAGCCTGACATGGGCGGAGAGTTTGCGCTGGAGAGCTTCTGGAACGGCGTCTTTGAGGTGTCGGGAAATAAAATCAATGTGACCCCGGCGGACTACAACAGCGTCATCCCGGCGCGGGGCTCCGTCCGGGACATTGGATTTATCGTGAGCTTCGGGTAAAATATAAAAAATCGGGCATGGAAAACCATGCCCGATTTTTTATGCTGTTTTTATGCCTTAAATATGCTTTTATATGCTTTCCTTAATTGGGCTATTCTTTAAAATGGATGTGGTTATTAATGTGGTCCTGGCAGAAGCAGTGGTAGCCCTGGCACTTGGAGCAGTAGCGGAACTCAAGCTCCGGATTTGTGACGTCAGTGCGCCCGCAGACGGAGCACTTGTGGCGGTAGCCCTGGACCCGCTCCTCGTCCCGGGCCTGGTGTATGGCAGAGCGGAATTCCCCGCGCCGCTTGGAGTAGCTCCTGTCCCGGCGGAAGTTGAACCTGATGTTGCCCCAGCAGAAGAGGAAGAAGTTGAGAATGGCGACAAGGGGCAGGAGGTTCATGGGGAAAAAGTACATGCGGGAGAGAATACTGTACGCGAAAAACGCGGCGTCGATCCAGGCGAGCCACTTCATCTTAACGGGTATGAAGAAGAAGAGCAGCACCCGGTGCTCGGGCCAGATGGAGGCGAAGGCGAAAAATAACGAGAGATTCAGGTATTCGCTTGTCATGAGCATTGCGCTTATCTGGGAGAGGGGCGCCAGAGCGGGATTCACTGCCAGGGGGATGTAGTAGGCGGCAAAGCCGAAGATGATGTTCAGAAGGACGCCGGAGAAGTAATAGATGTTGAACCGGGCGGTGCCCCACTGGCGCTCCAGCGTGGAGCCGATAAAGTAGTAGAAGTAAAGTGACAGAAGCTGGACGATGAAGCTCTGCCCGTCGTGGATGCTCAGGGGTATGAAAAGGAAGGTGACAAGGCGCCATACCTGGCCCCGGAGTATGAGGCTGGGGTCAAAATGGAGGTAGAGAAGCAGCGTCCCGGTGGTGTCCATCAGGTACACGATGGAGACGACGCCGCCGGCGGCGACGATGTAGAGCATGAGATTTCGTATGCCGAAATTCGGATGTTTATAGCAAAATCGTGTCACAGCACGGTCTATTGCTTTCATTTTTTTCACCTCTTCCCATGATTATAACCCGGTTTTTTTAAAATGTCCATATTATTCCGGTTAAATTTTTAAAAACAGGTGAAATATTAGGAAAACATCAAAAATATATATGGCGTTTTTCGACATTATGTGCTACAATATACTGTATCTTTTTATATCCCTTTTTGGAGGAAGCATATGGCAAGCAGAATTTTCACTTCAGAGTCCGTGACTGAGGGACATCCGGACAAAATTTGCGACCAGATCTCCGACGCGGTGCTGGACTTTATCCTCTCGGAGGACAAGCTCGCCCGGGTGGCCTGCGAGACGGTGTGCACCACGGGAATGGTGCTGGTGATGGGGGAGATAACTACCGAGTGTTACGCGGATATACCCGCCATTGCGAGAGAGACTATAAAGAGGATCGGTTACGACAGGCCCGAGAACGGCTTTGACGGCAATTCCTGCGCCGTGCTTACAAGCATTGACGAGCAGTCCCCGGACATAGCCATGGGCGTTGACTCCGCCTATGACGACGCCGACGACGAGGGGGCGGGGGACCAGGGGATGATGTTCGGCTTCGCCTGCGACGAGACGCCGGAGCTCATGCCCGCGCCCATATCACTGGCCCACAGGCTGTCAAGGAGACTTGCCGCGGTGAGAAAGACCGGGGAGCTTCCCTTTTTGCGCCCGGACGGAAAAACTCAGGTGACGGTGAGGTACGACGGCAGCGGTCATGTGGAGTGCTGCCCGGCCATTGTGGTGTCCTCCCAGCACTCTCCCGACATTTCCGTTGAAAAGCTCCGGGAGGCCATTGTGGATACGGTTATAAAGCCGACGATACCGGAGAAGTTCATCACCCGGGAGACGAAGATATATGTAAATCCCACCGGGCGGTTCGTGGTCGGCGGGCCTGTGGGGGATTCCGGCCTTACGGGCCGGAAGATAATCGTGGACACCTACGGCGGCGTTGGCGGCCACGGCGGCGGGTGCTTCTCCGGGAAGGACCCCAGCAAGGTGGACAGGTCCGGCGCGTATATGGCAAGGTACATCGCGAAGAACATCGTGGGCGCGGGGCTTGCGAGAAGGTGCCAGATAGAGATAGCCTACGCCATAGGGGTGGCACGCCCGGTGTCGGTCCATGTGGACACGATGGGCACGGGGACCGTCAGCGACGAGAGGCTGGCGGAGATGGTCCGGGAGTGCTTTGATCTGAGGCCCGCGAAGATAATCGAGCATCTGGGACTTCTGGCGCCCATTTATTTGCAGACTGCCGCCTACGGGCACTTCGGCAGGACTGACGTGGACCTGCCCTGGGAGCACCTTGACATGGTGGAGATACTTAAAGATCATGCGAAATAATAATTTTTCCAATAATAACTCCAAAAATAATGACAGACGCAGGCCAATCTCCGGGGAGAGAGGCGCGGACAGGCGCAACAGCGCCGGGTCCCGCGACCGCCGGGAGGACAGGCGTGAGGAGAACCGGGAGCCGGACGAGAGCCTCATCGAGGGGCGCAACGCCGTCACCGAGGCTCTGAAGGCCGGGAGAACGCTTAATAAGGTGTTCGTGGCCTCCGGCGACACCGACGCGGGACTGAGGCGGCTTGCCGCCATGGCCCGGGACGCCGGGGCGGTAGTGGTGGAGACCGACAGGCGGAAGCTGGACCAGATGAGCGCGACCGGGGCCCACCAGGGCATCGTCGCCGTGGCGGCGGTGAAGGAGTACTGCTCGGTAAAGGACATTCTTGACGCCGCCGAAGCCCGGGGCGAGCCGCCCCTTGTGGTCATATGCGACGAGGTGTCCGACGGGCACAACCTTGGGGCGATAATAAGGACCGCGGAGTGCGTGGGCGCCCACGGCATCATAATCCCAAAACGCCGCAGCGCGAGCCTCACCGCGGTGGTGGCAAAGACCTCCGCCGGGGCGGTGGAGTATATGCCCGTGGCGAGGGTGCCGAATCTGGCACTGGCCATACGGGAGCTCAAGGACGCCGGGGTGTGGATATACGGCACGGCGGCGGACGCCCCGAAGGAGCTTTGGGACACCGACCTCACCGGGCCCATGGCGCTGGTGATCGGCTCCGAGGGCGAGGGGATGGGGAGGCTCGTGGCGGAGAGCTGCGATTTCACCGTCTCCATACCGATGAAGGGGCACATCTCCTCGCTTAATGCCTCGGCGAGTGCGGCGATAGTGCTGTATGAGGTACTGAGACAGAGAACTGCGAGGCAGTAATTTTTCCTCCGCGGCGGGAAGCCGCGGGCCTACGAAGCGGATGTGACCATATTTGACACTGTTTTTCATCCGCCGTAAAGTTGGAGGGCTGGCTTATGGCTAACGACAAAAACTTTCTTGAGGACCTTGACCTTGACCTGAGCGGAGATTACGAGGGGGGAGGGGACTTCTCTCTTGAGTCTATCCTTGCCGAGTACAAGGGGAGCGCGTTTATGGACGGGGACAGGCCCACCCCGCCGCAGGAGCTCCAGCGCAGGACGGATGAGATAATCCGGGAGGCGATGGGCGGATCCGATGCCGGGCGTCAGGAGGACAGGGGCGCGGACCGGGAGCCGGAGAGACCGAAGGACCGGAAGCCGGAACGCGCGCCGGAGCCGGACAGGCGCAGCCGCGCAGGGGCGCCGGAGCCGGAGGACGACTACGACGACGAGGATTACGACGAGGACGACGATTACGAGGATGAGAAGCCCAAAAAGCCGGGATTTTTCTCACGCCTCTTTCACCGTGGCGGCAGGGACGAGGACTATGACGACTACGATGATGAGGATGAGGACGAGGACTACGACGACGAGGACTACGACGACGAGGACGACTATGACGACCGCCGCAGGGGCGCATCCCGCCGTGACGCCCGCAGGAGGGAGGAGCCGCAGGAGGAGTATCCCCAGCCCGCATACGACGAAAAGCCGGAGATAGACACCTCGGTGTTCGACGAGCCCGAGGACGAAAAGCCCCGGGACGACATGGAGAGCTTTTACGATTCCGTGAGGAGCGAGAAATTCGTCACGAATCTTGACGACGACAGCGATGTGCGGGAGTACTCCGGGAGAAGCTCACTGAGAGACCACGCCGCCGAGGCGGAGGAGACAGTCGAGCAGGGGGAGGAAGAGGAGGAGGCCGACAGCTCCCGGCGGCGCCGAGGGCTTTTCGGGCTGTTCTCCCGCCGGGACAAAGACGGGGAATATGACGACGACGAGGAGTACGACGACGAGGACGACTACGACGACGAGGAATATGAGGACGAGCCGGAGTATATAGACGATGACGACTACTACGACGTGGAGCCGGAGCCGGACTTCAAAAAGGAGTCCCAGCGCTTCGCCGCGAGAGTGCCTTCCCTGAGATTTCGCATCCTCGGGGCGGCGATCGTTGCGATAGTGATGGCGTTCATCTCCCACAGGTTCATATCCGGCGGGTCCGCGCCCTTCGGCATAGGCACAAGCGCCGCCGTGTGCACCGGGGTGCTGATGATAATGGAGCTTGCGGTCATGGCCCTGGGAATAGATGTACTTATCAGGGGCTTTGAGGATATGCTGGGCTTTATGCCGGGAGCGGAGACGCTGGTGTTCATATCCTGCGCCGCCAGCGTACTGGACGGGTTCAATATGCTGCTCACCGGGCGCTTCTCAAACGGCCTGCCTATGGCGCTTATTTCCGTCATATCCCTCATCGGCGCGATGAGCGCGAGAAAGTCCTATTATATGGCATTATGCGACTCCCTCCGGGCGTCAAAGGCCGCCTCCACCACCTACGGCGTCACGGCGGACTACGAGAGCATGGAGGGGCGGCACATCCTCAAGAAGGTCACCGGGACCTCCGACGGGTTTTATCATAAGCTGGTTGCCCCGGACCCGGGGGAGCGGTTTTATGATGAGATCGCGCCGCTGCTTGTCATAGTCTCCTTTGTGCTGGCCTTTTTGTCCACCGTCGGAAAGGGACGGGCGGGGGACTTCGCCCACAGCTTCTCGCTGCTCACGGCAGTTGCCGCGGCGTTCCCGGCGACGGTGCTTTTCGCGCTGCCATTCAAGTTCGCGGCGTCCATCCTCAAGAAGTCCGGCGGGGCCGTCGCCGGAAGCGAGGGCGCGAGGGATATATTCTACACCGACGGGGCGCTCATAACGGACCTGGATCTCTTTCCCACGGGCTCCGTGACGCTGAGCGGGCTTTCGATAATCGAGGGCATGAACGGCACGAAGGTCATGGCTGACACGGCGTCGCTTATCATAAGCTCGGATTCGGGGCTGAGGAAGGTTTTTGAGGAGCTCCAGAGGTCCTACAACCTGACACGGCGGCGGGTGGATGAGTTCGCCTGCTACGACGGCGGGGGGATCGGCGGCATTATCGACGGCGAGCGGGTGCTTGTGGGCACCGGGGCGTTTATGAACCTGATGGGCATACGGGTCCCGGAGAAGCTCAACACCGTGAATACCTTCTTTACAGCCATTAACGGGGAGCTGGCGGGGGCGTTCTCATTAAATTACATCCCGGCAAACTCCGTACAGTCGGCGCTGGTGTCGCTGCTGGGGACGAGGACGAATCTGCTTATGGCTGTCCGGGACTTCAATGTGACGCCCAACACCGTAAAGCAGAAATTCAAGGTCTCAATGGACGGCGTGGAGTACCTGCCTGTGGATACGGCATATGAGCTGAGCCAGAATACGCTGAGCCCCGGAGTCGGGGTGTCGGCGGTGCTCTGCCGGGGCGGCCTCGGGCCCTTTGCGGAGGTCATAACCCGGGGAAGGCTGCTGAAGCTCATAACCGAGCTCAACACCTGGGTCACAGCCATAGGCACGGCGATAGGCATGGCGGTCATGTTCTTCCTGTGCTGGACCGGGGCGTTTGCCGCCGCCACGGTGGACAATATATTCATTTTCATGTCCGTGGTGGGCCTTGCGGTTTACATAATGAGCCGCGGCGTGAAGCGCCGGATAAAGTGACAGGAAAAATGTGAAAAAATCCCCAATCCGGGCGCAAAAAAATATTGTGTTTTTGTGAAAAACGTATTATAATTGTTTATTGGCATGGGCTTTGTGAAGGCCAAACAAGTAACTAATGAGAGGATCATGATTATTATGGGCTACGCTGCTGAAAACATTCGCAACATCGCGCTCCTCGGTCACGGCGGGAGCGGCAAGACCACTCTGGCGGAGAGTATGCTCTTCGTCTGCGGCGCCACCACACGTCAGGGCACTGTGGGCGGCGGCAACACCGTCTCCGACTACGACGCGGAGGAGATAAAGCGCCAGACCAGTATATCCGCGACTACCATGTTCGCCGAGTTCAAGAACCACAAAATCAATATCATCGACACCCCGGGTTACTTTGACTTCGTGGGCGAGGTGTTTGAGGCGCTGAGAGTCGCCGACACAGCCGTTATCTGCGTTTCCGCCAAGGACCAGATGAACGTCGGCGCGGAGAAATCCTGGAAATACGTCAACGAGAGGAATCTCCCGAGGGCGGTCTATGTCTCCAAGGTCGATGAGGAGCACGCAAGCTTCGAGAAGACCTTTGACACCCTGCGCAACACCTTCGGCTCCTCCGTCTGCGCGCTGACCGAGCCCGTCATGGAGGGCGAGAAGGTCGTTGGCATCGTGGACGTGCTCAAGAAGAAGGCGTACAAGTTCGTCTCCGGCAAGCGCCAGGAGATCCCCATGCCCGCGGAGCTGGAGGGCAAGGTGGAGGAGCACTACGCCGAGCTCGTGGAGAACGCCGCGGGAACAAGCGAGGAGCTGATGGAGAAGTACTTCGAGGAGGGCGACCTCTCCGAGAAGGAGCTCTACGACGCGCTGGGCATCGGCATCGCCGAGGCGGAGATCTGCCCCGTGTTTTTCGGCAGCGCCGCCACGGGCCTTGGCACCGAGGTGCTTCTTGACAATATAATCAACCTCTTCCCGGCGCCCCGGGAGGGCGGAAAGGCCATCGACGGCAGCGCCCCCACCAAGCTCATCGTCTACAAGACCATCTCCGACCAGTTCGGAAAATTCAGCCTTTTCAAGGTCGTGTCCGGCAGGGTCAGCGCCGACATGACCCTCACCAATGCCCGCAGCGGGTCCCAGGAGAAGCTGGGGCACATCTACACCATGCGCGGCAAGCAGAATATCGAGGTGACGGAGCTCTGCCCCGGCGACATCGGCGCCGTGTCCAAGCTCAGTGATACCAAGACCGGCGACACGCTTTGCGACCCCAAGGCCGTTGAGGCGGTGCCCGGCATTGAGTTCAACGCGCCCTGCTACTCCATGGCCATCCGTCCCAAGACCAAGGGCCAGGAGGACAAGGTGGCCCAGGGCCTGACGAGGCTTCGCGAGGAGGACGTGACCTTCACCGTCTCCAACAACGCCGAGACACGCCAGATGGTCATCTCCGGCGCGGGTGATATGCAGCTTGACGTGCTGTGCTCCAAGCTTAAGAACAAGTTCGGCGTGGAGGTGGAGCTCTACCCGGCAAAGGTCCCCTACAGGGAGAAGATACGCAAAAAGATCGAGGCACACGGCCGCCACAAGAAGCAGTCCGGCGGACACGGGCAGTTCGGCGACGTGTGGATTCGCTTCGAGCCCCAGGATGAGAGCGAGGACCTCATCTTCGCCGAGGAGGTTTTCGGCGGCTCCGTCCCGAAAAACTTCTTCCCCGCGGTTGAGAAGGGCCTCCGTGAATCCGTGGGCCGCGGCGTTCTCGCCGGATACCCCATGGTCTACCTCAAGGCCACGCTTTACGATGGGTCCTATCACCCCGTTGACTCCTCCGAAATGGCCTTTAAGACGGCCGCGAACCTGGCCTTCAAGGAGCTTGTCAACGCCAGCCCCGCCCTTCTGGAGCCCATCGGCCTTCTGAAGGTCACCATTCCCGACTCCAACATGGGCGACATCATGTCCGACCTCTCCAAGCGCCGCGGCAGCCCCATGGGCATGAGCGTGGTGGACGGAATGCAGGTCGTTGAGGCCGAGGTCCCCATGGCTGAGATGGGCTCCTATGCCATCGACCTTCGCTCAATGACTCAGGGCCGCGGGTCCTTCACCTTTGAGTTCGTCCGCTATGACGAGGCGCCTCTGAATGTCCAGCAGAAGGTCATTGAGGAGGCCAAGGCCGCCGGCGACGCGGAATGATTTAAACTGATTTACAAAAATAACTCATAAAGCGATAAAACCGCCCGGTAAAATACCGGGCGGTTTTGAGTGCTGACAAAGCTTCGCTTAAAATCAGCGCCCGTCCTGCAAGGGGATTCCCTTCGGTCACAGCGCAAGAAAATTCAATGCAAAATCCGGCGACATGTGCGTCGGCTTTAACCGCTCGGTAAAATACCGGGCGGTTTTGACATTTTGGGGAAAAGCGTGTATAATGGTGCGGCGGATACTCTATTGACCATTGGAGGCATATAAAAATGTGGTTTGACGAGGCTTTTATATATCAGATCTATCCCCTGGGGATGTGCGGGGCCATGGAGGAGGGCGGAGAGCACAAAATACTCAGGGTCCTTGACTGGGTCGGGCACCTAAAGCGACTTGGTGTGACGGCGGTGCTCTTCAACCCCGTATTTGACTCGGACTTCCATGGGTACGACACCCGGGACTATTTCAAGATAGACAGGCGCCTGGGGACAAATGAGGACTTTGCCCGTGTGTGCGAGGCTTTACACCAAAACGGCATACGGGTGATGCTGGACGCGGTGCTCAACCATGTGGGCAGGGGCTTTTGGGCGTTTCAGGACCTCCGGGAACGCAGGTGGGACAGTCCATACAAAGAATGGTTCAAGGTGAGCTTCGACGGGAACACGGGCTACAACGACGGCTTCTGGTATCAGGGCTGGGAGGGCCATCAGGAGCTGGTGGAGCTCAATATCTGGAACGAGGATGTGGTGCGCCACCAGTTTGACGCCATAAGATACTGGGTGGACGCCTTCGGGATAGACGGGCTGAGACTGGACGTGGCATACTGTCTGCCACAGGAGTATTTAAGGAGACTCAAGGCATTTGCTGACACGTTGAAGCCGGACTTTGTGCTCATGGGGGAGACGCTCCACGGGGACTACAACAGGTGGATGGGGGATAATATGTGCCACTCCGTCACAAATTACGAGTGCTACAAGGGCCTGTGGTCGAGCTTTAACGATATGAACCTCTTTGAAATAGGCCACTCCCTTGCCCGGCAGTTTGGACCGGAGCCCTGGACCCTGTACAAGGGGCGGTATATGCTCAGCTTCCTTGACAACCACGACGTGGAGCGCATAGCCTCGAAGCTGCGGGACAAAAACGCCCTCTATCCAGCCTGGGGGCTGCTCTTTGGTATGCCGGGGGTGCCCTGCGTGTATTACGGCAGCGAGTGGGGGCTGGAGGGCAGAAAATCCGACGGCGACGCCGCCCTCAGACCGGAGATACCGACGCCGGAGTGGAACGGCCTTACCGAGCGCATTGCAGGTCTCGCCCGGGCCAGGGCGTCAAGCGGGGCGCTTAAGTACGGTACATACAGAAATTTGCAGATACAAAATAAGTACCTTGTCTTTGAGCGCGCCCACATGGGCGAGAGGGTCATTGTGGCTGTGAACGCCTCGCCGGAGACACAGTGGGCGCACTTTGACGCCGGGGCGGGGCTGGGAACTGACCTTATAACGGGGGAGACCCACGACTTCGGCGGGGGGAGCGAGCTTGCGCCGTATTCCGTGAGCTTCTGGAGGACCACGCCGTGAGGCAAAAAAACTGACAAACTGAGGGCCGCATTCCGCGGCCCTCAGTTTGACCTGCTTTGAAAAAGGTACAATCCTGAAGGAGCCTGCGCGTTCGCGCAGGCTCCAGTATAAATCATATAAGCGTGAATTTATGCATTACCTGGAGGAGCTTATCCTTCGATTCCTCCCGGAGCTTGCACATCGGCAGACGGAACTCGTCATGGCACAGGCCCATGAGGGAGAGGGCGGTCTTGACGGGTATGGGGTTCGTCTCCATAAAGAGGGAGGTCATAAGGGGGTAGTACTTTGCGTGGAGACGGGAGGCGAGAAAGTATTCGCCCAGAAGGCAGAGCCTTGTGAGCTCCGCCATCTCCTTTGGGATGAGGTTGGAGGCCACGGATATGACACCCCTTGCTCCAAGGGCCATAAGGGGGAGGGTCTCGGAGTCGTTCCCGGACCAGATGAAGAGCTCATCGGGGCAGGAGGACATAATGCCGCTTGTGAACGCGGTGCCGGGGCCCGCCTCCTTCACGCCGTTTATATTCGGGTGGAGGGCCAGCTCTCCCGCGGTGTCCGCCGTGAGGGCGGTGCCCGTGCGGGAGGGGATGTTGTAGAGTATCACCGGGATGTCCACGTTGTCCGCGACACAGGCGAAGTGGTCTATGAGCCCCGCCTTTGTGGGGCGGTTGTAGTAGGGGGTGACGACGAGCACCGCGTCCGCTCCGGCCTCCTGAGCCTCCTGGGCCTGAAGGACGGTGCCGGAGGTGTCATTTGTCCCGGCTCCGGCGATTATTTTCATGGGACCGGAGCGGGCGGCGCAGAAGCCGATGATGTCACATCGTTCCTCCCGGGTCAAAGAAGCGGACTCGCCGGTGGTGCCGCAGACTGTGAGAGCGGCAATACCGGCGAGCTTTTGTATTTTGATTATCGTGTCGAGCGCCTCATAGTCGACCCTCCCGTCCTTGAACGGGGTGACGACTGCGGTGGAGACGCCCGTAAATACCGGGGTCTTTATTTTGATCGGTCCTTTCAGAGGGATAGGCAGATCAGTCCATATACCCCTGGGCGCACAGCAGCTCCGCCAGGAGTATTCCGCCTCCCGCGGCGCCGCGAAGAGTGTTATGGGAGAGGCATACGAACTTGTAGTCGTACTGGGTGTCCTCCCGGAGACGGCCGACGCTCACCGCCATGCCGCCCTCCAGATTCCGGTCAAGCTTTGTCTGGGGACGGTTGTCCTCCTCAAAGTAGTGGATGAACTGCTTCGGGGCGGAGGGGAGCTTAAGCTCCTGGGGAAGGGCGGAGAAGGAGGCCCAGCGGGACTTGATCTCCTCCACGGTGGGCTTTTTGGCGAAGGACGCGAACACGGCGGCCATGTGACCGTCGGAGCAGGCAACGCGGAAGCACTGG
>CANRIU010000018.1 GCA_947630755.1 uncultured Oscillospiraceae bacterium | reverse complement strand
AGCCGGCGGAGGCCGCCAGCTTCACCCTCCTGAAGGAGCAGCTCATGGAGGTGCTGGACACCCTGACCCCCCGGGAGAAGAAGGTGCTGGAGCTCCGGTTCGGGATACTGGACGGGCGCACCAGGACCCTGGAGGAGGTGGGCCGCGAGTTTAACGTGACCCGCGAGCGCATCCGTCAGATCGAGGCCAAGGCGCTCCGCAAGCTGCGGCACCCCTCGAGGAGCAAGAAGCTTAAGGATTTCCTTAACTGATAAACCCCGCCCGGCGGGCCCCTCCGTCCTCCGGGCGGACATCTCCCTCCCGCCCCGGGGCGAGGTAACGCCCCGCATGGGGGTGTTTCAACAGCAGATGCCCTTCGGCTATCAACGTATCCAGCTTCAGCGCCAGCAGATTCACATCGCTCCTGAGCGCGAACGCCGTCTCCTGAAGGTCATAGCCCAGCTCCACGCACTCCAGCACGGCCTCGTCCGAGAGCAGGAGCTGCGACGCGAACACGTTGGCCTCGTACTCCAGCCTGTCGTTCTGGAGGCTGAAGAGGTTGAACTCCTGAAAGCCGCCCATGATCTCCGCCTCCCGGCGGTGGAGACAGTGATGCCCCAGCTCGTGGGCGAGGACTATGGAGGACATGACCTCGTCAAGGTCGGACCGTATGAAGATGAAGGGGTTGCGCATTATCAGCTTGTACGCGCCGTTCTGCCGGGAGAAAGCCCGTGGCAGGACCTCTACCCCCAGCTCCCGCGCCACGGCCCAGGGGTCGCGGGTCCCGAGACGCCGCACAAGCCCGTCGGCGGTCCGGGCGACCCTTTCGATTTTCATGGACATATAATATCACCGCTGAAAAGAATCAAAAAATAATCGATATGCACACCATGCGCCGGGTCACTTCCCGGCGTATTTTTTGTTCTTCTCCTTCGCTATCCAGTACGCCTCCTGAATGGCCCGGAGCATCTCGTCCTTGTCCTCGTCGGCGAGCTCCCCTCCGGCGAAGAGCCCCGACACCTCCCGGACAAGCTCCTCCGCCTGACGCCTGCCCCGGGCGCCGTAGCGCGCGCCGGCCTCGGCGACAAAGTCCTCGTCCTCCGTCAAAAGGTAGTTGACATCACAGCCGAAGAGCTCCGCCAGCTTCACATACGTCTCCCTGTTCCGGGGGTATATGCCGCCCTGCTCATAGGAGCCGTAGGCGCGCCGGGATATTCCCGCGGCCCTCGCTGCCTCCTCCTGAGAGACGTGCTTCTCGGCCCGGAGAGCTCTCAGCTTCTCTCCAAATTTCATCGCGGCACCTCCATGCGAAGTTGAACTTCTCAAAAGTCTGAAAAATATCTTGACAAGCGAAGTATAATTGCCTATAATATGGGCAGATGGGAAGTTTATTTGCCATAATAGTACAACGAAGTTCCCATTTTGTCAATAGCCCGGGCGTGGGGCCCGGCAAATTTTTTTCGGGGGGCGGGGGAGTGGAGAGAGCATACTGCTGCATCGACCTTAAGTCCTTTTACGCCTCGGTGGAGTGCGTGGCCCGTGGCCTGGACCCGCTTACGGCGAGGCTTGTGGTGGCGGATGAGGAGCGCACGGACAAGACCATATGCCTTGCCGTGACCCCGGCGCTGAAGGCACTGGGTGTCCCGGGGAGGTCCAGACTTTTTGAGGTGTACGAGTGCCTTAAAAATGTCCGCGATGCGGATACGGACTTCATCATCGCCCGGCCGAGGATGGGGCTGTACCTTGACGTGTCCGCCCGGGTGTACAGCATATATCTGCGGCACATCTCGCCGGAGGACATACACATCTACTCCGTGGACGAGGTGTTCATCGACCTTACGCTGTATCTGCGCCCGGCGCGGATGACGGCGCGGGAGTTCACCGCCATGCTCGTCCGGGAGGTGCTGGAGGAGACGGGCATCACGGCGACGGCGGGCATCGGGACAAATATGTATCTTGCGAAGATCGCCATGGACATTATGGCGAAAAAGGCGCGGCCCGGGCCCGGGGGCGAGAGGATAGCGGAGCTTGACGAGGCGTCCTACCGCCGTCTGCTCTGGGACCATCGGCCGCTCACGGATTTCTGGCAGATAGGCCCCGGCATAAGCCGCAGGCTTGGGGCGCTGGGGGTCGCCACCATGGGGGAGCTGGCGCGGCTGAGCGCCCGGGACGAGGGGGCGCTGTACCGGGCCTTCGGCGTCAACGCGGAGCTGCTCATCGACCACGCCTGGGGGGTGGAGAGCTGCACCATGGCGGACATAAAATCCTACGAGCCCTCGGAGCTGTCCGTCAGCACCGGGCAGGTCCTCTCCCGGCCCTATGACTTTGAGGAGGGCCGTGTGGTCATAAGCGAGATGGCGGAGGAGTTGACGATGGAGCTGACGGACAAGGGGTATCTCACCGACGGGATAGTTCTCCATGCGGGCTACGACAGGGACAACGCGGCGTGGGACGGCCCGGTGAAGCGCGACCACTACGGGCGGACAGTCCCGGTGTCGGCCCACGGCAGCGTCCGGCTGGGCGCGCCGACGGACGCGCTGTCAAAGATAACCCGGGCGGTGCTGGAGGCATACGACCGGGAGGTGAACAAGCAGCTTCTGGTCCGGCGCCTGAACATCGCCGCCGTGCATTTACGTCCCGCGGACAGCGTCCCGAGGCAGCTGAGCTTTTTTGCCGACATAAGGGCGGAGCAGCGGGAGGAGGACCTCCAGCGGGCGGTGTACGCCCTGCGGAAAAAATACGGGAAAAACGCCATATTGAAGGGCCGGGACTTCCTGCGGGGGGCCACGGCCCGGGACAGGAACGGTCAGACAGGAGGACACAGACTATGAACGGATATATGGAGTATATGGATATAATGGGCGGGGGAAGGCCCGCCTCCCGCCGCCCGCGCATGGCGCGGGAGGACCGGGCGAAGCTCTTCGCCCCCTTCGCGGCGCTCCGGGGACTTGAGGAGTCGTCAAGGGCCCGGGAGACAAGGTTCGTGCCCCGCCCCGACATGGCGGAGGACAGGCAGGAGCAGCTGGACCGCAGGCTCCGGGCGCTCCGCCCCGGGGACAGGGTGACGGTCACATTTTTCCAGCGCCGTGTCTGGGACGGACCGGAGGAGCTGGGCGAGATACACACCGTCAGCGGCAGGTATCAGGGCACGCGCACGTCCCCCGGGGTGATGGTCCTCGACAGCGCGAGGATAACCCTCCGGGACGTGCTGGACATAGGCTCGCGCTGAACGCCGGAAGGCCGGGGCGGCTATCTGCGCAGCCTCTCCCTCGCCGGGGCGAGCCTCCGCCAGCCCCTCTCGACCCGCCGCTCAAGGGCGTAGAGCCTGGGGCGGGGCGTCAGGTACATCTCACCGACAAGGCGCACCAGGTCCCCGCCAAACTGCTTTTTGAACCGATAGAGCCCGGAGGGGTCCTCCTCGCCACGCTCGAGAAAGCCCCGGAGGTCGTACACCCTGTCACCCCGCCGCAGCGCCCGGCGGATGGCCTCCCACTGGAGAAGGTGGGAGGGCATGGCCTCACGGCCCTCGTCGGCGCTGGCGCCGTAGGAGTACCAGGTCCTCCCGGCGAAGCTCACAAAGAGCCCGGCGGCGAGGCACCTGCCGTCCAGCTTCGCCAGCAGCAGGCTCACCCTGCCGGGGCCCAGACAGTCCCAGAACCTCTGAAAATATGCCAGCCCCCGGCCGAGAAACCCGTCCCGGCGGGCGGTGACATCCATGAGCGCGGAGAGCGCCGCCAGATCCTCCCGCCGCCCCTCCTCCACATACACGCCCCGGCGCAGGGCGAGACGTATGTTGTACCGGAGCTTTTTGTGGAACCCGGCGAATATCTCCTCCTCCGTCCTACCGGAGAGTCTCAGGCGGAAGAGGCTTCTTGGCTGGACCGTGTCAAAGGCGTCCCGGCAGGGGCGAAAGCGCCAGCCCAGGGACTCCATGCAGGCCCGAAAGACCTCGTCCCCCTCGGGAAAGTCCGGCTCCGCCCTCACGGCAAAGGCCCCGTACCGCCCCATGAGCTCCCGGCAGCCATCGGTGAGCTCCGCCATGGCATCCATGTCGTCATGGCCGCACACCGGGCCCCGGGGACAGTAGGCGAGATCTCCGAACACGGGCAGCCGCCGGATGAGAAGGCTCATCCCGCCCCGTATCGCCCCGTCCCCGCCGCGGGAGACTATCTGTTCGCCCCGCCAGCCGGACTTCACCTGCGCCCACTCCGGGAGCTGGAGAAAGTGCCCCCGGGGGTGGCTCTCGAGAAACGATATGTACTCGCCGGATGTCCCGGCGTCCCTTACAAGCTCCATGACGCGCCTCCAGAATAATGCTCTTTAAAGCGGTGCTCCGCATTGGAATTTATTATAAGGAGGCCCGGCATCGAAACTGAAAAGCGCCTGCATCAAAACGCGCAGAGCGGCTGGTTTTTCCCGCCGACGAGGTCCTCTGACGCCGGGGAAATGGAGAAAAAATGGTAAAAAATAAAGTTTTTTGTGAACAATCGCAATTTTCTCTTGACTTTTTACGGAGTTTACTTTAATCTATTTATATAAAGGGGAAATAAGTGCCGGCGTTGTAATGTTTCCGTAAAAAGGGGTGGTCTTATGGAGCTTGTGAGGATCACCGACGGACAGATCACTATACCCGTACAGATACGCGCACTGCTCCAACTGGAATCGGGTGACAGCGTTCTGCTCGTCGAGGACGAGGGAAAAATAGTGGTGGAGAAGCTGAGTGAGACGGAGACTGCCGCGCCCGGAGACGACGTGGAGGCGCAGGCCGGACAGGGGCAGTGAAAAACCATGCGCGCCGACACACGGCGCTTGAATAAAAAATGCGTCAGGCTGTGCCTGACGCATTTTTTATACTGTCGAAAAAGCCCTAGCGGGATTTTTTTGCTTGTTTTATGCCTCGGTCTTAAGAGGGATGCTCAGATCCTCAAAGACCTTCACCGCCCACTCGTAGGTGGAGAGGATGGCGTTTTCCTCGTAGAGCTCATAGGTTTTGCCGTCGGTGTTTGTGCTCTCGATGTACTCCCGGAGGGCGTCGGCGTCCTTAAACTCCTTCCCGTCAACCGTCACCGTGTCCTCGCGGACAGTGACCCTGACGGCGCCGCCCTCGCCGGGCTCCTCCGGCTCCTCCGGTTCCTCGGGCTCCTCCGGCTCCTCGGGCGTCTCGGGCTCATCCTGACTGTCCGCGGGGACGTCGCCCTCTCCGCTGCCCTTGCCGAAGCCGAAGCCGTTGCCCATGGCGAACAGGTACACTACGACCCCGACCACCGCCACAACAAGCACGATTGCAATCACTTTTTTCATTTTGTTTCTTCCTCCCTGTTTAAAAGCTTGAAAAATACCTCTTTGTTATCCCGCTGAAGGGTCGACAGCGTGTCCGTCAGCGCCTCGTACTCCCGGCGGTAGATGGCGTCCCGGTCACAGTGGAACACCACGAACACCGGCGCCCCGGAGCCGTCCAGCTCCCCCTCCACCAGCGCACGAAGCCGCGCCTTCACGTTCTCCAGCCTGTCGGGGCCCAGTGGGATCACCTCGGCGGAGGCGTCGTTGTCCCGGGAGATAAGCAGCCTGTGCCCTCCCTCGCCGGAGGTGTTGCGGAGGGTCAGCACCGTGGCCTCCTCCTCAAATACCTCCATGCTCTCAAGCTGCATTTTGTACCCCTCGGCGGTGTCCTGGGCCTGGGAGAGCTCCTGCCGGAGGCCGTCGGCCTCGGCCTTTGCCTCGTCCACCCGGTCCTGCTCCATCCGCGCCCCGGCGAGCAGCACAATGAACAGTATGGAGAAGAGCACGTCCAGCAGCGGCGTCAGGTTTATCTCCTCCCTGCCGGAGCCCCGGCGGCGCCTCATTCCCCGGCCTCCCGGGCCTCCTCGCCCTTTATGGAGTCGTTTTTCACCCCGTAGTCCTTCTCAAAAAGGTCGAGGGTGTCCTCAATGGGGTTCAGAATGAGCGTGACGGTGAACATATCCACCGTCTTGAACACCACGGCGCCGATAATGCCAAGGATAGTGGAGCTCAGGGCGAAGCCGATGCCCTCGTAGGTTATGTCCCGGGCGCTGCCCTCGGCGGAGCTCAGCGCGATGTAAAGCCCCGCCACCGTGCCAAGTATCCCGAGAAGGGTGAAAAGCTGCACCGCCGAGGCAAAAATGTCGTAGAGCTTCAGGCGCCTCCGGTACGTCTCCCGGAAGCGGACGTAGGACTCCCAGTCCTCCTCGGTGGTGATGCTCACCACGTCGGTTATCCGCCTTGAGGGGCTGCGGCGCCGGCTCTCCAGCTTCCTCTTGACACCCGTCAGGGTCCCCAGCTCCCGCCTGGAGGCCAGGAGCCTGGGCACGGAGGCGCAGGCCAGAAGCAGCTCCGCCGCCATGAGAATGATTATTGCGGGATTGAGCACCGCCGCCAGGAGCTTTGATATGAAAAGCACACTTCCGCCGCCCTTCCTGCGTTGTACGGGGACACAGGAAAATACGCCGGATCCCGCCGCCCTCCGTTTTACGGAAGTATATCACTTCTTTTAAAAAATCGCAACCCCGGCCGCGGATATTTTGCCAAATCAAGGTGGTTTTTGTCAAAATTTCGGGAAATTTTTACGAGATCCGCGCCTGACCGCGCCCAAATTTCGGGAAATTTTTACGAAATCCGCGCCTGACCGCACCCAAATCTCGGCCCGGCGCGGGGAAAATTTAAAAAATTGAAATTTATTTCCAAAATTTTTTTGAAATAATGAGAAAAATCAGCAAATCGGCAGTAAAATAGTTGAAGAAATATCTATTATTTGCCGGGTATTTGTACGATTTGACAAGTATTTTTGAAAATATTCATTTCTTTTTTGGTATTTTTTAGTCTATAATGGGCCCATGAGACACGGCTCGGGCGAACAGTCCAGCCGAAAATTTTTTCAGAAATGAGGTAGGAAAAATGAGAAAGCACAGGGCACTTTCAAAGCTTGTCACCTGTATCCTGGCGCTGGCGATGGTCGCTTCGCTGCTGCCGTCCACGGTGACAGCCTTGGAGGACGACGACCCGGCGTCAGGGCTTGTGAGCCTCACCGGAAACGCAAAAATCACAGACTACTACATTGAGAACGAATCCTGGAATTATAACGGCAACGGAGATCCGATCCGCACAGTGGAAACCACCACGGCGGGGCGTATCTTCGACGGCAATTTCATGAAGGACCACACCGAGCTCTTTGCCGCCGACTCCGGCTGGGTCGGAAAGAGCTGGAGTGACACCGAGGGCGGGCGCGGGCTCTTCCTCAACATCTTCCGCGGGACAAGCCGCGCCATCACCGCGGACCTGGGCGGCCTTTACAACATAAGGCAGATAGACGCCAGCATCGGTATAAGCGACACCGATGTTAGGGAGAGGGACAAGGAGAGCTACGGCATCGACGCCGTGCCCTACATGGATTTCTACCTCTCCGAGAACGGCGAGGACTTCTACCTTGCGGCCCACGTCACCGAGATAACGGGCCGTGAGCAGGTCGGCTACGCCCTGGACGGCGGGCACCTTGCCGAGAAAAACCTCAACTTCAACGCAAAGTATATTAAGATAGTGTTCCCCGTGAACGTGTGGGTGTTTATGGACGAGGTGTCCATACTGGGCTCCACCACCCCCGCCGCCGAGCCTGACGACCTTGAGAGCGGCGAGAAGTTCGGCACGGACCTTGGCGCGGTGAACGAGTGGCCCACCACCCAGATGTCCGGCGGGATAAAGCACGACTTCCTCGCCTACGAGGGCTGGGGGCGCTACGGGAAGGACCTCCTCCCCACAAAGAAGACAGTGAAGGATTTCCGCGCCGTGGTCGCCCTTGTGGACCAGGACGGGACGCCCTACGACTGGCTCTATGACTCCGTGACCTTCATGGGCCACGGCTGGGCCTCCGACGAGACCCTGATGCTCTTAAACTCCTCCTATCCCGACAACAGGCTCGCCGGGAAGAAGGAGTGGATAGAGTGGCTCGACGACGCCTTTGACGACCCCGACAACGACACCGACGGCGAGACCAATATCGACGCCCTGGACAAGGCTGTGGGGGAGATAAAGAGCGAGCTTACGCCGAACACCTTAAATAAGCTCACCGAGGAGGACATCTCCGGGCACACCGTCGCGGCGAAGATCCCCGTTTACCCCGCCATTTGCAGCCAGTCCGACTGGGGCGAGCTTCAGGCAGGCGACAAGTATGTCAATGTCACGGTAAACGGCAAGGACGTGAAGGTGGAGGTCACCACCCTCGACGAGGCGAAGCACCTTGACTTCACCCTCGACGGACATGATAAGGACATAAACAAGACCCTCTCCGACAGAGCCTCCGCGTACCTGTGGTACATGGAGGAGGCCGTGAGGCGCTTTGAGGCGAAGGGCTATGAGAACATCTACCTTGACGGCTTCTACTTCTTTGAGGAGCAGGTCAACATCGCCAACGACAAATATGCGGAGCAGTCCATAAAGGCCTACAACATGGTCCTTGACCTTGTGGGCGACGGAAAATACAGCTCCTACTGGATACCCTACTACACCGTCAACGGCTTCAAGATCTGGAGGGACCTGGGCTTTGACTACGCGGTGATGCAGCCCAACGGCTACGGCTACGGGCAGGACCGTATGGACAACGCCGCCGATCAGGCCAAAAAATACGGCCTCGGCATCGAGATGGAGTGGATGGGAAGCAACAAGGCCGGGTATGTGGAGACCTTCGACCGCTACCTGAACACCGGAGTTTCCAAAGAGTACCGGAACGCCCCTCAGGCGTGGTACTGGGGCACCGACGGGCTCTCCGAGGTGGCCTACGACAAGGGGACCCTCCACGACGTGTACTTCAAGGTCTATAACTACATAAAGGGCAACGCGGTCTCCGCCACGGTGGAGCTGCCGAAGGAGTCCACCGACGATCCCTCCGGGGAGGGCGGGAAGCTGGAGCTCACCGAGGATATGATGACTATCGGCTTCCTCGGCAAGCCCAACGCCGACGGCGAGACGAACCTTGCAAAGATAAACGCCGCCAAGGGCGTGCTCATCGACGGCATTTACTCCAACAAGTACGACCCGATAAATAATGGCGCCTGCATCGGCTTCAACTACGGCTGGGAGGGCGCGTACAGCGCTGACGCCTACAACAAGGGCTGGGGCGACAGCGGCTACTTCGTCCAGTTTGACCTGGGCGGGCAGTACCCCATTCAGGACATCACCATGAACTTCATCACCTACGTCTCCGCCAGCGTCGGCGGCCCCAGGGAGTTTAAGATCCTGACCTCCGGCGACGGGGAGAAGTGGACCGAGGCGAAGCTCAACGAGGTGAAGGAGACCCCCTGCTCCTCCACCGGACAGATGAACAGGCTTTACAGCGCCAGCCTCAACGGCGCCGCCGCGGGCTTTGTCCGCTTCGAGTTTAAGCTCGACAAGCAGAACGAGAACAACACCTACGCTTTCATCTGCTTTGATGAGATAACCATTGACGCCGCCACAAAGGGCAGGCCCTTAGTGGAGATAACCGAGGATATGCTCACCCTCGGATTCCTCGGCAAGCCCAACGCCGAGGGACTGAAGGGGCTGGAGACTCTCAACGGCCTCATCGGCAAGCTTCTGGACGGATACACGGCCCCCACCTACGACAACAGCTTCAACAAGCCCGACTCCACCTATTTGAGCTTCCTTCGCACCTGGGAGGACATCCCCGAGGGCGGCAAGGAGTACGCCAACGACGGCTACTTCCTTGAGGCGGACCTGGGACAGATCTGCGATGTGACAAGCCTCTCCCTTGACTTCGTTGCCGGAGCGGACTTAAACGGCACCCGCAACGCCGGGATCGGCGCCCCCGCGGGACTTGTGGTCAAGGCCTCCAACGACGGCGAGAGCTGGACCGCGCTGAACGTGGAGCCCGAGGTTTCCATGCTCTACCCCTACCACTATGAGAAGCAGACCTACACCTTCACCACAAACATCGCCGCCCGCTATGTGCGGTTCGAGTTTGTCAGAGAGGCGAACACCGCCGCAGGCACCACATACAGCTTCGTCATGTTCGACGAGGTGGAGATAAAGGCCGCCGCCAGCGACGCCGCCGGACCCATCGCCCTCACCGGGGATATGGTCAGCGTCGGACTTGCGGGCGAGCCCAACGCCGCGGGCGTGACGGGACTTGAGAGCGCCAATAAGATCACAGCCGTCCTTGTGGACGGGGACATGCCCGCAGGCTACAACAGCGTCAACGCCGCCGGCTCCTCCTTCGTGGGCTTCAGCCGCATTTGGGAGGGCACGCAGCAGACAGGGACCTTTGACGACGGGTTCCTCAACAGCGGAAACTACATCACCGTTGACCTCGGCGAGGACTACAACATCACCGGGGCGGCAATAGACTTCCTCGTGGGCAAGATCCTGCCCGAAAAGACCCGCAGGAACTCCGGAATCGGCGAGCCCGCCACCCCCGTGCTCCAGCTCTCCTCCGACGGCGAGACCTGGACCGACGCCGGGAAGATGAAGGTGAGCATCACCGGAAGCGGCAACTATGAGAAATTCCTCTACACCATCGACACGGTGGGCAGTGCCAGGTATGTGCGCTTCGCCTTCTCGCGCCTGGTGCTCGACCCCGAGGTCTACAACGGGACCGACACATGGCTTATGATAGACGAGGTCTCCGTCAACGGCGCCAGGCCTGCGGCTGCTGCCCCCGAGA
Source organism: uncultured Oscillospiraceae bacterium (assembly GCA_947630755.1). GTDB lineage: Bacteria > Bacillota > Clostridia > Oscillospirales > Oscillospiraceae > RUG626. The sequence continues at coordinate 23,744 of CANRIU010000018.1, read as the reverse complement.
CGCCCGACACCCCCGATGTGGATGAGAACAGGCTCACAAGGGACGCCGAAATAACCCAGTGGGCCCTCTCCGACACGACCTGGCACTACAACAACAACCAGTCCCTGCCTCTGGTGGAGGAGGTCGAGGAGAAGTCCCGCGACAGGCTCATCGACGGCGTGTACGCCAGGGACTACCCCGAGCGCTTCACAAACGAGGCCAAGTGGGTCGGAAAGAGCTGGGATGACCTGAGCTCCGGTCGCGGCCTCTACATCAACGCCTACCACGGCGGCGAGCGCGACATCATAGTTGACCTTGGCGGCCTTTACAACATCACCGAGGTAGGCATGAGCATGGGCATCAGCGACCCCACCCGCGTGACCCTCAGAGGCGAGGAGAGCTACGGCATCTACGCCCCCAACACACTGAAGATCGCCCTCTCCGAGGACGGCGAGAGCTTCTACAACATCGGCGAGCTCACCGAGGTGGAGCGGGAGAGCCTGGGCTACTCCCTTGATGCGGGCGTCATGCGCTTCACCGGGCTTAATTACAACGCAAGGTACATCCGCCTTGTGTTCGATGTGGAGGTCTTTGTATTCCCCGACGAGCTCATAGTCGAGGGCTCCAGAACTCCCAGCGGCGACGCCGATGACCTCACCAAACTTGAGAAATTCGGCGAGGAGAAAAACATCGTAAACACCTGGCCCACCTATGAGGAGTCCAAACAGATCCACCACGACTACCTTGCGTATCAGGGCTGGGGCACCGTGAACGGCGCCATCACCGAGATCTTCCGCACCGTAAAGGACATGAGGGCCGTGGCGGCATATATCGACAACGAGGGCAATCCCCTTGACTGGCTCTATGACTCCATAACCTTCATGGGCCACGGCTGGACAAAGGATAAGAGCACATACCTTCTCAACTCCAGCGTGCCCAACGGGCCCTACGCCGACAGAGAGGACTGGGAGGCGCAGCTCGACCACACCTTCAACTATAAGGACAACGGCGACCCCACCGGAGTTGACGCCCTGGAGGAGGCCATGCGGCAGCTCAAGGGAGAGCTCAGGCCCTCCGGCCTCAACGGACTTACTCAGGAGGAGATAAACAACCACAGGATCGCCATAAAGATCCCCGTGTATCCCGCGGTCCCCGTTCAGGACAAGTGGGGCTCCCTCAAGGCGGGCGAGAAGTACGTCACCGTCACCCGCGACGATGAGGGGAAGCTCTCCTACACCGTGAGCGTCCTTGAGGAGGACAGGGTCCTTGACTTCACCCTCCAGGGCCACGGCGGCGACGTGGACGCCACCCTCTCCGACAGGGCCTCCGTGTTCCTGTGGTACATGGAGGAGGTAGTCGACGTGTTCGAGGCGAAGAATTACCAGCACATCTACCTCGACGGGTTCTACTACTTCGAGGAGAAGGCCTCCATCGCCTCCGACAGGATAATCTACGACACCATCCGCGTCTACAACATGATGGTGGATGAGGTCGGCGAGAAGTACAGCTCCTACTGGATACCCTTCTACACCGCCGAGGGCTACCGCGACTGGGCCAGCTACGGCTTCGACTACGCCGTGATGCAGCCCAACGGCTACAACTACGACCAGAAGCGCATGGACACCGCCGCGTCTCTGGCGAAGAAGTACGGACTTGGCATAGAGATGGAGTGGATGGGCAACAAGCCCGGCTATGTGGACACCTTCCGCTCCTACCTCCAGACCGGAATAAGCACAGGCTATCAGGCCGCGCCTCAGGCGTGGTACTGGGGGACCTGGGACTTCACCAACATGGCCTACAACGAGGGCACGGGCGAGGGCCTCAGGGACATCTACGACTACACCTACAAGTACATCAAGGGCTTCAACAACATCGACGCGGAGCTTGACACCGTGCGCCTTGAGGGCGGAGACCTGACCGTCGGGCTCATCGGCGAGATGAACGACACCGGAAAGGCGAAGCTTGAGGAGATTGGCGCTCTGAAGGGCAAGCTGGTGGACGGCGCCTACGGCGGAGGCTACAAGTACAACATGAACACCGCCGGAGGCCCCTACCTTGGCTTCCAGAGAGGCTGGGAGGCGGGAGACACCGCCACGACCTTCCTCAACAGCGGCTACTACGTCACCGCGGACCTCGGCACGGCCCACGAGCTGAGCCGGGCGAGTATCGACTTTGTGGTTTGCGACGGACCGGGAATGGGCGGTCCCGAGGGGCTGAAGCTCCTTATCTCCAACGACGGCGAGAATTGGACCGAGGTTGGAGCCTTCGCAGAGCCCGATGTTACCCTCGCGGCTGACGACACCCGGTTTGAGAAGCACCTCTACACCATGAAGCTTGAGGGCCTGACGGCGAGATTCGTGAGGTTTGAGTTCAAGCGCGCAATTCAGGAGAGCAAGAACGAGCCCTACACCTTCATCATGCTCGACGAGCTCACCGTCTGCGGCACCGCGGTCGTGACCCAGTCCGCTCCGGGCCCCGTGTTCCCCGCAAACCCGGTGACCCCCGCGGCTCCCGGCACCTCCGAGGACCCCGGCGCGGAGATACCCGATGAGGAGACGCCTCTTGCCCCCGACCCCGGCACTCCCGAGGAGCCCGGCACCGAGATACCCGACGACGATGTGCCTCTGGACAGCGGAGAGGATGTTGACAAGGACGACACACCCGCAACCGGCGACGACTCCCTGCCCATGCCGCTTCTCATCGCGGTCATGGCGCTGAGCCTCGCGGCCTTCGCGGCGACCTGCCTCATCCCCGGCAGGAAGAGAAGATAAACCGTAAAAAAGCAAATTGCCCGGGCGGACCCTGCGGTCCGCCCGGGCAGCTTTATTCTGAAGTTGCAGCTTTATTTTTCCCTTTTTGCGAAAAGGCTCTTAACGTCCAGCAGCAGGCAGTAGGGGAAATACAAAACCGCCTTGAGGAGCCTCGCCGGGGAGGCGTGGGTGCGGCGGCATTTTTTAAGCTGCGACAGCGCCTTGCGGAGCCTCGGCGTGGACCTTATAAGCTGCGGCCTCGTCCTCCCGGCAAGAAGCGCGGCCTTTATGTCCTCAAGGGTCCTTCCGGCGCAGTCCGCCACGGTGAGGGCGTTTCCCACCTCGTGGCGGCTGTGGGCGTCGCTGCCGCCGGAGGCGGGCTTTTGAAGGCGCCGGGCTAGGTCCCGGGCCTTCGCGTTTGCGTGAAAGCGCTTGAAGTCCGCCCGGGCGTTTTGCGTCTCGATGAGGTCCGCCAGGGCGGCGTCGGCGCTTACCTCCTCCCGGCGCTCATAGGGGTGCGCCCAGACGGCGACGCCGCCGCGGGCGTGTATCTCCTCGATGGCCTCCCGGGCGGTGGGCAGCCGCCCGAGCCGCGACCGGAGGGTGTACTCCCCGCCGGAGGTGAATAGCCCCAGAATGTGCCCGTCGGAGGTGGAGATCTCTATCCCCGGTATCACCAGCACATCCCCGGAAAGGGCCGTCGAGGGGATGTCGTGGTCTGTCAGGGCTATGGCGTCAAGGCCCCGCCCGCGGGCGGCGTCAAGGAGGCTCTCAAGACTGTCGATGCCGTCGGGGGAGAGGTCCGAGTGGACGTGAAGGTCGATTTTCAGGTTCATTTTCCGCTCCTTTTCAGGTAAGAGCCGATGTAGCCCCAGGACGCCGCCATGTCGCGCAGGTCGAATATCCCCTCACGGCATCTGGGGGAGAGCATATCGCCCAGCGGCGCGAACAGCCCGCCGGGGCGGCCCATGGCGAGGCACTTGAGGCCCCGCGCCGCCTCCGAGGGGAGAAAGTACATCCGCGCCCCGGGCTTCGGCTGGCGGCGCTCCGGCCTGAGCCCGGCGGAGACGCGAAACCAGTTGAGGGCGAGGGCGCTCCCCGACGCCCTCACCAGCGGGAAGGAGCCCCAGATCCGGGGGTTTATCTCCAGAAGCCTCGCCACGCCGTCGGCCCCGCGCTTGAATTCCACCATCGCCACGCCGGAGAAGGACAGGGCGCCAATGAGCTTTTGGGCCATCGGCAGAAGCTCCGCGCCGTCAATTACCTCGCAGCAGGTGGAGGGCCCGCCGGATACCGGCAGCTCCCGCACCCGCCGATGGGCGATATGGTCGATTATCTCCCCGTCCCTGGCGAGCACCGAAAGACCCAGCCCCTCGCCGGGGAGGTACTCCTCGATAATGATCTCCGAGCCGAGGGCCCGAAACCTGTCCCACGCCGATGTGAGCTCCTCCGTGCTGTGGGCGATAACGTACCTCTCTTCGGCGTGAAGACCCTGCTTTTCACCGCAGACGGGCTTAATAACGGCGGGGAAGGACACCTCCTCGCCGCCGGAGTATATCCTCGGCAGGGGTACCTCGAGAGATCGGGCCAGCACCGCCAGGGACGCCTTGTCGTTGGCGCCGTCCAGCGCCCCGCGGCTGGGCAGAAGGGCGTGGCACACCGTGTCAAATCTCTCCCGGACGCCGGGGTCCGCAAGAAGCTCCAGCGTCCCCGCCCCCACGGGCAGCAGCACGGGCTTCTCCCGGTCGGAGGCAAGTCCCGCGCATACCTCAAAGAGCCTTTGGATGTACCGCCCCGGGTCGTCCTGCCCCGGGAGGCTCACCGCCCCGGACACATACTTTGACCTTGCCGAATAGGGCAGGTCCGCGCCCGGGTAACAGACTGTGACCCCCACTCCGTGCTCACCAAGATCGCGGATGAGGGGGAGAGCCATCCTGTACTGCGCATCTGTTATCACCGCTTGCATATCCGGACCTCCTCGGCAGCTTTTACACGTCATTTTACTACATGGCGCCGGGATTTTCAACGAATATAATTGAATTTCCCCGGGTCCTGTGGTATTATTCGTGAAAAGGAGGGGTAATATGGGCACACCTGTGGCAGTTTCCGCGGCGCTTATCTGGAGAGAGGGCAGGTTCCTCATATGCCGCCGCCCGCCCCAAAAGGCACGCGGGGGGCTGTATGAGTTCGTGGGCGGCAAGGTCGAGCCCGGGGAGACCGGGGCCCAGGCGCTCGTCAGGGAGTGCCGGGAGGAGCTGGACATTGAGGTGGAGCCCGTGAGCGTGTTCTTGGAGCTTGTCCACACCTACCCGGACATGACCGTGGACCTGACGCTTTTCAACACAAGGCTCGTGAGCGGTGAGCCGAAAATGATAGAGCACACGGACATAAGGTGGATATATCCCCGGGACATACCGAAATACAGCTTCTGCCCCGCGGACAGGGAGATCCTCCGCAGGCTGATGGAGCTTTCAGGCGGCCCCTCCGGAGAGGATGTACACCCCGAGGTTTAAATACCCCGCGAAGGTGACCCAGATAAGGTACGGGAGAATGAGAAATCCCGCGGCGGAGCTCAGCTTCTTAAATATGGCGAAGGTCCCCAGCACCGCCAGCCACAGCGCGGTAAGCCAGAAAAACGCCGTGAGGTAGAGCTTCACCACAAAAAACAGTATGGGCCAGAAGAAGTTGAGGGCGAGCTGACAGCCGTAGACCGTCAGGGCGCAGCTTATGTGCTCCCGGGGAGCGCGGGACCGGGAGACGATATAGGACGCCGCGCCCATGGAAAGATACAGAGCCGTCCACACCACCGGGAACACCCATCCCGGCGGCGTCAGGGGCGGCTTTTTGATTTGGGAAAATTCCGCCATCCCCCCGGCGGACAGCGCCGCCGACGCGGCCCCCGCCGCCAGCGGCAGCAGAAGGCAGAGAGCCAGCTTTTTTGGATCAATTTTCATAAAATCACCCCTTCGTGAGAAGGATATTCGCTGCGATGACGGGACATGACACGCAAAAAAGGGGAGACACGGGTATAATCCGGACCTTCCGCGGCAAAATAGCTTTGAGGTGATTTTAAAATGAGCTCAAAAGAACTGCTCTATATCGAGGACGCCCTGGGGCACGCTGAATTTCTCTCCAGACAGTGCCGCGAGGCCGTCAACACCCTGACCGACCCCCAGCTCAAGGCACAGGCCCAGCAGCTTGTGGACAAGAACCGGGAGATCTACGGCAGATTTTACGCCCTTGTGTGAGGAGGTAAGAGGATGGACGACAAGACTATAATGGAAAATATCCTTCTGACGACAAAGGGCGTCTGCGACCTCTATATGCACGGGGCCATCGAGTCCAGCACCGAGAACGTCAACACCGCCTTCAAGTCCGCCCTGACTGACGCTTTGTGTATGCAGGACAATATCTACAAACAGATGAGCCAGAAGGGCTGGTACACCACGGAGAACGTCCCCCAGAGCAAAATAGACCAGGTAAAGCAGAAATTCGCTTCCGCAAACTGAAAAACAGTCAAAAAAGCCCTGACTGGCTTTTTTGACAAGGGGAACGTGCGGGTGATTTTCTCTGAATTTTGCGAAATTCAGAGAAAATCACCCTGCTGCCGCCCTGCGCGCACGGCCCGGAGGGCCGCACGCTTGTGCGGCAAAAGGTATTTTTCCCGACGTACATGCCGCCGGAAAAAATACGTTGGATTTCAGCCTGTCGGAAAATCCCTGGCGGGCTTTTCCGACAAGGTGCGCGGGGGGAAAAAATTTTTTACATTTTTTTAATAAACGCACAGCAGCCAATGTCATCGACCCTGACAAAGCCCAGGGATCGGTAGAAGGCGGCGGTTTTTGCCGTGTTGTCTGTCATCAGCTCCATCTGGTAGACATCGGGGAATCGGCTCATCAGCTCACGCATGAGCTGCGTGCCTATACCTCTGCGCTGATGTTCCGGATAAACCAGCAGGTCCTGTATGAAAACCAGAGAAAATCCGTCGCCCACGGCGCGAATGACCCCGGCCAGCCTGCCGCCGTCATAAGCCCCCAGCGCCAGCAGGGAATTTTCATACGCCTTCAGGAGCATCTCCGGCGCACGGGTATAGTTTGTCCACCCGACGCTCTCATATAGGTCAAGAAGCGTGTCGAGCTCAAGGGACGCAAGCTCTCGAATTACCATAATCACAACCTCTCTTTCAGCTTCTGATAATGTGTGGTCATTATACCACCCGGGGGTAAAATTATCTGCTGATTTACAAAATCTGACGCGCCTGCGGTCAGGTAAGCGGCGGGGGAGCGCCCGCGCCGGGGTATTTTTCACAGGCTCCGGGGGAGGGACGGCAGGTTTTTTGTCGATTTGATTTGATAAAAAATCAAATTTCCTATTGACAAAAGAGGCGGAGAGTGGTATCCTCTAACGTGGTTAGTGAAGTCTAACTAATTTATTTGACTGAAGATTAGCGCAAGCTAACTTTCGGAGGGAGGGGTACAGCGTGATCCCGCTGGCAATGACCGGGTGCGGAGACAGAGGAACCATCGTGAGGATCACCGGGCGGGACGAGGTCCGGCGCCATCTGGCGGAGCTGGGCTTTGTTGTCGGCGCCGACGTGACGGTCCTCAGTGAGATGTCCGGCAGCAAGATCCTGGCGGTGAAGGACTCCCGGGTGGCTCTGGACAGGACCATGACCGGGCGGATCATGGTGGATCCGTACTGATTCTTTATGGAGGTAGAGACATGAAAACTTTAAAAGACGCCGAGGTGGGCTCCACGGTGAAGGTGACGAGGCTCCGGGGCGAGGGCGCGCTGAAGCGGCGCATTATGGACATGGGCGTGACACGCGGTGTGGAGATCTACATCCGCAAGGTGGCGCCGCTGGGGGACCCCATCGAGGTCACCGTCCGGGGCTATGAGCTGAGCATCCGGAAGGGCGACGCGGAAAACATCGAGGTGGAGTAAAAAATTTTGCCGGGAGGTTAGCTGAATATAACTATAATTAGTTAACGCTAATACCCAGACAGGAGGAAAAACGAAATGGATATAAGGATCGCCCTTGCCGGGAACCCGAACTCCGGCAAGACTACAATGTTCAACGACCTGACGGGGTCAAACCAGTATGTGGGAAACTGGCCCGGCGTCACGGTGGAGAAGAAGGAGGGCAGGCTCCGGAACCATAAGGACGTGGTCATACAGGACCTGCCGGGAATATACTCCCTCTCGCCCTACACCCTTGAGGAGGTAGTGAGCCGGGGGTATCTTGTGGGGGAGAAGCCCGACGCGATACTGAATATTGTGGACGGGACGAATATAGAGCGAAATCTCTACCTCACCACCCAGCTTATTGAGCTGGGGATACCAGTGGTGGTGGCGCTCAACATGGCGGACCTTGTGCGGAAAAACGGGGACGTCATCGACAGCGGCAAGCTCAGCCGCGCCCTGGGGTGTCAGGTGGTGGAGACCTCGGCTTTAAAGGGCGAGGGGTCGAAGGAGGCCGCCGAGCTTGCCGTCAGGGCGGCTCAGGAGAAAAAGGCCGTGGAGCTGCCACCCGTATTCCAGGGCAGCGTGGAGCACGCCATCGCCCACATCGAGGAGTCCATTGAGAATTCCGTGGACCAGCGGCTTGTGCGCTGGTACGCCATAAAGCTCTTTGAGCGGGACGAGAAGGTGCGCAAGGAGCTGAATTTGCCGGAGGATCTCATGCGCCACATCGACGAGCACATCGCCGACTGCGAGAGGGAGATGGACGACGACGCGGAGAGCATCATCACAAACCAGCGCTACGCCTACATAGCGGACGTGGTGTCGAGGGCAGTTAAGAAAAAGCAGTCCGGGAGAAAGCTCAGCGTCTCCGACCGGATAGACAGGATAGTTACGAACCGTGTGCTGGCCCTGCCCATTTTCGCCGTCGTGATATTCCTTATATACGCCATCGCCATGGGCACCTCGCCCCAGGCCCTGGTGGACGGGTCCTGGCGGGACGGCGAGCCCTGGGGCATCGGCATCGGAACCTGGGGCACGGACTTTGCCAACGACGTGGTCTTCGGCGAGTGGGTGCCGGGCTTAGTTGACAGGGCGCTTCTCAACGACGCCGGAGACCCCGTGGTGGCTGACTGGCTTTACAGCCTGATTCAGGACGGCATCATCGCCGGCGTGGGCGGGGTGCTGGGCTTTGTGCCCCAGATGCTGGTGCTGTTTTTGCTGCTGTCGATTCTGGAGGACGTGGGCTACATGTCCCGCATCGCCTTCATCATGGACCGCATCTTCCGCCGATTCGGCCTTTCGGGCAAGTCCTTCATACCCATGCTTGTTGCCACGGGCTGCGGCGTGCCGGGGCTCATGGCCTCGCGGACCATCGAGCAGGACCGGGACAGGAAGATGACACTTATGACCACCACCTTCATGCCCTGCGGGGCGAAGCTGCCCATAATCGGCCTCATCGCCGGGGCGCTGTTCGGCGGCTCGGCGTGGATCGCCGCCTCCGCCTACTTCATCGGCATGGGCTCCATCGTGGTCTCCGGCATAATCCTCAAAAAATTCAAGACCTTCGCCGGGGAGCCCGCGCCCTTCGTCATGGAGCTGCCCCCCTACCACGTCCCCAGCGCCGGGGGAGTTCTCCGGGCGACCTGGGAGCGGGGCTGGAGCTTCATAAAGCGTGCCGGGTCCGTTATAGTTATCGCCTCCGTCGCCGTCTGGTTCCTCCAGTACTTCGGAGTGGAGAACGGCTCCTTCGGCGCGGTGGCGGATCAGGACAACTCCCTCATGGCCTACGCCGGGAGCGCGATTTGCTGGATATTCGCGCCCCTGGGCTTCGGAAACTGGCGGGCGGCTGTGGCCTCCATCTCCGGGCTCGTGGCAAAGGAGAACGTGGTCAACACCTTCTCCATCCTCTACCACTACGCCGGGGAGATAAGCGAGAACGGCGACGAGATCTGGGCCCTTGTGGCGGCTGACTACACGGCCTTCTCCGCCTTCTCCTTCATGGTGTTCAACCTCCTGTGCGCCCCCTGCTTTGCCGCCATCGGCGCCATAAAGCGGGAGATGAACAACTGGCGCTGGACCCTGGGCGCCGTGGGCTACATGTGCCTCTGGGCGTATGTCCTTGCCCTTATCGTCTACCAGTTCTCCGCCCTCATCGGCGGCGCGGTGAGCTTCAACTTCTTCACCGTAGTGGCGGCGGCGCTCCTCGCCGGGATACTTTACCTCCTCTTCCGGAAAAACCGTTACGACGAGAGCGGCAGACGCATTGACGAGAGGGTGAGCGCCAATGCTTGAGCTTCTCGGCGCGAATATTGCCACGCTCCTTGTGGCGGCCCTTGTCGCCGGGGTGCTGGCGCTGATAATATTCAAGCTCGCCCGGGAGAAAAAGCGCGGCGCGGCCTCCGGCGGGAGCGCCTGCTCCGGCTGTCCCTACGCGGGGAGCTGCTGCGCCTGCCATAAAAAGCCCGATAGAGACCGCTGAAACCATACCCCTTCTTTATTACCTCCATTTCTTCTCTCAAGCGGTCTGATATGCCCCCCGGCTTTTGCCGGGGGGCAAAAAAGTATTTTTTCCGGCGTACATGCCGCCGGAAAAAATATTGAATTTGAGGCTTTGATAAACCCGCCTTTTTTGGCAAAAAATGTCCCGGACGCGCTGTGCGTCCGGGACATTGGCTTTATTGATTTGGGGAGCTCTTATTTTACGAGCTTCGCGACCTCGGCGGCCAGGTCGTCCTGGCGCTTCTCGATGCCCTCGCCCTTCTCAAAGCGGACGGCTCCGGCGAACCTGATCTCGCCGCCAAGGGCCTTGGCGGAGGAGGCGATGTACTTCTCCACGGTCATGGTGTTGTCCTTCACGAACTCCTGCTGGAGAAGGCAGTTCTCGGCGTAGAATTTGCCCAGCTTGCCCATGACGATGCGCTCCCGGACCTGCTGAGGCTTGGAGGCCATGGAGGGGTCGTTGTCCATCTGAGCCATCATGATCTTCTTCTCCTCGGCGAGGACGTCCTCGCTGACCTGGGCCTTGTCCCAGAAGCGGGGGTTCAGGGCCGCGATCTGCATTGCCACGTCCTTGCCCACGGTCTCAACGGCCTTGGCATCCAGAGTGGTCTCAAGGTTCACGATGACGCCGATCTTGCCGCCCATGTGGACGTAGGGGACGCTGACGCCGGAAGCGAAGCGCTCAAAGCGGCGGACGTTGATGTTCTCGCCGATAACGAGGACCTTCTCATTCTGGGCCTCCTTGACGGTGAGCTCGGTGCCGGGGTATTTGCAGGCCATAAGGGCGTCCAGATCCGCGGGACCCTCGTGGGCGACAACGGCGGCGACCTGATGGACGTAATCCACGAACACGTCGTTCTTGGCGACGAAGTCGGACTCCGCGTTGACCTCAACGCAGACGCCCACACCGTCGATGACGGCGGCGTAAGCCATGCCCTCGGCGGCGATGCGCCCGGCCTTCTTCTGGGCGGCGGCAAGGCCCTTCTCACGCAGCCACTCGACTGCCTTATCCATATCTCCGTCGGTGGCGGTGAGGGCCTTCTTGCAGTCCATCATGCCAACGCCGGTCATCTCGCGAAGATTCTTTACATCAGCGGCGGAAATAGCCATTATATTGTCCTCCTCAAAATTCTTCCGTATATAAATTACTCCAGCTTGTCAAAAAGCTCAAATTCAATATTTTTCCGGCGACATATGCGTCGGAAAAGCCCCCGGGGCTTTTTCGCCGGAATTATTCGGCAGTCTCCTCGCCCTCGGCGTCCTTCGCCTCGGCGGCGTCCTCGCCCTGACGGCCCTCCTGCACGGCGTTAGCCATGGTGGAGGCGATGAGGCGGATGGCGCGGATGGCGTCGTCGTTGCCGGGAATGACGTAGTCGATCTCGTCGGGGTCGCAGTTGGTGTCCACGATGGCGACGATGGGGATGCCGAGGCGGCGGGCCTCAGCTATGGCGTTGCGCTCCTTGCGGGGGTCGACGATGAAGAGGGCGGAGGGGAGACGGTTCATCTCCTTGACGCCGCCGAGATACTTCTCGAGCTTTGCCATCTCGCCAAGGTGCTTCATGACCTCCTTCTTGGGGAGCATATCAAAGGTCCCGTCCTCCTGCATCTTTTTAAGCTGCGCAAGACGGTCGACCCGGGTACGCATGGTCTTGAAGTTGGTGAGCATACCGCCAAGCCACCTGGCGTTGACATAGTACATGCCCACGCGCTCGGCCTCCTCGCGCATGGCGTCCTGGGCCTGCTTCTTTGTGCCGACGAAGAGGATGGTGCCGCCGTTCTCAGAAAGCTCGCGGACGAAGTTGTAGGCCTCCTCCAGCTTCTTCACGGTCTTGGCAAGGTCGATGATGTAGATGCCGTTGCGCTCCATGTAGATGTAGGGGGCCATTTTGGGGTTCCACCTGCGGGTCTGGTGACCGAAATGCACGCCGGCCTCCAGAAGCTGCTTCATTGATACTACTGCCATTGTTTTTTCTCCTTTTCTTTTAAGTTCTTACCTCCACGGGGCTCCGCCCGCTCGCCAACCCGAAGGGCACCAGGCGCGCAGTCCTCCCGTGTGCGTAATACCCCTTTTGGGGCTTTAGCATTATACCAGAGCTTTTCTTATAATGCAAGGATTATTTTTCCCTTTTTGTGATTTTTCCATACATTTTTATCCCTGCCCCCGGTCCGTCTGGCGGCGGCGGGAGGAGCGGGGCTCGGGACGGGCGTCCTCCACGAGGATTATATCGTCCCCTATGCGCCGTATGGCGTCCCAGGGTATGACGTAGTCCTCGCTTTTCCCGAAAAGCCCCATGACCCTGTACGCCCCGGGCACCACCAGCGCCTCCATCTTCCCCGAGGTTATATCAAAGACGCCGTCGGACACATAGCCAAGTCTCAGGCCCGTGCTCACGTTTATGACCTCCTTGTAGCGGAGGTCGCCTATCCTGCACTGCGTAAAAACCGCCCCCTTTTATACCACTCTATGGGCGGGGGAGGGGCAATATGCTTTTGGGGGCGGCTGATGCCGCCCCCAAAGGTCATTTCACGCCAGAAATTCCTCGATGTCCTCCTTTGGCATGTAGCCCACGGACTTGTCTGCCTCCTCGCCGTTTTTGAAGAGGATGAGGGTGGGGATGCTCATGACGCCGTAGCGGTTGGCGATCTCCGGGGACTGGTCCACGTCCAGCTTGAAAAAGGCGACCTCCGGGTGCTCCGCCTCCACCTCCTCAAGCACGGGCGCCAGCATCTTGCAGGGCCCGCACCAGGTGGCGAAGAAATCCACCAGAACGGGCTTTTCGGAGCCGAGAACGGCACCGTCAAATTCATCGGTTTTTATAATGTCAGCCATGATCTGCCTCCTTTTTTCTTTTTCTTTATTATAATTCCCCGAAAAGGGGATGTCAATTTCAATTTTCCGTGCTATACTATATAAGACTGTCGAAAAAGCCCTGCGGGCTTTTCCGACAAGGGGGAACGTGCGGGTAATTTTCACTGAATTTTGCGAAATTCAGTGAAAACCACTCTGCTGTCGCCCTGCGCGCACGGCCCAAGGGCCGCACACTTGTGCGACAAAAGGTATTTTTTCCGACGCGCATGTCGCCGGAAAAAATATTGAATTTGAGTTTATTGAATTATATGTAAAAAATCAAAAGCGGAGGTACACGATGTACGACCTTATAATCATCGGCGGCGGCCCCGCGGGGCTGACAGCCGCCGTCTACGCCCGCAGAGCGGGGCTTGAGACACTGGTGCTGGAGATAACCGTCTGCGGCGGGCAGATAATAAACTCCCAGAGCGTGGAAAATTTCCCCGCCATTCCCAGCATCGAGGGCTGGCGCCTTGCCAGCGACTGGCAGAAGCAGGCCAGGGACCTGGGCGCCCGGTTCAAGACCGCCGCCGTCACCGGGGTGGAGCTTCTGGAGGACAGGAAGCTCGTCCACACCGCCAAGGGGGACTTTGAGGCCCGGGCGGTTATCGTCTCCACCGGCGCGGGCCACAGGCAGCTTGACTGCCCCGGGGGCGTGGAGTACGCCGGGCGGGGCGTGTCCACCTGCGCCTCCTGCGACGGGGCGTTTTTCAAAGACCGGAGCGTGGCCGTCATCGGCGGGGGCAACACCGCCCTCGAGGACGCAATGTATCTTGCCGGGATATGCGAGAGAGTCTATATCGTCCACCGCAGGGAGGAATTCCGGGCTGAGCGGCACCTCATTGACGCTGCCAAAAATATGGCAAATGTGGAATTTTTGACGCCCTTTGTCCCGGCGGAGGTCTTGGGCGACGACTCCGGCAGGGTCCGCGCCCTTCGCATCCGGCGGGTGGACACCGGGGAGGAGAGGACGCTGGAGGTCCCTGGGGTCTTCAACGCCACGGGCATGATCCCCCAAAACGCACCCTTCGCCAACATTCTGAAGCTCGATAAGTACGGCTACGCCGTAGCCGGGGAGGACTGTGAGTCCGGCACCCCCGGGGTGTGGGTCGCGGGGGACGGCAGGACGAAGGAGCTCCGGCAGCTCGTCACCGCCGCCGCCGACGGCGCGGTGGCAGCCACAGCAGCGGCGAAATATGTAAGGCTTATGAAGTGACATGCCGCGCCATGCGGCTGCCACAGAAAGGAAACAGATATGGAACCTTTGATCATCAAGGTAAAAAAGCTGGACCCACGGGCGGTCCTGCCCTCCCGGGGCTCACCCTTCTCCGCGGGGGCTGACCTGCACGCCTGCATGGACGGCCCCGTCACCGTCGCGCCGGGGGAGACGGTGTTCATCCACACGGGCCTCACCGCCGAGATACCGGAGGGTTACGCGGGCTTCGTCTTTGCCCGCTCCGGCCTTGCCTCCAGGTCCGGCCTCGCCCCGGCAAACAAGGTTGGGGTGGTGGACTCCGACTACCGGGGGGAGTACATGGTCGCTCTCTATAACCACTCAAATAGGCCCGTCACCGTAAATCCCGGGGACCGGGTGGCGCAGCTTGTGGTGATGCCCGTGGCCTTCACGGGATTTGAGGAGGCAAAGGAGCTCTCCGAGACGGAGCGCGGCGCGGGGGGCTTCGGCTCCACGGGGAAGTAATACATAAAATATTTAATGTTTATCGTTAAATAATAGTTGACAAACATATATATCCGTGGTATACTGTGCCCATCTTCAAAAGGGAGGGCGCATCTATGGAAAAGCTCAAAAGGACGGCGCGTGTGCTGGACCGATTTGCCAAAATATTCCGTGTGATCTTCATTGCCACCGCCATCTTCCTGTTCGCGGGCCTCATCATGATCTCCGTCTACTACCTGTCCATCCGAGACGACGATGCGGTAGCCGTGCTGGTGGGCGGGGACCTGCACCTGACGCTGGGAAATGTGAGGCTGAACCTCGCCCAGCTTGTCCCCGGCAGCCCCCGGCCCCTGGTGCCGATAGTCGTGCTGATGCTGACGGGCGCGCTGGTGCTGGCCATCGCGGCGGCGGAGGCGGGCATCCTCCACCGGATCCTGGCCCCCATGGCGGAGGGGCGGCCCTTCGACCTGGCGGTGTCGGAAAACCTCCGGAAGCTGGGGTGGATGACGCTGGTGCAGGCGGCGGTCTACAGTGTGGCGGAATTTCTGATATTTACCATGGAGCTGCGGCTTTTTGAGTTCGGGTATTTCCTGAACCCGGAGTATGTGAAAAGCTACACCGTGAATTTCCGTCTGGAGCTTTCCCGGTTTTTCATCCCGGCGGCGCTGTTCCTGCTGTCGTGGATATTCCGCTACGGCGAGGAGCTCCAGCGCCAGTCGGACGAGACGCTGTGAGGTGGACATATGCCGATCATTTTACGCCTGGACCGGGTGATGGCGGACAGGAAGATGTCCCTCAACGCCCTATCCGAGAAGGTGGGCATCGCCAACGTGAATCTGTCGAAGATAAAGACCGGCAAGGTCAGCGCCATACGCTTCTCCACGCTGGAGGCCATATGCGAGGCGCTGGACTGCCAGCCGGGAGACATACTGGAGTATAAAAGGGACGAATAAAAATCCCCTCCGCACCGAAAATACGGCGCGGAGGGGATTTTATTATCAGATGTGGCTTTTGCCGGATCAGATGTCCGCGAAGGACGCGCGCTCCTCGGCGGTGAAGCGGGGCGCGGGCTTTTTTCCTGCCTTGAGGGAGGCAAAAAACGCCCCGATCTGCCTGCGGCATAAAAACGCCGTTATGACGGCGGCGAGGACGATCACGGCGGTCAAAATAAGGACGAGGCTGCTCTTCTTCTCTTTCATTCGTGGGACCTCCTCAGTGAGTGACAGTATGTGTATTTTACACTATTTTCGTGGAATATTCAATACCTATTTTGCCCCTCGCCGGGTGATTTTGCCGAAAAATCGGCGGCCCGGAGACGGCGGGAATAAAATATTTCATTCCGAGGGGCAAAAAAACGTCAAAATAGCATCTTGTGTGCCGGAATATAATGATGTATAATCAATATGTATGACCTTAACGATTTTTGGTAAGGAGTGTAGGTATGGTTAGATTCAAAACGAGCCTTGGCGTAATCTCCGTCTCGCCCGACGTTATAACCACCCTTGTCGGCGACGCCGCGACGAGCTGCTTCGGCGTAAAGGGCATGGCGATGCGCTCCGTCACCGACGGGCTTGTGCATCTTCTGAAGCCCGAGGCGATGGGCAGGGGCGTGCACATAGCCTACGGCGAGGACTACATCAATATCGACCTGCATATTATCGTGGACCAGGGAGTGAACATCCCGGTCCTGTGCAGCAGCATAATAAGCGAGGTAAAGTACAAGGTCACGGAGGCCACCGGTATCGCCGTCAGGTCCGTGGACGTGTTTGTGGACTCGATAAGTCTTGATTGATGGAGGAATAAGCCTTGGTACAGTCGATTGATGCCGCGCTTTTGAAGAGCATGATAATCTCCGGCGCGGCGCTTCTGGAGCAGCACAAGCAGCAGATAAACGAGCTCAACGTATTCCCTGTCCCTGACGGGGACACGGGGACAAACATGAGCCTTACCATGGGCTCCGGGGTGACGGCGCTGAAGGCCGGGTCCTTTGACACCGTGACCGCCATTGCCGACACCGTGGCAAGCGCCCTCCTGCGGGGCGCCCGGGGGAATTCCGGGGTAATACTCTCCCTTCTCTTCCGGGGCATGGGCAAGAGCCTCAAGGAGAAGACCGTCTGCGGCGCGTCGGAGCTTGCCGCGGCCCTCACCCGCGGGGTGGAGGCGGCGTACAAGGCCGTCATGCGCCCCACCGAGGGCACGATACTCACCGTCTCCCGCGTTTGCGCGGAGACCGCCCGGGCCTACGCCGAAAATGGCTCCGACATTGAGGAGATGTTCAACGCCATGCTCGCCGCCGGGGACGAGGCCCTTGCCCACACCATAGACTTAAACCCGGTGCTAAAGAAGGCCGGAGTGGTGGACGCCGGAGGAAAGGGGTATCTCTACATATTGAGGGGTATGCTCTCCGCCGTCAACGGCTGCCCCATAGAGCACGTCCCCGGGGAGGAGCCCGCGTCGGAGTCCGCGGACTTCGCCTCCATGGGCGATGAGGAGATAACCTTCGCCTTTGACACTGTTTTCATCGTCAGGAAAAACGACCCCGACGTGGACCTGGACCCCTTCCGGGAGTATCTTGGCTCCATAGGCGACAGCCTTGTCATAGGCGAGGACGACGACGCCTTCAAGGTCCACGTCCACACCAACACCCCCGGCGACGCCCTGAACGCCGCCCAGCAGTACGGCACGCTGGAGCTTGCCAAGATAGAGAACATGGTCACCCAGCGCGACGACCTGGCCGCGGGCAGAAAGGCCCAGTCCACCGACGATTTGGAGCAGGTGGAGCGGGAGCTTGAGGAGATGGAGAAGAGCTCCGCCGAGCCCGTGGATGTGGAGCCGGAGCGGAAATACGGCCTTGTTGCCGTCTGCGCCGGCAAGGGCATGGAGGCCGTGTTCAAAAACCTCGGCGTGGACGCCCTTGTCACCGGAGGGCAGACCATGAACCCCTCCACGGAGGATATACTGAGGGCGGTGCAGTCCGTCCCGGCGGAGACGGTTTTCGTCCTGCCCAACAACAAGAACATTATTATGGCTGCCCAGCAGTGCGACAGGCTCACGAAGAAGAACGTGGTCGTAATACCCTCAAAGACCGTCCCCCAGGGGATCTCGGCGCTCGTGTGCTTTGACGACTCCCTCGAGGCAGACGAGCTCACCGAGGCCATGACCGACGCCTGCGGCACAGTCCACACCGCCCTTGTCACCTACGCCGCCAGGGATTCGGAGTTCGACGGGAATGAGATAAAGGCGGGGGAGTATCTGGCGCTGCTGGAGAACAACCTTCTCGCCAGCACCTCGGACCTTGCGGAGCTCATCGGCGGCATAGCCCTCGCCGTCCGGGACTTCGACCCGGAGGTCCTGACGGTCTTCTACGGCGAGGATGTCAGCGAGGAGGCCGCCCGGGCCGTGGAGGCGAAGTTTGCCGCCCTGTTCCCGGACGCGGACATACAGCTCATCTCCGGCGGTCAGCCAGTGTACTACTACATGATCTCCGCGGAGTAATAATAAACTGAAGGGGTCATTTTCAATTTGTCGAAAAAGCCCTTCGGGCTTTTCCGACAAGGGGGAACGTGCGGGATTTTTTCCGACGCATATGTCGCCGGAAAAAATATTGAATTTGAGTTTTTTGACAAGCTGAAGCGGTCATTTTCACTGAGTGAAAATGACCGCTTTTTATAATATGTATTTTTCTCTACCTCACGTCGCCAAGGAAGAACAGCGCCAATGTCCCGGGGCCGGAGTGGGCGCCGATGACCGGGCCCACGGGGCTCACGGTTATATCCAGCGGGTGGAGGTTATCCCGCACCAGGGACGCCAGATACTCCACATCCCCGGGGCAGTCGCCGTGGCTTATAAAGACGTGCTGGTTTTGGATGTTGTCCCCGGTGGTTGCGCACTTCTCATAGAGCGCCTTGACGGCGGCGCGCCTTCCCCGGGCCTTGAACATGTTTATGAGCCGCCCCTCGTCGTCCACATGGAGGACGGGCTTTATGTTGAGCAGCGTCCCCACGGCGGCGGTGGCGGCGCTGACCCGGCCCCCGCGCTTGAGGAAGAAGAGGTCGTCCACCGTGAACCAGTGGACAACTCTCGGGGCGGTGGCGGCGGCGAAGTCCCGCAGCTCATCGATCCCCATGCCCTCCCGCTTTTTGAGGGCGGCGAGGTACACCAAAAGCCCCTGCCCCATGGAGGCGCATTTGGAGTCCACAACGTAGACCTTCCGCTCCGGGTATTTAGCCTTCAGCTCCTCCGCCGCGATGGCGCCGTTCTGGCAGGTGCTGGACAGGGCGGTGGCAAAGGCGATGTAGAGGATGTCGAGCCCGCGCTCCAGCATCGGCCCCATGAGCTCCACAAATTCGCTGGGGTTCACGGCGCTGGTGGAGGCGGCACCTCCGTTCCTCAGCGCCTCGTAGAAGTCGTGGGATTTGAGCTCCCGCTCGTCAAGGTAATTTCTGAACTCCTGCCCGTTGAGGTTGACCTTGAGGGGCAGTATCTCCACTCCCAGCTCCCGGGCGAGGGCGTCCGGCAGATCGCAGGAGGAATCAGTCAGCAGAACATATTCGCTCATATTTATCTCCCTTCTTAAAATTGCCTTATAAAACCATTATATCAGACGGCTGGGCGGATTGTCGAGTACAATTTTATTACAGGGTGCACAAATAATGCAAAAGATATGGAAAACCCGCGTTTTTCGGAATCAATCCCCCTCAAAGCCGAGATAGGTGCGAAATACCACCCGCATGGTGTTCATGTCGTAGTATGTCGCCGTGTTGCTCTCCAGCTTCTCGATAAGTCCGCCCACGAGCCGGATCGAGTTCGGCGAGCCGATGGCGGTGGTCTGCTCCAGCTCCTCGATGGGGCTTCCGTCGGAGTGGTAGAAGGTGTCGTGGCTGCCCTCGCCCTCCCACTCGTACTTTGCCAGGATCGCCGGAGCGTCCTCGCCGAGGATGGAGTCATATATCCAGAACGCGCCCTCCACAGGGGGCTCGTTGTACTCATAGTCCGGGTAGAGCTCCGCCCAATCCTCAAGGTCCATCGTCTTTACGGCCCTCTTTGTCAGGTCGTAGTACCTTATGCGGGAGGCGCCGGACCTCTCGTCGTACTCATAGAAGATGGACAGCTTATCGCTGACCCACTCGCCTCCGCCGCCCTCCACGGGGCCGAGGAGCATGGTATTAAAGCCCTCCTGATCGATGCCCAGATCGTCCATGTTCAGAACGGCCTCGGTGTCGCCGTCAAGGCCGATGAGCACCACGGTGGCGGGGGTGAAGAGCACAAGGCCGTTGCTCCCGCCCATGGCCCGCAGGTACTCAAAGTCCGTGCACCAGCTGCCGTCCAGCGCCGCAAGGGCGTAGCGCTGTTCACCGTTCACCGCGCCGCCCAGCACGAGAAGGTCGCCGCTTGCCCAGACGCTGGAGTACACCGGGTCCACCACCACGGCCCCGGTCATGGTCATAAGACCGTAGAGGCACCCGGTCTCCGCCATCTCCGTGTCGGTGAGCCGCCTCCCGGCGTAGGGGATGAGCAGACCATAGTCCCCCTCAGTGAGCTCCCCCCGGTAGTCGTCAAAGAGCCTCGTCCCAATGGTGGGCTCTATCTCCCGGGGCTTTGTGGGCAGGTCCATAACGGAGACATACCCCTCCCGGGCGATGAGCTTCTGCCCGTCGTCGCTGAGAAGCCAGTCGCGTATGAGCCTCGCGGCGGAGTCCTCCGGCGTCCGGGCGGGTATGACCACATAGTAGGGGTTCGTCAGGGGGTACTCCCCGGAGCGTATTGCCTCCGGTTCCGGCTCCACGCCGTCCACAGCCAGAAGCTTCAGCCCCTCCGCCGCCCGCATCTCCTCGGCGTAGTAGTAGACCGAGTAGCCTATCGCCCCGGGGGAGGAGTCGTAGCCCCGGACCACCTCCATGAGCTCGCCCATGGACCCGGCAACGTAGTCCTTCGGCGGGTCCATCATCTCGGTGTCCCGCATGACCAGCTTCTTCATCAGCGACTGGCTTCCGGCCTCCGGATTCCTCTGGATGGGGATTATCTCCCGGTCCTCGCCGCCAAGCTCCGACCAGTTGGTTATCTCCCCGGTGTATATGCCCCGGGCCTGCTCCAGAGTTATGGAGTCCACGGGGTTTGCCTCGTTCACCACAAAGACAAAGGCGTCGATGGCAAAGGGCGTCTGCTCGTACTCAAAGCCCTCGCTCTCCATTGCGGCGTAGACCTCCTCGTTCCCCTCGCTGGCGAGGAGCAGGTCCGCGGAGCCGTAGAGCAGGTTGTAGTAGGAATTTGTCGTCCGGGAGAAGGTGATGAGGCCCTCCGCCTCCTTTTCGCTTATGCCCAGCATCATGGAGACCATGGTCACCGCGAGAGGCGCCGTGGCGGTGGAGCCGTCCAGCCTCGGAAGCTCGTCCCGGCTCAGAATGGGGGCGTAGATGTGCTCCTCCCAGGGGTCGGGCTGCTCCGGAGTCTCCGGCGTCTCCGGAGCTTCGGGCTCATCGGGCTCCGTCGGCGCATCCGGCGGCGTCTCCGGCCCCGAGCAGGCCGCGAGGGACAAAAGCATTAAAAGCGCCAGGGCCAGCGCCGTGATTTTTTTCATATCCACCACTCCTTTTCTCCTTATTATTATAGACCAAAAAACAAAAAACACCAGAAAAATTTATATGGGCCGCGAAGATAAACACATCGCGGCCCATTTTTTCACTTTGCGTAAAGAAGATACACCACCCGGCTCACAAGCCTCGCCGGCAAAAGCCGCGTCAGCATCACAAGGGCCTTGTATGAGAGACCAATGCTGGAGGAGGGCGGCACGGAGCGCCGCAGCGCCATCTTTCTTATGTATCTCCCGGCGGTCTCCGGGCTCATGCCGCCCCGCTCGTCCGCCTCCATCCGGGAGACGGAGCGGGAGATCCGCCCGCCGTACACGTCGTCCCCGGCGGGGGACTTCTCCCGGGCGTCGGTGAAGCCCGTGGCGATGTCCCCGGGCATGACCGCGGTGACGGTGACGCCGTAGGGACGCACCTCATTGCGGAGGGCGGCGGTGTAGGCGTTCAGCGCCGCCTTTGACACGGAGTAGTATGTCTGGAAGGGTATGGCTATCGCCCCGGCGACGGAGCTCACCACCACTATCCTACCGGCCCTGCGTTCCCGCATGTGCGGGAGCACCGCCTTCACCGTGTTCACCACGCCGAAGAAGTTCACCTCAAGCTGCTTTTTCGCGGCGGCAAGGTCCGTGTACTCCACCGCGCCGGAGATACCGAATCCCGCGCAGCATACGAGGATGTCTATCCGCCCCTCGCGGCTCAGGACATCCTTCGCGACGCGGTCCATCGCGGCCTCGTCCGTAACATCGGCGGGGATGTGGACGGCGTTTTGAAGCTCGATGTCCCGGCGGCTCGTCTCATATACAGTGACCCCGGCATCGGAAAGGGCGTTCACTGCGGCAAGCCCTATGCCGCTGGAGCCCCCGGTGACAAGGGCGACCTTCTTTTCCGTCAGCATAGGTTGTTCGCCTTGAGGACACGCTCAATTATCTCCGCCGCCTCCTCCACAAGGGCCTCGGTGTGGGTCGCCATGAGGGAGGTCCTGAGCAGGCACTCGTGGGGTGCTACCGCGGGGGGAATGGAGGTGTTGACGTAAACTCCCTCGTCAAAGAGCTGCTTTGTGATGGTGAGGGTGTCGATCATCTCGTATGTATAGATGGGCACAATGGGCGTCTCGCTCTCTCGGATCTTTATCCCCCGGTCCGTGAGCTGCCTGCGGAAGTATGCGGATATGTGCTGGAGGTTGTCCACCAGCTCCGGGTGGCGCTCAAGCTGGTCGAGAGCCGCCATAGCCGTGGCGCAGGAGGCCGGGGTGATGGACGCGGAGAAGATGAAGGGCCGGGAGGCGTGGCGCACATAGTCGCACACGTTGGTGCTTGCCGCCATGTACCCGCCAAGGGACGCCAGGGAC
This sequence comes from uncultured Oscillospiraceae bacterium, assembly GCA_947630755.1. GTDB lineage: Bacteria > Bacillota > Clostridia > Oscillospirales > Oscillospiraceae > RUG626. The sequence continues at coordinate 1,093 of CANRIU010000018.1, read as the reverse complement.
TTGGAGAAGGTCCCCATGTAGATGTCCACCTCGTCCTCAAGGCCGAAGTAGCTGGCGGAGCCCCGCCCGCCCTTTCCTATGACGCCAAGGGCGTGGGCGTCGTCCACCATGACCCGGGCGCCGTACCTGCGGGCCAGCTTCACTATCTCCGGCAGGTTCGCAATATCCCCGCCCATGGAGAAGACGCCGTCGGTGACGATGAGGCACCCGGACTCCGCCGGGACCTTCTGGAGCTGCCGCTCCAGATCCGCCATGTCGTTGTGGCGGTAGCGCAGCATGGTCCCGTAGCTGAGCTTGCAGCCGTCGTAGATGCTGGCGTGGTTCTCCCGGTCGCAGATGACATAGTCATTGCGCCCCACCACGGCGGAGATTATGCCGAGGTTGGACTGGAAGCCCGTGGAGAAGGTGACAACGCCCTCCTTGCCGAGGAACTTCGCCAGCTTGTCCTCAAGCTGAAGGTGCAGCTCCAGCGTCCCGTTTAAAAATCTGGAGCCGGAGCACCCGGTGCCGTATTTCTCTATCGCCTTTATCCCCGCCTCGATGACCTCGGGGTTTGTCGTGAGCCCGAGGTAGTTGTTGGAGCCAAGCATGATGCGGCGCTTGCCCTCCATGATGACCTCCGTGTCCTGCCGGGACTCCAGCGCGTGGAAGTAAGGGTATATGCCAAGTCTCCGGGCCTCTTCGGCCTGAACGTTTCCGTGAACGAGCTTTGTGAAAATATCAGTCATAGGTCATAACCTCCAAATATATTTCCGGACATACACTGTTAATTTACATGAGAAAAGCCCGATTGTCAACAGATATGGGAAAAATTATAAAATTTAATGATTTTTTCTGATTGTTCAATTTTTTATAATACCACGCATTTCCCCGCAGGTCAAGGTTTTGGAAAAATATGTACAATACTCCCGCAAGACACAGCCATAATTTCCAGTTTGGATTTTTAATACAAAAATCGGCGGGATCGCACGGCAATTCGGGACTTATTCCTCAAAAAAGTGACTGGAAGCGGATGTCAATTTTTATTAAGGAGGAAACACTACATGAAGACTCTGAAAAAGACCCTGTGCTTGGTCTTGGCAGTGGTCATGGC
>CANRIU010000017.1 GCA_947630755.1 uncultured Oscillospiraceae bacterium | reverse complement strand
ACGGCCTTCTTCTCGTCGATCATGCCCTCGTCCACCAGGTCGCAGGCGATCTTCAGGGCGGCGGGGGCGGTGCGCTTGCCGTTGCGGCACTGGAGCATGTAGAGCTTGCCGTTCTCCACGGTGAACTCCATGTCCTGCATGTCGCGGTAGTGCTTCTCAAGGGTGTCGCAGACCCGCACGAAGTCGGCATACGCCTCGGGGAACTGCTCGGCCATCTGGGAGATGGGCATGGGGGTGCGCACGCCGGCGACAACGTCCTCGCCCTGGGCGTTCACAAGGAACTCTCCCATAAGCTTCTTCTCGCCGGTGGCGGGGTCGCGGGTGAAGGCGACGCCTGTACCGGAGTTGTTGTTAAGGTTGCCGAACACCATGGGCATGACGTTGACGGCGGTGCCCCAGGAGTAGGGGATGTCGTTGTCACGGCGATAGACGTTGGCGCGGGGGTTGTCCCAGGAGCGGAACACGGCACGGATGGCCTCGTAGAGCTGGACCTGGGGGTCGGAGGGGAAGTCAACGCCCAGCTGCTTCTTATACTCGGCCTTGAACTGCTCAGCCAGCTCCTTAAGGTCGGCGGCGGTGAGCTCAACGTCGTACTTGACGCCCTTGCGCTCCTTCATGGCGTCGATGAGCTGCTCAAAGTACTTCTTGCCCACCTCCATGACCACGTCGGAGAACATCTGGATGAAGCGGCGGTAGGAGTCATAGACAAAGCGCTCAAACTTGGGGTCGGGGTTGCCGGCGATCATGGCGGCAACAACGTCGTCGTTGAGGCCGAGGTTGAGGATGGTGTCCATCATGCCGGGCATGGAGGCGCGGGCGCCGGAGCGGACGGAGACGAGCAGGGGGTTCTTCAGGTCCCCGAACTTCTTGCCGTTCATCTCCTCCATCTTCCTGACGTACTCATTGACCTGGGCCATGATCTCGTCGTTGATGGTGCGGCCGTCCTCATAGTACTGAGTGCAGGCCTCGGTGGTGATGGTGAAGCCCTGGGGCACAGGCAGACCGATGTTGGTCATCTCGGCAAGGTTAGCGCCCTTGCCGCCAAGGAGCTCGCGCATGTTGGCGTTGCCCTCGGAGAAAAGATAGACATACTTTTTTGCCATTTTTTTATCCTTCCTCATATTAAAAATTTTAATTTTTTGTCTTACAAAAAACCGCTAATCATTATATCAGTGAAGCGAGCATTTTTCAAGCGGTATGCAGGAAAAATTTCAGCAAAAATCCGGCTCTTCCCGCTTCAACTCCCGGTTGAATCGACTAATTTACGCGGTTATTGTCATTCTCCCCGGGAATTGATATACTGATTCCAACGAGGGCGCCTTTGAATAAATTTGAAAAGGGAGTTTGTTATGAAAACACGCAGCGCAACGGCCGAATCCATCCGCCGCCTCCGTCGCGAGCGCAAAATGACCCAGGAGGAGCTGGCGGGGGCGCTTAACGTCTCCTTCCAGGCCGTTTCCAAGTGGGAGACGGGCGCGGGGCTTCCGGACATAACGCAGATCCCGCGCCTTGCGGCGGTCTTTGGGGTCACCACCGACGAGATACTGGGCTACAGCCGCGCCGCGCTGGATGCGCGGGTGGAGGAGATCTGCGACGAGGCTTATAAGCTTCGCTTCTCGGACCCCGCGGGCAGCCGCGCCGTGCTGGAGGCGGGGCTTCGGGAGTTTCCGGACAACGAGATAATTCTAAATAACATCCTGTGTGTCATTGACTACAAAAAGGACCCGGACGAGATGATCCTCATGGCCTCGCGCCTTGCGGACAGGGCGAAGCTTGACGAGGTGCGCTATGACGCGCTGCGGCTCCTCTCCTACGCCTACAGGGAAAAGGGCGACCTGGAGGCGGCGGAGGGGGCGCTGGAGCAGATCCCGGAGATATACTTCACGAAGCTGGGCGAGATGGCCCACGTTCTCACCGGGGAGAAAAAGTTTAATGCCGCCCGGTCCCAGAAGTGGATCTCCCTGGAGGACACCGCCTTGATGATGGAGGCCCTGGCGGACGTCTATATCCGGCGCGGCGACACCGCCCGCGCCCGCGCAGAGCTCACCCGCGCCGCCGCCATCCTCGACATCATGCGGGAGGACGAGGATTTCTACGATGACCTCGATGAGCTCTCCCGCAATCTCCGGGAGCGGCTGGAGAAGCTTAAATAAATTAGAAAATATAAAAAGCTCAGAGTGTTGAAAAAAGCCCTCTTCGGAGGGCTTTTTTCGCGAAAAAATACAAAATGCTTGACTTTTTTTGAAAGTTATGGCATTATACGAAAGGATTTTTTGGAAGGGGGGCGGTTAAAAGCGATGCGGATAAAAAATTTCTGAAAAATAAAATCTCACTACAGAAAGGAGCTGCAAAAAATGTTTGCTTTTATAGATATTTTGTCAAGGCAGAGCTTGCGTATCGACTGATGAGGCGATGACTTAGGCTTTTGCCGGTCGTCGTCTCATCTGTTTTTTTCGGAAAAACAGAAAGGAATTGACCGGCATTGAAAAAGAATACTACATTTTTTCAGAAGATAAGGAATATTTTGTGGCTTGTTAAGCCTTTTTGGAAGTACGGGCGCTGGGTGGTGCTCTACGGCCTTATACACAACGGCATAATCTGGCCCCTCAGGGACCTTTTGCAGGTCTACACACCCCAGATAGTTGTGAACGCCATGGACGCGGGTCGGTCCTTCGGCGCGGTGGCGGCAACAGCGGCGCTTTTATGCCTTGTGTCCTTCGCCGCCTACGCGGCGTCGGATTACTACTGGGAGATGCTTGACAAGACGGGCACCGAGCGGGTGAAGCTCAAAATACGCTCCCTTGTCTACGACAAGGCCGAGGCCACGGACTACGCCCGGATCGACGACCCGGAGTTTTACGACAAGTACAAGTGGGCGCAGGACAACTACGCCACCAAGGCCGAGGACGCGGTGAAGATGTGCAACAACCTCACCCGTGGCGTCATGTGCATCCTGACCTTGGCCTCCGTGATAGCCACCGTCTCCCCCTGGGCAATCGTCATCGTGACCGGGTACGCCTGCCTCAGGCTCCCCATAAACGCCAGGATGAACAAGTACGAAATAGCGAGGGACGAGGCCGTCATACCCCACGACAGGCGTCTTGACTACGTCCACAGGATATTCTACTTAAAGGACCACGCCGCCGACCTGCGCTCCACCCTCCTCCCGGCGCTCTGCCGCCGCCATTACGGCGAGGAGTCGGAGAAGAAGCTGGCGGTAATCAAAAAATTCTCAAAAAAGGTCCTCTGGCTGGACATACTGCTCTACGGACTGTACGAGCTGTCCCAGTTTCTCATTATCCTCACCATCATAAGGTCCTTCTTCGTCGGCGGCATAACGGGCACCGCAATGCTCATCACCATGTTCGTGGCGGCGTCTAACCTTGCCGACGACCTCTGGGACATCACCACGGTGGTGAAGGACTTTGACCGCCTCTCCGGCTACGCCCAGCGCGTCCGCGCCTTCTTCGACATGGACTCCGTGATAGAGACAAAGCGCGGCGGCGCCGTCCCGGAGGAGGGCCCCATATCCCTTGAGCTTCGCGATGTGGGCTTTAGGTACACACCCGACGGCCCCTTCGTGCTGCGGCATTTAAATCTGAAAGCCGGGCCCGGGGAGAGGCTCGCCATCGTGGGTGAGAACGGCGCGGGGAAGTCCACCCTTGTGAAGCTCCTCATGCGCCTGTACGACGTGACCGAGGGGAGCATCCTCATAAACGGCAGGGACATAAGGGAGTATGACCCCCATGAGCTGAGAGCCCGGATAGGTGCGGCCTTCCAGGACCCCAACGTCTACGCCATGAGCATTCGGGAGAATATTGAGCTCCTGCACAGCGCCGGAGACTCTCTCGAGGACATTCTGTCATCTAAGGACATGCAGAATCTCATGGCAAAAAACGGAGCTGATGCCGGAAGCGAGATGACCCGGGAGTTTTCCGAGAAGGGCATTATCGTCTCCCGCGGGGAGGCCCAGAAGCTGGCTCTGGCCAGGCTCCACACCTTCCCCTTCGGCCTCTACCTTTTAGACGAGCCCTCCTCCGCCCTCGACCCCATAGCGGAGTACGAGATGAACCGTGAGCTCGTCCGCTCCACCCGGGGCGGGACCACCATCCTCATAGCCCACAGGCTCTCCAGTGTCAGGGACATGGACCACATCGTCGTGGTCGACCACGGCCGCATAGCCGAGTCCGGCACCCACGAGGAGCTTATGTCCCGGGGCGGCATATACGCCCTGATGTTCCAAAAGCAGGCGGAGGGATACAGAGAGGGCGAATAATTAATCTGTCCATAATTAAATAATAAAAAAGCTGCCGGAGCTTGACCGTTCCGGCAGCTTTCATTTTTTTATTTCCCCACGCAAAACCGGCTGAAAATGCGGTCGGTCACGTCGGGGATGAGGTCGCGGCCAGTGAGGCGGCCCAGGGCGTGCATGGCGTCCTCCAGATCCGTGAGGACGGCGTCGGGGGTGAAGCCCTCCTCCAGTGCCCGGCGGGCACGGCGCAGAGCGTCAAGGGCGGCGGAGACCTCCCCGGCCTGTCGGGCGTTTGTCAGTATCTCCCCCGCGGGGATGTCGTCGGCGGATTTTATCCGGGCGGCTATCGCCTCGGCGAGGGTGTCTATCCCCTGCCCTGTCCTTGCGCTGACGCTCACCGCCGGGATATTCTCAAGCTCCGGCGGGAGGGTCAAAAGGCACGGGAGGTCCGACTTGTTGAGGACGAGAATATCGGCCCTTCTCGCCGTGTCCACATCCTCCCCTGTGAGGGCTCTCGAGGAGTCCAGCACCGCGAGGACGAGGGAGGCAGAGGCCATGGCCTGCCTTGCGCGGTCAATGCCGATGCGCTCGGCCTCGTCGGCGCTCTCCCGAAGGCCCGCGGTGTCCACAAGGCGCAGCAGGGTCCCGCCGATGACGCACTTCTCCTCCACCGTGTCCCGGGTGGTGCCGGGGGCGGCGGTGACTATGGCCCGGTCGAAGCCCAGAAGGGCGTTTAGAAGGGAGGATTTGCCCACATTCGGAAGGCCGACGATGGCGGTCTTTACGCCGTCACGGAGGAGCTTTCCCCGCTCGAAGGTGGCGAGAAGGGATTTAAGGGTCCTCTCCGACTCATCAAGTACATTTAAATAGTTTACAAGCTCAAAGTCCTCTATGTCCTCGTCGGGCCAGTCCACCACCGCGTGGAAGTGGGCGGCGATGTCGAGAAGCCGGGAGTAGACCCCGTCGGTTTTCCTTGTCACCGCCCCGGCCAGCTGTCCGGAGGCGTTCACCGCGGCGGCTCTCGTCTGGGCGTCGATGAGGTCGGCTACCGCCTCGGCACGGGTGAGGTCAAGCCTGCCGTTTAAAAAGGCGCGCTTTGTAAACTCCCCGGGCAGGGCCTGACGGGCGCCGTTTTTGAAAAGCTCCGTTAAAATTGCGCTCAGCGCCGCCGGGGAGCCGTGGCAGGAAAGCTCCGCCGTGTCCTCCCCGGTGTAGCTGCGGGGGGCGCGGGAGACGGTGCAAAGGCAGGTATCCAAAAGTGCCCCGTCACTGTCGTAGACCCCGCCGTAGATGAGCTTATTTGAGGGGGCGTCCGCCATTTTTCTGCCGGAGGCGGCGCGAAAGAGGCTGTCTGCGCACTCTATTGCCCCCTCGCCGGAGAGGCGTATCACGCCGATGGCGGAGCGGGCGGGGGCGGTGGCAAGGGCGGCGATAAGGTCACTCATGGGCGCTCTCCAGCCTCTCAAGCCATGCCCGTGCCACGGCGTCAGAGGGCATACGCCAGTCGCCCCTCGGGGAGAGAGCCACGGAGCCCACCTTGGGCCCGTCGGGCAGGCAGGAGCGCTTGAACTGCTGGGCAAAGAAGCGGCGGATGAAGGTCCTGAGCCATTTTAAAATTGTCTCGTCGTCATATTCCCCGGCAAAGGCGTACCTTGCAAGGCGGTATATCTTTTCCGGGTCCATGCCCCAGCGGACGAAGTAGTAAAGGAAGAAGTCGTGGAGCTCATAGGGGCCCACAAGGTCCTCGGTCTTCTGGCTTATCTCCCCGTTCTCCGCCGGGAGAAGCTCCGGGGAGACGGGGGTGGCGAGGATGTCATTCAAAACAGCGGCAAGCTCGGCATCCCCGCAGGTGTCAGCGTACCAACCCACCACATAGCGCACCAGGGTCTTTGGTATCCCGGCGTTTACGCCGTACATGGACATGTGGTCGCCGTTATATGTGGCCCAGCCGAGGGCGAGCTCGGATAGGTCCCCGGTGCCCACCACAAGGCCGCCAAGGCCGTTTGCGATGTCCATTAGGACCTGGGTGCGCTCCCTTGCCTGGGCGTTTTCATAGGTGACGGAGTGGTCGGCCTCGTCGTGTCCTATGTCCGCAAAGTGCTGGCGGACGGATTTTGTGATGTCCACCACCCGAAGCTCCGCGCCGAGCTTCTCCGCCAGGACCATGGCGTTTGACTTTGTGCGCTCCGTGGTGCCGAAGCAGGGCATGGTGACGGCGAGAAGGGCGTCGGCTGGAAGGCCAAGACGCCTCACCGCCATGGCGGAGACGAGCATTGCGAGGGTGGAGTCAAGGCCCCCGGAGACGCCGACCACAAGCTTTTTGCAGCCTGTGTGCTCCATTCGCTTTAAAAGGCCCTGTGTCTGGATGTTGAATATCTCCCCGCAGCGCTCCGAGCGCTCGTCTCTCCCCTCCGGGACGAAGGGGCTGCGGCTCACGGGGCGGGTGAGGACGGTGTCGGTGAGATCAAGGTCAAAGGGGGCCCGCCAAAACTCCTCCGCCAGTTTTTTTCTGGTGAAGGTGGTGTTCCGGCGGCGGTCAAAGAGGAGACGCTTCACGTCTATTTCCGATACCGTGAGGCCCGTTCTGAACCGGCTCTCCGCCAGCACGGCGCCGTTTTCGGCGATTATGTTGTGCCCCGCGAACACAAGGTCCGTGGAGCTCTCCCCCTCCCCGGCGTCGGCGTAGATATAGGCGCAGTGCAGACGGGCGGACTGGTTTTTCACCAGCTCCCGCCGATAGGCGGCCTTGCCCACCAGCTCGTTGGAGGCGGAGAGGTTCAAAATCACCGTGGCCCCGGCGCGGGCCAGGGCAGTGGAGGGCGGGTCCGCGGCCCATAGGTCCTCGCAGATCTCCACGCCCACGGCGAGATCCGGGAGGGCGTCGCAGAAGAAAATGCCGTCGGTCCTGATACTCGTGTCATAGCGCTGGCCCTCGATCTTCACGTCGCCGCTCCAGCCCTCGCCGCCGGCGGTAAACCAGCGCTGCTCGTAAAACTCCCCGTAGTTGGGGAGCGCCATTTTCGGGCGCAGGCTCCGCAGCCTTCCGCGATTGAGAACGGCGGCGCAGTTGTAGAGCTTGCCGCTCCACTGATCCCGCACCGGGCACCCAAGGGCGATGAGCATATCGAGCTCCGCCGTATCCTGCGCTATCCGCGCAAGGGCACCGGCGGCGGCTTCAATGAGCGTGTCCTGCAAAAAGAGGTCCCCGCAGGTGTAGCCCGTTACGCAAAGCTCCGGGAAAACCAGTATCTTCACGCCCAGCGCGGCAGCCTCCCGGCAGAGCCTTATGATCTCAGAAGCGTTATAGCCGCAGTCCGCGACCTTTATCTTCGGTGTCGCCGCCGCGACCTTTATAAATCCGTCTCTCATTCCGGAACCTCCGTAAATTCAAAAAGGTCACTGTCGAAATAGTGGATGATGGCGAGCCTCGCCGTCTGGAGGGCCTGGGCGGGCCCGGTGACGGCTATATGGCCGTCCGAAAGCTCAAGCTCCACCCCGGGGGCGTCTATCCTCGGGAGGAGGTCAGTCTCTATCTCCTCCAGAAGCTCCGGCAGGTGGGCACTGTAGTATTCGCCGCTCTCCGGCGGGGAGTAGTCCTTCACCGGGGTGCCCCGGACCATGAACATGGTAATGGTGGCGATTATTCCCAAAATCAGCACAAGTATCGCCCCGCCTGTGCCAAGCTTTTTCGCAAATTCCTGTCCGGTGCCCATATCAGTATCCCCTCACGCCGCTGTATGTGAAGCTGCGGCTGTGGTAGTATGACGCCCAGAGAAGGCGCCGCACGTCGGCGTCGTCAAGGGAGCGCGTAAGCTCACCCTCCACAACGGCGGCGCTCTCCATGCTCTGGACGACGCTGACGCGCTGCGATACATCGTGGACAAGCCCGCCGTAGGCGTCCCGGCCCCAGCCGCACTCCTCAAATATCCTGTCCATCAAAAAGCAGGGGGAGATGTCCCCGCCCTCGCCGGTGAAGTCCCCGCCGGTGGCGGCCTTCGCCGCGTCGTTTGCCCAGATGATGTAGGGGGTGGTGTAGTAGTTGAAAAAGCCCTCCGCGGTGCCTATGTCCATATTTATCCCCATGCGGTCGTAGGCGAAGTCAAGGTAGGGCTTGTGGTCGCCGAAGAACACCACCACAAAGGGCTCCGGGTCGTCGCGGAGGGAGTCAATGAAGCTGAGCATCCTCTCCCCGGTGTCGGCTATGCCGGTGAGGTAGTTGTTGACGATATTGAAGTTTGCCTCGTCAAGCGTCCCCCTCTCAAGCCACTCCCGCTCCCCGGTGTACTCGGAGATGTAGGCGCCGTGGTTTTGGTAGGTGACGGAGAAGTTAAAGTAGGGCGTGGAGGCGTCCCTGGCGTCAATAAGCCCCCGGAGGCGCTCAAAGAACGCCCTGTCCCCCCTGTCGGTGGAGTCGTAGTCGGAGAGAAAGTAGTAGTTCTCCATGCCAAGGGCGGTCTCCACGTTCTTCCTGTTGTAAAACCAGGAGTCGCCGGAGTGGTAGCCCTCGGCGTAGTAGCCGTTTTGGCGGAGAAACCAGACGTAGGAGTCCGTGGATGTCCTGTACTCCTCAACGCAGGGGTAGCCCGTGAGGAAGGCCCGCTCCGTGTCCACGGTGCCGCCGCCGAATACGTTGACAACGAGGCGCCCGTGGATACTCTCCTCCTCGAGCTTATGGAGGGGGGCGTATACCTCCGGGTCAACGGCGATCTCGGGGCACTCGGACAGGTCTGTGTACGCCTCCAGCATCACGGCGACGATGTTCACGCGCCTGTCGGGCTCAATGGAGCCGTCCTCAAACTCCGCAAGGTACTGCGCCGCGGTGCGGGAGTCGTAGCCCTCGGGCTTTTGGGGGAAAGCGTCGGGGACGGTGTGGAGGAAGGAGTATATGACGCCACGGGCGGCGTACTGCTGCTGCTCCACCCAGATGTTTATATCGGCCTCCTCATTTTTAAGGGATGCCGCGACGGTGTCATTGAAGTACACCGTGGGCAGGAGGACCGCGATCGCCGCGGCGGTGGCCGCCGCGCCGATAATGCGCACCCGGGGGCTGCGAAGGCGTCCGCGAAGCACTGCGGCGGAGAATACGATTCCCCCCGCGAAGGCCAGAAGGGCGAGCCTCGGCCGCCCGGAGAAGCGCAGGGTGTAGCGGGATATGACGCCGAGCATCTCCCCCACAAGACCCAGGTCCGAGGCGGAGAGGGTCTCCGACCGGATGGAGACCTTGTAAAAATCCGCTATGGCGACGCCAAGGACACAGATGGCCGTGAGAAGGAAGGACGACCAGGCCCGGCCCGTGGCGAAGTAGAAAAACGCTGTGAGCAAAAGCCCCGGGAGGAGGTTTAAAATTATTATCAGGGGCACGCCGAAATATGTGCGAAAGAGGGAGTCGTCCGTAAGTCCGGGGTAGACTGCCCCCACGGCGAGGGCAGCGATGCCCAGAGCCGCGCCCATAAGCGCAAGGCACACCCCCACCCATATGTAGTGGAACGGGGCGAGACGGCGCCAGTAGTTGTTGCCGTCGGCGCCGCCCCGGCCCCCGTCAAACCATATGGCATCCCAAAGCTTTCTCATGGTCAGAAGCTGACCCTTTCGGCGATGTACGACCGGAGCTGGGAGATGGGTATGCGGACCTGCTCCATGGTGTCACGCTCACGGACGGTGACGCAGCCGTCCGTCTCGGAGTCGAAGTCGTAGGTGACGCAGAAGGGGGTGCCGATCTCGTCCTCGCGGCGGTAACGCTTGCCGATGGAGCCGGCGTCGTCAAAGTCCACCATAAAGGACTTTGCCAGCTCGTTTCTTATCTCCATGGCCTTGTCGGAGAGCTTTTTCGAGAGCGGCAGCACGGCGCACTTGAAGGGCGCGAGGAAGGGGTGGAGGCGCAGCACCACGCGCACATCCTCCCTGCCCTTGGCGTCCACCAGGTGCTCCTCGTCATATGCCTCGCACAAAAACGCCAGGGCAACTCGGTCGCAGCCAAGGGACGGCTCAATGACGTAGGGGATGTAGTGCTCGTTTGCCTCCTGGTCGTAATAGGTCAGGTCCTTGCCCGACGCCTCCTGATGGCGCTTTAAGTCGTAGTCGGTCCTGTCGGCGATGCCCCAGAGCTCCCCCCAGTCGGTGAAGGGGAAGGCGTACTCGATGTCGGTCGTCGCCTTGGAGTAGAAGGCCAGCTCCGCCGGCTCGTGGTCCCGGTAGCGCATGTTCTCCTCCTTGAGGCCGAGGGACTTGAGCCACTCGATGCAGAATTTTTTCCAGTAGGTGAACCACTCAAGGTCGGTGCCCGGCTTGCAGAAGAACTCACACTCCATCTGCTCGAACTCCCGGGTGCGGAAGGTGAAGTTGCCTGGGGTTATTTCGTTGCGGAACGCCTTGCCCACCTGGCAGACGCCGAAGGGCAGCTTCCGGCGGGTGGTGCGCTGGATGTTGGGAAAGTTGACGAATATGCCCTGGGCCGTCTCGGGCCGCAGGTAGCATGTGGAGGAGGAGTCCTCCGTCACGCCGATGGCGGTCTTGAACATCAGGTTAAACTTGCGGATGGGGGTGAAGTCGTGCTTGCCGCACACGGGGCAGATCATGTCCTCGTGCTCGGCGATGAATTTATCCATCTCGTCAAAGGTCATGGCGTCGGTGTTGACCTCCGGGTGCTCCTCGCCGATGAGCTTGTCCGCACGGTGGCGGGACTTGCAGGCGCGGCAGTCCAAAAGGGGGTCTGAAAAGCTGGAGACGTGGCCTGTGGTGACCCAGGTCTGGGGGTTCATGATGATGGCGGCGTCAAGGCCAACGTTGTAGGGCGACTCCTGCACGAACTTTTTGAGCCACGCCTTTTTTACGTTGTTCTTAAACTCCACGCCCAGAGGGCCGTAGTCCCAAGAGTTTGCAAGGCCGCCGTAGATCTCGCTCCCGGCGTAGATGAAGCCGCGGCTTTTGCACAGGTTCACGATCATGTCCAGTGTTTTTTCGGAATTTTTCATAAGGTAACGTCCTTCCCGCGGCTGGCTGCCGCGTCATTTTTTCGCGCATTGCGCATCGCATTGCGCATTTTACTATTATATACCCGTTTTACCGTTTTTTCCACAGTATTTTTGACTTATTATTCACCATGTATTGTCCGGGATTTATGCGGTTATACTACTTAATTATCAACGATTTGGAGGACGAGCATGGAGAGGATCGCATTTTACGACGTAAAGCCCTACGACCGCAGGTGGTTCGACATTTTTTCAAAAGACGCGGGGCTGGAGCTTAGGTACCTTGAGTGTAGGCTGACGCCGGAGACGGCGGCGCTGGCCCGGGACTGCGTGGGGGTGTGCGCCTTTGTCAACGACGATCTGGGGGCCGAGACGCTGCGTGTGCTCTCGGAGTGCGGCGTCCGGGCGGTGGCGCTGCGGTGCGCGGGGTTTAATAACGTGGACCTCAATGCCGCACAAAGGGCGGGGATACATGTCTTTCGCGTCCCGGCCTACTCCCCGGAGAGCGTGGCGGAGCACGCGCTGGCGCTGCTTTTGACCCTGGCCCGGAGGACCCACCGCGCCTTCACCCGCACAAGAGAGCGCAATTTCAGCCTGGATGGCCTTGTGGGCATGACCTTGGCGGATAAGACCGTGGGGGTCGTGGGCACCGGCAAGGTGGGGATGAAGTTTGCCTCCATCTGCCGGGGGCTGGGCATGAGGGTGCTGGCCTACGATTTAGAGCCCCGGTGGGGCGCGGGGCTTGAGTACGTCAGGCTTGACGAGCTCATCAAGCTCTCCCACGTCATATCCCTCCACTGCCCCCTGACGCCCTCCACCTACCACATGCTGAGCCGCCAGGCCTTCCACTCCATGCGCCCCGGGGTGGTGATCATCAACACCTCCCGTGGGGCGCTCATAGACTCCGAGGCACTTCTCGACAACGTAAAGTCCGGCAAGGTCGGCGCCGCGGGGCTCGATGTCTACGAGGAGGAGGCGGACGTCTTCTACGAGGACGTGAGCGGGAAAATCATGAGGGACGATACTCTTAATCTTCTTCTGTCCCAGCCGAATGTGCTGGTGACGGGGCACCAGGCGTTTCTTACTGATGAGGCACTGAGGGCCATCGCAGAGGTGACGGTTGAAAACCTGAGGAGGTTTATCGCCGGGGAGGCGGTGGAGAATGAACTCCGAGGGGGAGTTGAAGCCCAGAGGGCGTAAGGGACACCGCCCGGAGGGCGGAGGGGGCCCGCCGTCAGGCGGGGTAAGTCCACCGGAGGTGGACGGGAAAGTCCGCCGTCAGGCGGAGGGAGAGGTCCCCGAAGGGGACCGGGGAAACCGCCGTTAGGCGGGGGTGAGTTCGCCGGAGGCGGACGGGGACCGTCTGAAAAGACGGGTTTTTCCGCCCGGAGGGCGGGGCGTGAGGTCCCCAAAGGGGACCGGGGAAGCCGCCGTCAGGCGGGGTAAGTCCACCGGAGGTGGACGGGCCGTCTGAAAAGACGGGGGTTTACGCCCGGAGGGCGGGGCGATATGTCCACCTTGGGAGGTGGACGGGAAATGTTCGTTTTCTCTCTTTTGACCCGTCAAAAGAGAGAAAAGAACCAAAAGAGAGAAAACCGGGTCAAGGGGGATTTCGATTTTCCCCCTTGACAATCCCCTTTTAAAAACGACACAGAGAGGGGCCTGCGGGCCCCCCTCTGGACTCCCCCCGGGGTGCACGGCTTCGGTTTTTCTCTTTTCTCACTTTTCTTCGGCGCATCTGGTGCGGTGGTTTTCGCGAACCGGGGTTTTCACCTTTTACGGCGGTTCGGCTTCCGCGGAGGTGGACGGCAGCTCTTTTCGCCCCGAATTCCGCGCGGTGCTTTGTCGAATTGACTTCAGCACCATCCCCGCTGCCGCTCCTCCGGTTGTGGACGGAAGTTGTAGTTCTACTCCACCCCGCGCGGGGTGGGGTGAAGGCTGGACGTATGTCAGTAGACCAGTGAGCGGCAGCGGTAGTAGACGCTGAGACAATTCGATTAAGGACCGCGCGGCGATGGAGGCTCGGGCAGGTCTCGACATGCGGGCGCGGGAGCTGGACTATCGTGACAACGATGAAAGCCCGGTTTTTGCCCTCTGCTTCACCTGCTTAATTATCGATAAAACGCTCTCCACTCCGACTCGCATCCCCGGGAGAAGTCCAGAGGGGGGCCCGCAGGCCCCTCTCTGTGTCGTTTTTAAAAGGAGGGGTCCCGGGGAGGGCAAAGGGAGCCGCGCAGCGGCGGAAGTGCCGCTTGACGGCAAAATCGAAATCCCTCCCCGGGCCGTTTTTCTCTCTTTTGGTTCTTTTCTCTCTTTTGACGGGTCAAAAGAGAGAAAACGAACATGCCCCGTCCACCTCCCAAGGTGGACAAAAGCACTCCGCCCTTCGGGCGGAATTCCCCCGCCTTTTCAAGGCAATTCTCCCGTCCACCTTCGGTGGACTTACCCCGCCTGTCGGCGGCTCCCCCGGTCCCCTTCGGGGACCTCTCCCTCCGCCCTTCGGGCGGAATATCCCCGCCTGACGGCGGGGACCTGCTGCGGGGGCTGCGCCCCCCATCGTCATTTTTGATGAAAAAAATATTAAATCCCCCCGCCGCTTTTGCGTTTGAACGCTTGAAATCCCCCGCTCTCCTGTTATATAATACTTCGGTTGAATTTTACGTTCAGGGAGAAGTGTTACCTTTGGAAAAAAAGATACGAAACGTAGCCATTATCGCCCACGTTGACCACGGCAAGACCACTCTGGTCGACGAGATGCTCAAGCAGTCCGGCGTGTTCCGGGAGAATCAGGCCGTGCAGGAGCGGGTCATGGACTCCAATGACCTGGAGCGGGAGCGGGGCATCACCATTCTCGCCAAGAACACCGCCGTACAGTACGGCGACATCAAGATAAATATCGTGGACACCCCGGGCCACGCCGACTTCGGCGGCGAGGTGGAGCGCATTTTGAAGATGGTCAACGGCGTCATCCTTCTGGTGGACGCCGCCGAGGGGCCCATGCCTCAGACGCGGTTCGTGCTCTCCAAGGCGCTGGAGCTGGGCCACCGGGTGATAGTCGTCCTTAACAAGATAGACCGCCCCGACCAGCGGATGCTGGAGGTGGTGGACGAGATACTGGAGCTGCTCATTGAGCTTGGCTGCACTGACGAACAGATAGACTCCCCCATGCTCTTCTGCTCCGGCCGTCAGGGCACCGCAAGCTACTCCGCCGACGTGCCGGGCACGGACTTAAAGCCCCTCTTTGACACCATCGTGGAGTACATTCCCGCCCCGGAGGACCACGACGGCGAGCCCCTCCAGATGCTTGTGAGCTCCTTAGACTACAACGACTACGTCGGGCGCATCGCCATCGGGCGCATCGAGCGGGGCGTGATACGGCAGAATCAGGAGCTCAGTGTTGTCAACTACCACGACCCCGACGCCGCGCCGAAAAAGGCCAGGGCCGTGAGCCTGTATGAGTTCGCGGGGCTTGCCCGCACGCCCGTGACGGAGTCAAGCTCCGGCAGCATCATCGCCCTTAGCGGCATACCGGACATATCCATCGGCGACACGATATGCGCGCCGGAGGCGCCCGAGGCCCTGCCCTTCGTGAAAATCTCCGCCCCCACCATGGAGATGACATTCTCCGTCAACGACTCCCCATTCGCCGGGCGCGAGGGCAAGTACGTCACCTCCCGGCAGCTGCGGGACCGTCTCTTCCGGGAGACCATGAAGGACGTGTCATTGCGGGTATCCGAGGTGGAGGGCTCCGACCACAGCTTCAACGTGGCGGGCCGGGGCGAGATGCACCTCAGTATCCTCATCGAGACCATGCGGCGGGAGGGCTACGAGTTTGCCGTGTCGCCCCCGCGTGTGCTCATGCGGGAAATTGACGGCGCCAGGTGCGAGCCCATCGAGCGGGTCGTCGTGGACGTGCCCGAGGACTCCGTGGGGTCCATCATTGAGAAGCTCTCCTCCCGCCGGGGCGAGTTTGTGGAGATGACACCCGTGGGGTCCAGAATGAAAATGACCTTCTTCGTCCCCTCCCGGGGCCTTTTCGGCTACAGGAACGAATTTCTCACCGACACAAAGGGCGAGGGCATCATGAGCTCCGTCTTTGAGAAGTACGAAAAGTACAAGGGCGACATCTCCCGCCGGGGCACCGGGTCTCTGGTGGCAAGCGAGACGGGAGAGGCCGTGGCCTACGGCATATTCGGCGTGCAGGACCGGGGTGTCATGTTCGTCTCCCCGGGCGTCGCGGTCTACGGCGGCATGGTCGTCGGCGAGACGCCAAAGGACGAGGACATCACGGTAAACGTGTGCAAGAAAAAGCAGCTGACCAATATGCGTGCCGCCGGCTCCGACGAGGCGCTGAGACTGGTGCCGCCCCGGACCATGAGCCTTGAGCAGTGCCTTGAGTTTCTTGCCGACGACGAGCTTCTGGAGGTCACGCCCCAGAGCCTGCGGATTCGCAAGTCCATTCTGGACCACGCCCTCAGAATGAAGGCCCTCAAGGGCGCGAAGAACCTGTGAGGGGCTTAAAATCATACGGTTTATAAAAAATTAAGGCTGCGCTCTTGCGCAGCCTTTTTTTACAATGTTCCGGTAATATCCCGATATACAACGGCCTTTTTGCTGCTCAACAATTCCCATACGGGCTTATCACTTTGTTCACCCGAAAAGTATTGTCTGGCATAGCTGCGGGCGGCTTCCACATCCTGCTTTTCAATTGCATCGTATGCCTTATCGTAAAGGGTCATATCCCGCCTTTGTGGCATTTCATCGTCTAATTCTACCTCAAACAGATGGACTTTGGCGCGTTCCTCCTCCGTTTCGTCTCCCCATGCCTCCCAATACAGTCTTTTGCTGTCATCTAAATTATCATAGAAGAAAAAACTGTTCAAGCGGCCATAACAGGCGGGAAATTCAGTCCTTCTGATGTGTTCAAACAGGCCCTCTGTCGCCCATTTCGCATAGTTGGACCATTCACGCAAACCCGATTTGCATAGGACAGCGTATAGATATTTCCCATTCAACAGCATCGCGTAAAAGCAACCGTCGCCGTGGTCCAACGCCTGGGCAAAAGGCTCGCTCAGATCGTTCAGCCTTTGAAAATCGGGCGTCATCGTATCGCCGCACTTCAAGGTCTGGCTCATGTGGTATAATAACACCTTTCTACCTCCATTTCTATAAAAATAGTATCAATCGCGTTTCTCCTCGCCGGGGCGCTCGCGCCAGCCGCGGCTCTTCACCTCCCGCCCGGCGTTCTGGGCGAGGAGCTTCAGGCACTCTATTACGGCGTGGCGGGTCTGCTCGTCAAGGCCGCCCACGGAGCGGGCCATGCTTATGGCGGACTCCAGCCAGTGCTCGCGCATCTCGTGGAGGGTGGAGGCGTTGGTGTCCGTCATGAGCTTGTATATCGTGTCGGCGAAGATCTCAAACTGCTCCGGGGTCATCTGGGCTATCCAGCCCTTGAGGGCGGAGTCCAGAAGGCGGCTGCCGCCGGTGACGGTGCCGAGGCGCACGAAGCGCGTGCCGAGGACCTCCCAGGAGTATATGTTGTGCTGGTGAAGTCCGCTCTGGGTGCTGTGGACAACACGGGACTCCTCGTCCCGGCCGAGGAGCATACCCACCACGGAAAACTGGGGCACATAGGTGTGTATCTTCGGGCAGACGGCGGTGTATCCGGCGCTCTCAAGGATGTTGTCAAAAAAGCCGGGGCCGTCGAAGTTGTAGACGGCCTCTATCCTCCCCTGGGTCTCCTCCCCGCAAAATGCCCCGGCAAAGACGGCGAGATTCCCGCCCTTGGAGTGTCCGCCGAGAACGAGGGAGCCGCCCAGGGTCTCCGCCGCTGCGCGGGTGTACTCCGCCGCGGTCTCCTGCCCGGGTATCGGGCAGAGGAAGGACATGTTGAGGTCCTCCTTCCAGCCCACGACGGTGTTGTCCGTGCCCCGAAAGGCTATGAAATGGCGGTCAGGGCCGAGGCGCACCGTTATGGCGGAGAATTGCGTCTGGAGCTTTTCGTCGAAGCGGTCCATGAAATGCCCGACCTCCAGCGTCCCGAAGCGGCGGCTGGCGCCCATGGCCTCCATGAGCTCCCGGTCCTGAAGCTTCCAGCGGCCCTCACTTTCGAGGCGCCCGTCCTCGAGGGCGAGCTGCGCTGTCCGGGAGATTGGGACGAAGTCCTCCGGCGGGGACTTGAGGTACTCAAATGGACAGTAGGAGAACCGCGCCAGCACCGCGGCGTCGGCCTCGTTAAGCCCGTCAAAGGAAATGGGGATGTCCCCGCGCCACGCGATATAATCGATAAGCCCCGACATTCAGACCGCCTCCGAAAGGTACTTAATAATCCTCAGACTGTCAAAAATGGCCCTTTGGGCCTTTGTTGACAAGCTGCAATGCTCCCGCGGGGATATTATAGCACATTTTTCATAATATTCCAGTGGAACATGTAAAAACCGCCGGAGCGTCTTTGCTCCGGCAGCCAGATCGTCAAAAAACTCCAATTCAATATTTTTTTCCGGCGACATGCGCGTCGGATTTTGCCCCATTCAGGTCCCCGGATGTGCGCCCGCAGGCGCCATTTCGGAGCGCAACCGCCCGTAGGGCGGCTCTTAGCGCGGAGATGTGTACGAAGTGCATGGAGGGAACCGGCAAATTTCTTCCGTCGACAAAGGCAAAGCCTTTGTCGACGGCTTGAAAAGCCCGCAGGGCTTTTTCGCCAGTCAAAAAACCGCCGGAGCCCCATCGCTCCGGCAGTTTTCCAAAACGTAAAATCTCCCCCGGCGTGCCCTTGCGGGCGGTTTTCGGCCGCGATCGGCAGCCTAATAATACACCGCGGGACATTCCCGTTCCCCGCACTATCAGCCCCGCTTCCGGGATTTTAAGTAGGCGGCGTAGTCCTTGTCCTCGACATACCCACCGGAGGCGGCGTCCCGCCGCAGCGCAGTGAGCACCTTCTCGGAAAAGAGACGGCTGAGTTTTTTTGTAAGCCCCTTAAACATACCGCATTCCTCCCAAGGCTCTGTTGCAGTCCGTTTCCACACACTGGTCTTTTGTGCTTACGGGCATATTATACGCCAGTTCACCAAAAAAATAAACATCCCATCCTGACAAATTCGCCAAAAATGGCATTTGATTTTTGTGCAACATGTCAAGCTTTCTGTGATTTACACCCTTGACGTGAGGCTGTCAGAAAGTTATAATGTGCGTAGGAAAACAGGAAAGGCGGAATGTTTTATGTCCTTCAGTGAGAAAACCCTATCCAGCGACGTTATATATGCTGGGCGCATCATCAGGGTCCGCAACGACAAGGTGGAGCTTGACAACGGCGCCACCGCCTTTCGCGAGGTCGTGGACCACACCGGGGGCGTGGGGATACTGGCGATAACTCCGGATGGGAAGGTCCCCATGGTCCGGCAGTTCCGCTATCCCTTCATGGCGGAGACGCTGGAGGTCCCCGCCGGGAAGCTGGAGGCGGGCGAGGACCCGCTGGAGTGCGCCGTCAGGGAGCTCTCCGAGGAGACGGGGCTTGAGGCGGAAAAATATGTGAGTCTGGGCTCCATACTCCCCTCCCCGGGCTACTGTGCGGAGACGCTTTATGTGTATCTGGCCCAGAACATCACCGCCGGGCGGCAGCATCTTGACGAGGACGAGTTTTTGAATGTGGAGTATTACACCCTGCCGGAGCTCCACAGGATGGTGATGGACAACACCCTCACCGACGCGAAGACTGTGATAGCGATACTCAAGGCGGAAAATTATCTGAGGGAATCAAAATAAAAGGCTTTACAAATCAAAAAAGTGTGCTATAATGTTAAAGCTGTCTCTTGGGACAGCTTATGGGCCTGTAGCTCAGCTGGGAGAGCGTTCGGTTCGCATCCGAGAGGTCGAGAGTTCGAGTCTCTTCAGGTCCACCAAAAAGCAGTCCGCGTTGCGGGCTGCTTTTTTTAATCAGCCCCGGCTTTTTTAAGGTTGGGACAATACTGACAATACTGAAAAGGTGGCGGGGAAATGGATAAAAGTACAGTTTACGGGGCGTTTGCCCGGGCGGCGGAGTACATTGACTCCCTGACGGTGGACTCCCCGGTGAACGTGCCCGGGAGGGTCGTCAGGGACACGGGGAGCTTTTTCACCTGGGACAACGAGAGGCGCTCGCCCGCAGGAGAGCCGTATCTTTTTGACTGGAGCTACTATAACGGCGTGGTCATGGAGGGGCTTTGGGACCTGGCGCAGGCCTCCCCCGCCGAGGGCGGAAAATACCTTGACTACATACGCGGCTATTTTGACGCCATGATCGCCGCCGACGAGGGCGGGACATATCGGCTCATACCCGAGCTTGCGGGGTATGTGGACCGCCACGGGGCGGACTGCTACAAGACGGCGGCGCTTTTAACGAGGCTCGCGCCCGAGAGCCGTGAGTACATGGACGTGTGCCGGGAGCTCTATCTGGACCTCACGGACACCAGGCGGCGAAACTCCGCCGGACACGTCATACCGCTTGAGTACTCCGAGGAGGAGCTGGGGGGAAACTACTGGCACACCTGGGCAAAGCCGAGGCCGCCGAGATATAAGGTGTGGCTTGACGGGATATATATGCTCCAGCCCTTTTTGGCGCGGTTTGCGGCCCTCACCGATGACGGCGGGGAGCTTGAGCGCGTGGACAGGCGGCTCACCTGGGTCGCGGAGAAGCTTTTGTCGCCAAACGGCCTATATTACCACGCCGGAAGCTCGGCCCGGGACGTGTGCCCGTTTTTCTGGACCCGTGCCATGGGCTGGTACGGCATGGCTATGGCGGATGTGATGGAGGTGCTCCCGGAGGCTTACATCCCCCGCCGCCGGGAGGCGCTGGAGACCTTTGCCCGGGGGGTGGTCAAATACCAAAAGCCCTGCGGGGTGTGGACGAATCTGGCGGACCTGACGGAGAGCGGGACGAACAGGCCGGAGGTCAGCGGTACGGCGATGATAACCTACGCCCTTTTGAAGGGTGCGCGCATGGGGTGGCTGGGCAGCGAGTACCGGGAGAGCGCCCTGCGGGCCTTTACCGCAATGACCAGGCTCAAGCTCATTGACGGGCAGCTCCGGGATATATACTTCAAAGCCTCCGCCAACGGTGAAAATAACTACGAAAAGCCGGAGTACTACCTCACGGACGAGGGCAAGGGCGTGGGGCCGTTTATCATGGCCTGCTCGGAGGTCATGTATCTGATTTGAAAAAACGCACATAAAGGACGGTCGGAATTAAATTCCGACCGTCCTTTATGCTTTTTTGCTTTATTGATTATCAGCTACCGCGCAGGGTCGAGGATATAGGGCGAGGGCCAGAACTCGTCCCGGGTCAGAAGGCGCACGTCTCCCGTTGCCGGGTCCACGGCGGCGGTCTCGGTGAGGCGGTAGGGGACGCCCTCGGACACAAGCTCGTCACTCTCAAACTGGAAGATATAGGCCGGGGAGTATGTGTCGCGGCTTTCGGTGAAGGCATTGCTCCAGCCAAGGTATACCCGCAGGGGATTTGGGGCGTTTTTAAGACCGTTGTCGCTGCCGCCCCCGCCGTAGGAGGCTATGGCCCGGGCCTCGTTTATGGCGAAGAGGGCGTTCTCCGGGGAGAGGAAGTACTCGGGCGGCTCCACGGAGAAGGTGAGAGCGCACACATTGAGAGTCAGAGACTCCACATGACCGCAAATCACGTTGGCAGTGACGAGGTTCACAGCGTCCATGCCGCCCACCTTCACGGTCCAGTAAATGCCGTGCTCCTGCCCGCCGCGGGAGGTGGTGACACGGGGGGCCTCGCGGGTGACGCCGTCAAGCCCCAGGGCGGAGGCAACAGAGCGGGCCCGGTCCACCGCCGTGGCGGCGTCAACGGGGGTATCGTAGTAGAAGGGCGTCGTCTCCACCTCCGCCCAGCGGGCGAGGAAGGATATGCCGCCGGGCTCTAAAATAAGGCGCTCATAATATTCCCCGTTCTCTGTCTCAACGCTGGGTGAATAGTACCAGGTGGAGCCTGAGTACATATCCTCCGCCGTGAAGCTGCCCCAGAGGTTCTTAGCGGCGCTCTCCGCCCGGGCGCGGAGCTTCTCGGATACGGCGGAGGGCTCTGTCACCGTAATCCGCCAGGCCGGGAGGCTGGGGAGGGTGAGGGCGTCAAAGCCCTCAAAGTCCCCGCCCTCCACCGGGGGAAGCTCCAGCACCGTGTCGTGGGGTCTCAGCCCCACGTTCTCCGGGATGGGGCGAAGGGCGACGGAGCCGGAGGGGATCTGAATGTCCGGCTCAAAGGGCTCCTGGGGTGTGGAGACGCCCCGGAAGGTGGGATAGGTGGCGCCGCGGTTTTTGGCCTCGGCAATCACATCCTCCATTACCGCCTCAAGGGCGTCCAGCTCGGCCTCCGGAGCGCCTCCGGCCCTGCGGAGGGCGTCAAGGTCCTGGCGCAGGCTGTTTAAGGCCCGGTCCGGATTTACGGAGACGTCGAAATTGTCAAGGACGAGGAGCCTACGGACGGCGGAGGCGGTATTCTCCGGCCGGCGGGAGAGGTTTTCAAGAAAATCCCCCGCAGAGGCCCTGAATATCCGATCGAACGCCCGCCCAAGGGGCTCGGAGAGCGCGCCGGGGGAGTTGGCCTTGCCGAAGAGCTCGTCGTAAAACTCCCGTGTGCCCTGGCTCTTTGCCGAGGCATCGCCCAGGGTGTAGATGAGGTAATGGTGGTCCGTGTCCTCCCTGCCGTAGGAGAGCAAAAAGAGCCAGTCGCCGCCGTACCAGTAGTCCAGCACTATCTCCCGGCCCTCCTCGGCTTTCGGCAGGTCAACGGTGTACTCCGCGCCGCTCTCAAGGTCAAGGACGTACACTCCGCCCTCCCGGCGAAGGGCGAGGAGGCTCTCGTTATATTCGTTCCAGGTCTCGGACCTGCGGGTCATGGTACCGCTCCAGACAGTTTGGAGGGTGGTGGTGTCCACGATCCGGGCATCTGTCTCCTCCTCGTCGGAGCTTTGGGAGATCACATAGCGGCCCGAGGGGGAGCGGCTTGCCCAGGAGGGGAGGCTCT
This sequence comes from uncultured Oscillospiraceae bacterium, assembly GCA_947630755.1. Taxonomy (GTDB): domain Bacteria; phylum Bacillota; class Clostridia; order Oscillospirales; family Oscillospiraceae; genus RUG626. The sequence goes on along the minus strand of CANRIU010000017.1, from coordinate 12,645 downwards.
CGCCGGAGCTTTTGGCAAAGAGCGCCCCGTCCGGAAGCTCTATCCCCGGGAGTGGGTCTGAGTAGGCCGCGGCGTAGGCTATGCCGCCGTCGGCGAGGTCGAAGCGGTACGAGATGGCGGGCTCGAAGCTTTTGTCCTCCAGCTCGATATAGTCCCCCCGCTGGGTCCAGGTCCCGCCGCCGGAGTAGGCGGAGGGGCCGCCAACGGAGTACTCATACCTCCCGCCGGAGTAGAGCGTGAACCTCACGGGGTAGGGGTCCGAGGGGGAAAAATAGTAGTCGTAGGAGCCAAGGAGAGTGGCCGGGGCGGCGGGGTCCTCGCCGGGGTGCTCCGCCGGGTTTTCCACGGAGCTTCCCCCCGGCTCTCCCCTGTCGCGCTCAAAGAGCGCGCCGTCCAAAAGGTCGGCGTAGGTGAAGCTGTCGGAGCCCTCGGCAATAAACACCAGCGCCCCGTCCACCACGCGAAAGCGGAAGGTCCAGCCGTTGTCCTCATAGAGGGTGACGATGGTGTCCTCGCCGCTCCCGGCCTCCAGGGCGTTCTCGCCCAGAACGCCGTAGGGGCCGATCTCCGCCTCCCAGCGGCCATAGCCCAGATGGCTTGAGAAAAAGCCCTCGGTGTAGGACATGGTGCCGTCCTCACTGAGGCTTATGGTAAAGTCCCCGCCGATCGTCCCCACGTCACCGCCGGAGGTGAGGACGTAGGTCCCCGCGAGGCGGGAGGCGTCCTCATCGGCCTTGGCGTCCTCGGGGTCCGTCAGCAGGCAAACCGCCACCACGGCGACTATCACCAGCGACAGGACCGTCAGCCACAGCACGGGCTTTTTCCAGCGCAGGACGTTCTTCACCCGGGCCTTCAGCTTCCCCTCCCCAAATGCCACGGGGCAGGCCGCCACATGGCGGTGGAAGGTCACGGCGGAGAGGAGGGCCGTGGAGTAGGCCCTCTTTGCCCCGGGACCGAGCTCGCCCAAAACCCGCTCGTCGCAGGATAGCTCTATGTCCCGGCAGAGGAAGATGTACGCAAGCCACATGAGTGGATTAAACCAGTAGACGCAAAGCACGAGAAACGCCAGGGGCTTTATGAGGTGGTCGCCCCGGCGGATGTGGGAGCGCTCGTGGGCAAGGACAAACTCCCGGTTTTCGGGTTCCAGGCCGGAGGGCAGGTAAATTCTGGGCCGCAGAAAGCCGAATACAAAGGGCGAGGGGATCCTGTCGGACTGCCATACCCCCTTCTCCGCCATTTCGGCCCCCCGGACCATATGCCGCAGGGAGACGGCGGAGAAGATAAAGTATATGACCATCGCCGCGCACCCTGCCGCCCACACCCAGGACGCCGCGACGGTGAGGACATAGAGGGGATTTACCGACGCCCCCGCCTCCGGCGCGAAGGTCTGGGAGAAGCCGGGGTTCACGGCGCTGTCGATTGCCGGAAGGCCCGTGTGTATTGTGGGGGCGGCGTCATAGCGCACGGTCTCTGGGCTTATGAGCTCCTTTGAGGGGATGAGGCTGACCACGCTCTCAATGGAGAAGGGGCACAGAAGCCTCAGCCCCACAAGCCCCCATAGCAGGACCATGACGGACTTCGGCGCACGGGTGCGGGAGAGTATGAGCCTCACCGCCAGCACGGCAAGGACGAGCCAGCCCGCCTTGACGCTGAGATTTAATAGCTTTAAAAATATATCCTCCATGCTCACTCCTCCTCATATTCGTCGATGAGACGGCGTATCTCCTCAAGCTCCCTGTCCGTCACCTTCCTGTGGCGGGCGAAGGCGGCGACGAAGGCCGGGAGAGACCCCTCAAAGGTCCGCTCCACCAGCTCGTCAAGCTGCGCCCCCTGGGCCTCCTCCTTGGAGACGAGGCTCGTCACCGTGGCGTTCTCGTTTTTTATGACTCCCCGCTCGCAAAGCCTGCGGATGACGGTGTAGGTGGTTGCCTTGGACCAGCCCAGCCTCTCCCGGCAGAGCTTCACCAGCTCCGTTGAGTTTATCGGCTCATGCTCCCAGAGGATGAGGCAGAATTTATACTCGCTGTCAAATATTTTCGGTGTTGCCATGTTCGTCCCTCCTTGTGGTTTAATGGGATAAACCAAGTTTAACAGATTAAACCTCTCCTGTCAATACCCGGAAGCGAAAAAATCTTGCTTTTTTCTTCCTGAGATGGTAAAATGAAGCTTGGCCGGGGGACGGCACCCATAACAAAAAACGGCGGTCAATTTTTAAAAATCAATAAATCATCAAATATCCGGACGAGGGGGGAGGCACCCATGGAAAAAAACGTGCGTGTTCTGGATGAAAACGGAGAAGAATACGGATCGACCTGGCCCCGTCGGGCCAGGGGTCTTGTCAAAAATGGCAGGGCGCGATTCATTGATGAAAATACGATCTGTCTCGCGGCCCCGCCGAATTGCGATTTGGAGGCGCAGAATATGAACGAGCAGAGCGGTGTGGAATTCACCATTCCCTTTATAATCCGGCAGATCGCCGCCATTCAGGCGGATACGGCGTATTTGATTGAAACTATCGACAAGCTCGCCGCCATGGGCAACGGCGACAGCGGAGAGACGGGCAGTCCCGGCAACCTGATGGGCGAGGCCAAGGCCAAGGCCCTTGGCGACGTGGTCCGGTGCCGGGAGACTACAAACCAGATGCTGCTCCGGCTCTATGAGCGGATGTACGACGATCTGGCGGGAAAAAACAAATAAGCTTCAGCGGGCGCCCCGGGAAACCGGGGCGCCCAGACTGTCGAAAAAGCCCTTCGGGCTTTTCCGACAAGGGGAACGTGCGGGGAATTTCGCGTGAATTTTGCGAAATTCACGCGAAATTCCCCTGCTGTCGCCCTGCGCGCGCCCCTTCGGGGCACACTTGGGCGACAAAAGGGATTTTTTCCGACGCACATGTCGCCGGAAAAAATATTGAATTTGAGTTTTTTGACAAGCTGGGCGCCCCGGGAAACCGGGGCGCACCTTTTTTCTTTGCTTTTTGCGGGAAAGGGCGGTATAATGGGGAAAACACTTAAGCGGGGTATAATTTATGGGTGACATTGAGCTTCTGGCCCCGGCGGGGGATATGGAGAGCGTGGCGGCGGCGGTGAGATTCGGCGCGGACGCGGTGTATGTGGGGGGCGAGACGCTCCAGCTCCGGGCCCGGTCCGCCGGGTTTGACCGGGAGGCCCTCCGGGCGGCGGCAGAGCTTGTCCACGGCGCAGGAAAGCGGATATATGTGACGATGAACTGCTTTGCGAAAAGCTCAGAGATACCCGCTGCCGGGGAGTACGCCAGGGTCCTCTCGGGCATGGGGGTGGACGCGGTGATCGCGGCGGACCTGGGGGTAATCGACGCCATGAAGCGGGCCGCGCCGGAGCTGGAGATACACCTCTCCACCCAGGCCGGGTGCATGAACTACGCCTCCGCCAGGGTCTACCACGACATGGGAGTGTCGCGGATAGTGCTGGCAAGGGAGCTCACCATACAGGAGATTGCCGAGATACGGGCCAACACCCCGCCTGAGCTGGAGCTGGAGGCATTCATCCACGGGGCGATGTGCATGGCGGTGTCGGGAAGGTGCATCATAAGCTCGCACCTTACGGGCCGCAGCGGCAACCGGGGGGAGTGCGCCCAGCCCTGTCGGTGGAGCTACGCCCTCATGGAGGAGAAGCGGCCCGGGGAGTACTTCCCCATCTTCGAGGAGGGGGGCTTTACGGAGATTCTGAGTTCCCACGACTTAAACTGCATCGACATGCTCGACGAGCTTGCCGACGCCGGGGTCACGTCATTTAAAATAGAGGGGCGGATGAAATCCGCCTACTATGTGGCCAGCGTAGTGAACGCCTACCGCATGGCCCTCGACGGCAGGGCGGACCTTAACTACTGCCGTCGGGAGCTGGAGGGTGTGAAGCACAGGCCCTACGCCGACGGGTTTTACCACGGGTACGTTAAGGGCCACCACGCAAACGACGGGGTCTACCGCCAGGGGGCGGTGTTCGTGGGGAACGTGCTGGGGCGTAAGGACGGGATGCTCAAGGTCCGGCAGAGGAACAATTTCAGGCTCGGGGAGCGCCTTGAGGTGCTCTCCCCGGGTAAAATTGCCGGGAGCTTCGAGGTGACGGATATATTGACCGGGGAGGGTGAGCACCGGGACGCCGCGCCCCACCCGAATGAGATACTGTACGTCCCCTGCCCCATCGAGGCGGAGAGCGGGGATATGCTGAGGAGGAGACAGGATGGCTGAGGTGCTGGCCCCCGCCGGGGGGATGGAACAGCTTATAGCTGCGGTGCGCTGCGGCGCGGACGCGGTGTACCTGGGCGCCGGGGGCTTCAACGCACGGCAGGGGGCGGAGAATTTCGGCGGCGGCAGGCTTGCCGACGCCCTCGCCTACTGCCGTGTCCGTGGGGTAAAAACCCATGTCACGGTGAACACCCTGGTGATGGACGATGAGCTTGAAAGGCTCGACCGGATGACAGCGGAGCTTGCCGCCGCCGCGCCCGACGGGGTGATAATCCAGGACCTGGGCGTCGCCGCCAGGTTCCGGGAGAGGCTGCCCGACCTTCCCCGCCACGCCTCCACCCAGATGAGCATACACAACCTGGACGGGGCGAAGATGGCGGCGGACCTGGGCTTTTCCCGGGTGGTGCTGGCAAGGGAGCTGACCCTTCGGGAGATAGAGTACATCACCGCCAGGTGCGGGATAGAGACGGAGGTCTTTATCCACGGGGCGCTGTGCATGTGCGTCTCCGGGCAGTGCTGCTTAAGCTCCATGCTTGGGGGCCGCAGCGGAAACCGGGGGTACTGCGCCCAGCCATGTAGGCTGGACTTCAATAACGGGGAGCGGGGTTACGCCCTGTCCTTGAAGGATATGTCACATATTAAATATGTACGGGAGCTGTCTCAGGCCGGGGTGGCGTCCTTCAAGATAGAGGGGCGGATGAAGCGCCCGGAGTACGTCGCCGCGGCGGTGACAGCCGTCAGGGCGGCCCTTGCGGGGGAGGACTACGACGAGGAGGCCCTCAGGGCCGTATTCTCCCGGAGCGGCTTTACCGACGGGTATATCACGGGAAAGCGCGATACCTCCATGTTCGGGCACCGGGAGAAGGAGGACGTGACCGCGGCGGGAGAGGTGCTGGGAAGGCTCGCGGGGCTCTACCGCGCCGAGCGGCAGAGCGTCGGCGTGGACATGGCCTTCACCATGACGAAGGACTCCTCCTCCCTCTTTGTGAGGACGGAAAACGAGTGTGTCTGTGCCGAGGGCGCCGCGCCCGAGGCGGCGCGGACCCGGGCGCTGGACGCCGAGGGCGCGAAAAGGAGCCTCGGCAAGACCGGCGGCACGCCCTATTACCTTAAAAGCTTCCGGGCGGACATCGCGCCGGGGCTCACTTTCCCCGTCTCCGCCCTCAACGCCCTTCGCCGGGACGCGCTGGAGAAGCTGTCCGAAATACGGGGCTTTACTGAGGGGCTTGAGCTTCACGACGCCGCGCCGGAGCCGCCGGAGCCCCACATCGCCGCCGGGAGGACCCTTCGCGGCAGGTTTGAGAGGGCGTCCCAGGTGAGGCGGTGGGAGGAGCTGGAGCTCGTCATACTCCCCCTTGGGGAGGTGGAGCGGGACCCCGGGCTTGTGGAAAAGCTTGGGGATAAGTTGGCGGTGGAACTTCCTTCGCTGTTTTTCGACAGCGAAAGGTGCTCTTTACAGGGGAGACTTGACAAATTATCCCGCCTCGGGGTGAAAAATGTCCTCTGCGAGAACCTCTACGCCCTGAAAGCCGGGGCGGATGCCGGATTTATCCTCCACGGCGGCGCGGGGCTGAACGTGATGAACTCGGCGTCCCTTGCCGAGCTCAAGCGGCTGGGGCTTTCGGACACCACGGTGTCCTTTGAGCTTTCCATGGGGAAAATCTCCGCCCTCGGCGGCGGGCTTCCCCGGGGGATCATTGCCTACGGGTATCTGCCGCTGATGCGCTTTCGGGCCTGCCCGGTGAAGGGCCGCTCCGGCTGCGGAGACTGCGGCGGTGCGGGGCAGCTCACGGACAGGAGGGGGGTCAGATTCCCCGTGATATGCTCTGAGCGTCGGTACGGGACGCTTTTAAACTCCCTCCCCCTGCACATGGCTGACAGGGCCCTGCCGGAGGTGGATTTTCTGACGCTCTACTTCACCACGGAGACGCCGGAGGAGGTGGAGAAGGTGGTGGATCAGTACATAAACCGCCTCCCCTTCCCCGCCCCCAGGACCGGCGGGCTGTATTTCAGGCAGATAAAGTGAGAAGCCCCCGTGATTTTCCGAAAATCCGGGGCATCATTGCCCCGCCGAGGCGGCGGGAGACGTTGACAACACCGGAAAAGGGTGTTATAATACTTTTTTGAATTATAGTACTGCGGCGTGATGGCGGATGAAAAAGGGCTTTGACTTCTTTAAGAATATCGTGTGGCTCACGCAGCTCGGCCTTTCCATCGCCGTGCCGCCGGTGCTGTGCATCCTCGCCGCGGTCTGGCTGCGAAACAGGTTCGCCCTGGGGGGCTGGGTCGTCGCCGCCGGGGTCGTTCTCGGGCTGGGAGCGGCCTTTATGAGCCTGTGGCAGAATCTCAGGGCCATGGACCGCCAGGCAAAAGAGGACGACCGGGACACAGGTACGAATTTCAACGATCACAGGTGAGAAAATGTTCAAAAACGACGCGGAGATACGGCAGTTTATCAGGATTTCCATCGGCGTCGCCCTGCTCACCGCTCTGGAGCTGGGGACATACGCCCTTCTCGGCAGATTCTCCACAGACGTACTGCTGGGGGCGGTGTTCGGCATGGTCGTCTCCTGCGCAAACTTCCTTGCCCTGACTATCACCGTCTCCAGGGCCGCCGACAGGGCGGAGGAGGGGGACCCGGGCAAGGCCAGGGCGGTGGTGCAGGGCTCCTCGGTTATAAGGCTCCTTGCGGTCCTGGCGGTGTATATCGCTGTACTCAAGACCACGTCCCTCGACCCGCTGGCGTCGGTCCTGCCCCTTGTATTTGTCCAGATAAGCATATATCTTGCCGAGTTCTTCCGCAGGGAGGGTAAGAAAAAGTGAACGGTCCGAAAATATACCTTCAAATAAACGGCATGAACGTCATAACCCAGACGGCGGTGTCGTCCTTTGTGGTCATGGTGCTTTTGTGCGCGGCGGGCATAATTCTGGGGCGGAACCTTAAAAAGCGCCCCGGGAGGATGCAGGTAATAACCGAAAAGGGCGTCACCATGATTTACAGCCTTGTGGAGGAGACCATGGGCAGGCACAACGCCTACTGGACGCCCTACATCGCGGCGCTGTTTTTAAGCTCCCTCGGCGGGTCCCTCATCGGAATGACGGGGATACTCCGCTCCACCACCTCGGACATATCCACCACTCTCACATGGGCGCTTATGACCAGCTTCCTCGTCTGGGGCTGCACCATAAAAAACAGCGGCTTCAAGACATTTTTAAAGGGCTATATCAACCCCATGAACATAATCTCCGACATCGCCCAGCCCGTCTCCATGGGCTTTCGTCACTTTGGAAACATCATGGGCGGCAGCGTTCTGACGAGCCTCCTCTACTCCGCCCTCGCGGCGGGGAGCGCCATGATACTGGGACTTATCCGGTCCTCCGGCATTGCGGTGATTATCGTCATTGCCGTCCTCGGGGGCGTGGCGTTCTTCTTCGGCATGAGGAAGAAAAAGCTCTCGTTAAAGATACTCGGCATCGCGCTGGCGCTCATAGCCGTCTCGGCGGCGCTGGAGTACTTCGGGGTATTTGAGAGCGTGCCCATATTGCAGCTGGGCCTTCCCGGAGTTTTGAGCCTCTACTTCGACGTTTTCTCCGGCGGCGTTCAGGCGCTGGTGTTCTCGCTTCTGACCATGGTGTACGTCGGCATGGCCTGCCCTCCCAGGGAGGAGAAAAAACAGTGATTTGACCGCGCAGGCGGTTGAACAATAAAAATGTAATATCTTACAGGAGGTAAATGTTATGGATATGGCATCCGCAATAAGAGAGGCCGCTGTCGCCATCGGCGCCGGCATCTGCATGGGACTAGGAGCTATCGGCCCGGCTTTCGGAGAAGGAAACGCCGTGGGCAAGGCCCTTGAGGGCATGGCGCGGCAGCCCGAGGCCGCCGGAACGCTCAGGACCAACATGATCCTCGGCTGCGCCATCACGGAGTCCACCGGTATTTACTCGCTGGTCATAGCGCTGCTTCTGCTCTTCCTGTATTGATTTTTAAATCAATACCAAATCAAAATCGCTCGCGCCCCCGGGCGCGGAGCAGGAAGGCACTGGCCTTCAATTTGAAGTGAAGTAGAAAGGAGCGGTACTATGACGGGATTTGAGCAGATAATCGGGATCAACCCCTGGACCGCACTCTGGACCTTCTGCAACATGATCATCACATTCCTTATTCTGAAGAAGTTCCTCTTCAAGCCCGTGAAGAAGATGATCGACGACCGCCAGAAGGAGATAGACGATATGTATTCCGACGCGGAGCACTCCAAGGCGGAGGCCGCAAAGCTCCAGGCGGATTACGAGGCGCACCTGAGTTCCGCCCGCGCCGAGCGGGACGAGATAATGGCTGACGCCGTCTCCCGCGCCCGGAAGCGCGAGCAGGAGATAATCGCCGACGCCAAAAAGGACGCCGCCGCCATTATGACAAAGGCGGAGGCGGACATCGCCCAGGAGCGCAGGAAGGCCCTCAACGAGGTCAAAAACGAGATAACCTCCATCTCCGTCTCCATTGCGGAGACCGTGGTGGAGCGGGAGATCTCCGAGGCGGACCATGAGCGGCTTGTCATGGATTTCATCGGGAAATTAGGTGAGAGCGATGACTGACGCCGCCCGGATATACGGCACGGCACTTTTTGAGCTCGCCCGGGAGGAAAACCTTGACGGGGAGATATTTGAGGAGCTTAAAACGGTGAAGGGGATCTTCGACGAAAACCCCGACTACGTCCGGCTCCTGTCCACCCCGTCCCTCACAAAGGAGGAGCGGCGCGGGGCGCTGGACGGCGCCTTCGCGGGCCGGGTCCACGAATATGTGGCGAGCTTTCTGAAGCTGCTTGTGGACCGGGAGGCGGTGCGGGAGCTTTCCGGGTGCCTCCAGGCGTACAAGGAGCTGCACTACGACCACAGCGGCATAATGGAGGTCACCGTCACCACCGCCGTGGAATTAAGCGTCGGCGCCCGGAAGGCGCTTCTTGCGAAGCTTGACGCCGTGTTCGGAAAGAAAATAATTCTGGAGACGAGGGTCGATCCCTCGGTACTTGGCGGTATGCGCCTTGAGTGCGCCGGAAAGCGCTACGACGGCACCGTCCGGGACAGGCTCTCGCGGATAGAGCGGGGCCTTCGGGAAATGGTGCTGTGAATACGGGATATGTTCCCGTTCCCGGATTTTATTGTAGGAGAGTTATACCATGGATTTAAGACCAGAGGAGATAACCAGGATAATAAAGGCACAGATAAAAAACTACTCCAAGCAGATCGAGGAGAGCGAGACCGGCACCGTCATCCTTGTGGGCGACGGCATAGCCCGGGCCTCCGGCCTCACCAGGTGCCTTATGAACGAGCTCATCGAGTTCCCTAACGGCGAGTACGGCATGGCCCAGAATCTGGAGGAAAACTCCGTCTCCATAGTCATTCTCGGCTCCGACTCCGGCATACGGGAGGGCGATCAGGTCCGGCGCACGGGAAGGGTCGTCTCCGTCCCCGTGGGCGAGGCCCTTATAGGCCGCGTGGTGGACGCCCTGGGGCAGCCCATCGACGGCAGGGGGGAGATAGCCGCGGCGCGCTTTGACCCCATCGAGGCCCCCGCCCCCGGCATCATCGAGCGCAAGAGCGTCTCGGTGCCGCTGCAGACGGGCATAAAGGCCATCGACTCCATGATTCCCATCGGGCGCGGACAGCGCGAGCTCATAATCGGCGACAGGCAGACGGGAAAGTCCACCATCGCCATCGACACAATAATAAACCAGAAGGGCAAGGACTGCATCTGCATATACGTCGCCATCGGGCAGAAGCGCTCCACCGTGGCCCAGGTGGTCTCCACCCTGGAGGCCGCGGGGGCAATGGACTACTCCATCGTAGTCTCCGCCACGGCCTCGGAGCTGGCGCCCATGCAGTACATCGCCCCCTACTCCGGCTGCACCATGGGCGAATATTTCATGAAGCAGGGCAAGGATGTCTTGGTGGTCTACGACGACCTTAGCAAGCACGCGGTGGCCTACCGGGCCATTTCCCTGCTCATTCGCCGTCCCCCCGGACGTGAGGCTTACCCCGGCGACGTGTTCTACCTCCACTCCCGGCTTCTGGAGCGGGCGGCGCGTATGGCGCCGGAGTACGGCGGAGGGTCCCTCACCGCCCTGCCGATAATCGAGACGCAGGCCGGGGATGTGTCCGCCTATATTCCAACAAATGTAATTTCCATTACGGACGGGCAGATATTTTTGGAGACGGAGCTCTTCCACTCCGGCGTCATGCCCGCGGTGAACCCGGGCATCTCCGTCTCCCGCGTGGGCGGCTCGGCCCAGATAAAGGCCATGAAGAAGGTGGCGGGGTCCTTAAAGCTCATATACTCCCAGTACAGGGAGCTCCAGTCCTTCGCCCAGTTCGGCTCGGACCTGGACCAGGACACCAAGGACCGCCTTGCCCAGGGCGAGCGGATAGTTGAGGTCCTGAAGCAGAAAAACGGCGCCCCCGTGGAGGTCGCCCACCAGGTGTGCATCTTCTACGCCGCCACAAACGGGTACCTCAAAAGCATCGAGACGAAGCGGATAGTGGAGTTCGAGCAGGGGCTTTACGACTACATGGACCAGCACGGCCTTGACGTGCTGGATGCCATAAGGACCACCGGGAAGCTGGAGGCCGACACCGAGGAGGAGCTCAAGCGCTGCCTCGGCGAATATATCGCTATTTTCACAAAGTAAGAGGTGAACCGGGATGGCCGGAGTGTCAATGAAGGGCATCAAGCTCCGCATAAGGAGCATGGAGAGCACAAAGCAGATAACGAAGGCTATGGAGATGGTCGCCGCCTCAAAGCTGCGCCGTGCCCAGGAGAACGTGGCGAAGTCCCGGCCCTATTTCGAGATACTGTTCGATACGGTGTGCTATATCGCGGAGAGCTCCGGGTCCTTCACCTCCCCCTACCTTGAGGAGCGGGAGGTAAAAAAGAGCTGCTATGTCGTGATTGCCGGGGACCGGGGGCTGGCGGGAGGCTACAACCACAATGTGCTGAAGCTCGCCGAGAGCGAGATGTCCGGCAAAAGCGTCACCGTGGTGCCCATCGGCAAGCGGTGCGTGGAGAATTTCCGGGCGCACGGCTACGACATACTCACCGACGCATATTTTGAGGCCGGGGATTTGTCCGTGTCGGACTGCTTCACCATGGCCCGTGACCTCTGCCGCAGGTTCCTTAACGGGGAATTTGACGAGATACACATCGTCTACACCCACTTCTCCTCGATTCTGGTGCAGCTGCCCTCGGTGCTCACGGCTCTGCCCCTCCACGGGCACAGCGGCGGCGTCGGCAGGCCCTCCGGGGAGATACTTTACGAGCCGGACAGTGAGACGCTGTTCTCCTCCATCGTGCCGGAGTATTTGGGCGGGCTCATCTACGGCGCTCTTTGTGAGAGCATAGCCTCCGAGCAGGGCGCGCGGCGCACGGCCATGGACTCGGCGACGAAAAACGCCGAGGACATGATTTCGGATCTGAGCCTCAAATACAACCGCGCCCGTCAGGGGGCAATCACTCAGGAGATAACCGAGATCATCGCCGGGGCAAATACCTGAAGCCCCGCAGAGTTCTCGTCCGCGGACGCAAAAACCTTTGAAACAATTTTACGGCGGCATGAACGTCGTAAAATCAACCTTTCAGGCCAGCGAAGTGTGCGAGCGCAGCGAGTGCGCGCAGCTGGTCGGCAATACTCTTTGGCAGAAAAAGGCAGGACCTTTTTCGCCGGGATAGGAGTTGATTTATTTGGCAGCAACACATATCGGCACCGTGGCCCAGATAATGGGGCCTGTACTGGACATCCGCTTTAAGGACGGGGAGCTCCCCGAGCTTCTGAACGCCATAAAGATCGAGGCGGCGGGCAGGGTCCTGACCTGCGAGGTGGCCCAGCACATCGGCGACAACGTGGCAAGGTGCGTGGCCATGGGCTCCACCGACGGGCTCTCCCGGGGGCTGGAGGCGCTGGACACAGGCGCGCCCATCTCCGTGCCCGTGGGTGAGGAGTGCCTCGGGAGGGTCTTTAACCTTCTGGGCGACCCGGTGGACAACATGCCCGCTCCCAAAACAAAGGAGCGCTGGCCCATCCACCGCCCCGCCCCCAGCTACGACGAGCAGGAGGGCGCGACGGAGATATTCGAGACGGGCATAAAGGTCGTGGACCTCATCTGCCCCTACGCCAAGGGCGGCAAGATCGGCCTCTTCGGCGGCGCGGGCGTGGGCAAGACCGTGCTCATAATGGAGCTTATCCACAACATCGCCACCCAGCACGGGGGTCTCTCCGTCTTTACCGGCGTTGGCGAGAGGACCCGTGAGGGCAACGACCTCTATAACGAGATGAAGGAGTCCGGGGTCCTTGCCAAGACTGCCCTTGTCTACGGGCAGATGAACGAGCCTCCCGGAGCCAGAATGCGGGTGGGTCTTTCGGGCCTCACCATGGCGG
>CANRIU010000016.1 GCA_947630755.1 uncultured Oscillospiraceae bacterium | reverse complement strand
GATTAGCCTGAGCGCTTTAACCGATTAGCCAAAAACAAAAAGGAGGAAATCAAGCAAATGAAGAAAGCAATCGCCATCGTTCTCACCCTTATGCTCGTGCTGAGCATGGCACTGGCGGGCTGCGGCGGGGAGGACACTCCCGACACCCCCAACACCCCCAGCAGCCCCGACACCCCCAGCACTCCGAATGACGGAGAGGTCCAGGATGTTAAGCTCAAGGTCTGGGTCCCCGAGGAGGAGAAGCCCACCATGGAGAAGCTCATTGAGACCTTCAAGGCGGCTCACCCCGAGTACAACCTCACTGTGGAGCTGTCCATCACCGGCATCGACGAGGCCAACAGTCTTCTGAAGACCGACGCCGACTCCGCCGCGGACATCTTCCAGGTCGCCTCCGGCGGCATCACCGAGCTTTCCAGCAAGGGCCTGCTGCTCCCCATAGTCTACGGCGACGCCATGTCCCTGTTCCCTGACGGACCCATCAGCGCTGTGACCGGAGCCGACGGGATGCAGTACGCCGTCCCCTTCACCGCCAACACCTTCTTCATGTACTACGATAAGACCATGTTCACCGAGGAGGAGGCCAAGAGCCTCGACGCAATGCTCGCCAAGGACATCGAGGGCGTGGACATCAACGTCTGCTTCCCCGTCTCCGGCTCCTGGTACATAGAGTCCTTCTTCTATGGCGCGGGCTGCACCGTGTTCGGGCCTGACGGCACCGACGCCACCCAGTGCGACTGGAACAACGCCAACGGCTATGCCGCCGGCAAGTATGTGATCGACCTTGCCAACAACCCCAAGTTCCACGACGATAAGGACGGCTACGCCCGCAGCCTTCTCCGCGACCACAAGGTGGGCGCCATCTTCACCGGAACATGGGATGCCAAGGACATCGCCGCCGAGATGGGCGAGGACCGTTACTGCGCGGCTCCCCTGCCCAGCTTCAACCTGAACGGCACCGACGTCCCCATGCGCAACTTCGGCGACTACAAGACCTACGCTGTCAAGTCCAACACCGCCTATCCCAAGGCCGCCCAGGAGTTCTGCCTGTGGATCTGCAACCCCGACGCTCAGGCTCTCCGCTACAACGACCAGAAGGTTCCTCCCTGCATCGCCGTTGACGACCCCGCGATGGCCGCCGATGTGGCCCTCCAGGCCCTCACTGCCCAGTCCGAGGTCTGCGCCACCCAGCCCTCCATCCCCGAGATGAACAACTACTGGACTCCCGCCGAGGCCCTTGGTAACGGCATCGTCAACAAGGAGATCACCGAGGCCAACCTTCAGGATCAGCTCGACAAGTTCGTCGCCGCTGTCACCGCCGGCTCCCTTGGCGGCTGATGACGCCTGAAGCTTCCCTTTAAGGCTTATTTGACCTGACACTGGGGCTGTGCCCTGATTTATCTCGGCACAGCCCCTCTCTATGGAGACATGCGGTCGGAAAAGCCGCGGCCTTTTGCCCACAGCCTCTGCGGCGGGCAAAAGGGCGAAATTTTGTTATTAAATCAGTTTAAATAACTGATTCAATAAAATAGATAATCATTTGGAGGTGTTGGCATTGAAAAGTTTGCTCAAGGGCAGGCGCACACCAGTGAAGATCTTTGTTGAGGGCGACATATTTACGAAGCTCTCCTTCCTCATCTGGGGCCTGTCCAACATGGTGCGCGGACAAATCGTCAAGGGCGCCATGTATCTGGCGGCTGAGGTCGCGTACATCTACTACATGGTCACCAGCGGTGTCGCCGCCATAGGCGGAATGATCACTCTGGGCGTCCATGAGCAGGGTATGGAGCTGGACCCCGTGCAGGGCGTCTATGTGGTTACACAGGGCGATAACTCCATGCTCATGCTGCTCTACGGCGTCGTGGCGCTGGTCGTCACCGCCCTCATCGTCGTGGTGTGGATGACCTCGGTGTACTCCGGCGAGGAGGCCCGTCAGCTCAAGCTCCACGGGCGCAAGGTCCCCACCATTTTCGACGATATTACCAGCCTTTTTGACACACATATCGTCAGGCTCTTCCTCTGCCTGCCCCTTATCGGCATTCTGGTATTCACGGTGACGCCCCTTATCTACATGATACTGATGGCCTTCACCAACTACGATGCCGACCACCAGCCTCCCGGACACCTGTTCGACTGGGTCGGCATCGACAACTTCAAGACGATACTCTCCGCCGGAAGCACCCTGGGCAAGACCTTCATGCCGATCCTCGGCTGGACTCTTATCTGGGCGTTCATCTCCACCTTCTCCTGCTACTTCGGCGGGACCTTCCTGGCGCTGCTCATAAACTCCAAGGGCATCAAATTCAAGAAGGTATGGCGCACGGTGTTCGTGCTTGCCATGGCCATCCCCTCCTTCATCTCCCTGCTGGTCATCAGCACCATGCTGGGCCGGAACGGCATTTTGAATGTCCTTCTTCAGGAGTGGGGCTTCACCTCTGAGCCGCTGCCCTTCCTCACCAACGCCACCTGGGCCCGGGGCACCATCATCGTGGTGAACCTCTGGGTCGGTATCCCGGCGACCATGCTGATGATCTCCGGAATACTTATGAACATACCGCCTGATCTTTATGAGTCCGCCTCCATCGACGGCGCGAACCCCGTGCAGAAGTTCATAAAGATAACCTTCCCCTACATGCTTCAGGTCACGACCCCCTACCTCATCACAAACTTCATCGGCAACATCAACAACTTCGGAGTTATCTACTTCCTCACCGGCGGCGGCCCGTCCACCCTCGACTACTACAAGGGCGCCGGAAAGACAGACCTTCTGGTCACCTGGCTCTACAAGCTGACCAATGACTCCAACGACTACAACCTTGCCGCAACCATCGGCATTTTGATCTTCATCATCTCCGCCGTGTTCTCCATGATCACCTATGCCAAGGCCGGCGTCAGCAAGAATGAGGAGGCGTTACAATGATCAAGAGAGAAATCATCGGCCTTCATAAAAAGCCCGCCCTCATCGCGGTGGGCGCGAGCGTTCTCACCCTCTTAGCACTGCTCCTCCCGATGGTGAGCCTGGGCGGGAAAACCATGGGCGGGTTTTCCCTGGCCTTCGCCGTCAAGGGCGGAATGAGCTTCTTCTATCCCGCTTTAGCGGTGCTGGCGGTGCTCTGCGCCGTCATGGGCGTGGTGCTGTTCTTCATGCCCAGCGTGAAGGGCGTGCGTCTCTGGTCCGCCTTCATGGCGCTGGAGGTCATCTGCGTCACCGTGCTGCTCTTCGGCAGCAAGATGATAATCGACGCAAACTCCATTTTCTCCGCGAAGTTCCTGGTGAAGAATTTCGGCATCGGCTTCTGGCTCATTTTGGTGCTCTCCTATGTGGGGCTGTGGAACGCCATGAACGCCACCCGCGTCTCTCCGGGACACATCATCCTTGTGGTGCTCAGCATAATCTGGCTTTTCCCCATCGCCTGGGTGGTGCTCACCTCCCTGCGCGCGGAGCCCGGCTACTATGTTGACCACTTCATCCCCCACGGCTTCACCCTTGATAACTACATAAACCTCTTCAAGGCGGGAAGCCCCATCCCCTTCGCCAGATGGTGGACCAACACCTTCATCGTCGCGGCTGTGAGCTGCGTGCTCAACACCCTCATCGTCCTCATGACCTCCTACGCGCTGAGCCGTCAGCGCTTTAAGGGCAGACAGCTGCTCATGAAGGCCATGATGGTCATCGGAATGTTCCCCGGCTTCATGTCCATGATCGCCGTGTACAACATTCTGAAGGGCATGGGCATCGCCCAGAACCTGGGCGCCCTCATCCTCGTGAACGTGGCAAGCTCCGCCATGGGCTACTACATCTGCAAGGGCTTCCTTGACACCGTGCCGAAGGCACTTGACGAGGCCGCCCACATCGACGGCGCGACCAACTTCACCATCTTCTACAAGATAATGATCCCCATGGCCAAGCCCATCATCATCTACCAGCTCATGAGCGCCTTCATCGGCCCCTGGGGCGACTACATCTTCCCCAGCCTGCTCCTCGGCGACAAGCAGCAGAGCTACACCGTGGCTATCGGACTTAAATGGCTCACCGACCAGCAGCGAATCGAGTCCTATTACACCCAGTTCGCCGCCGGTGCCGTGCTTGTCTCCATCCCCATCGTGGTGCTCTTCTCACTGCTCCAGCGTTATTACGTTGAGGGCATGTCCGGAGCTGTAAAGGGATAACTCCGAAGCTTTCTTCTTTTTCCTCTCTACCGCGAGGCCGCTCCCGCCCGTCTTTCCGACCGGACGGGGGCGGTTCCTCGTTTCATACTGATTTTATCGGAGAACAGTATCAGGATTTTTGACAAAAGGAGCATTATTTATGAAAAAGCTCAAGGCAGTGACAGCTCTTATTCTGGCCCTGGTCCTGACAGCGGGCATCGCCGCCTGCGGGGAGAAGGCCCCGGAGGTGGACACCTCCTCGGCGCTGGCGGTGATGAGGTCCATAAACACCACCCTGCCCCAGACCATAGACGACAAGTACCGCACCTTCTATGAGGTGTTCGTCTACAGCTTCTACGACTCCGACGGCGACGGCATCGGGGACCTTCCGGGACTTACGGAGAAGCTCGACTACATAAACGACGGCGATGCCGCCACGGACACAGACCTCGGCGCCACGGGCATATGGCTCATGCCCATAATGCCCTCCCCCAGCTACCACAAGTACGACGTGACGGACTACTACGACATTGACCCGCAGTACGGCACGCTGGAGGACTTCAAGACCTTTATCGCCGCCGCCCACGAGCGGGGCATTAACGTGATAATAGACCTTGTGATGAACCACACCTCCTCGGAGCACCCCTGGTTTAAGGAGGCCGCGGACTACCTGCGCACCCTCCCCGCTGGGGCGGAGCCGGACCTCAATGAGTGCCCCTATGTTGCCTACTACAACTTCTCCCGTGAGGTCAGCACCTGCCAGCTCCCCGGCACCGACTGGTATTACGAGGCGCCCTTCTGGAGCGGGATGCCGGACCTCGACCTCCAGAATGTCGCCGTCCGGGGGGAGATAGAGGACATTGTGGACTTCTGGCTGGAGCTCGGCGTTGACGGGTTCAGGCTCGACGCGGCGAAGGAGTTCGTCTCCGGCGCGACTCAGGCCAACACGGAGATACTCTCCTGGTTTAACGACATGGTGAAGTCCAAGAAGGATGACGCCTACATCGTGGCCGAGGTCTGGACGGGCCTTGACACCTACGCCCAGTACTACGCCAGCGGCATTGACAGCTGCTTCGACTTCGCCTTCGGCGACGGGGACGGGGTGATACCGAATGTGGTGAAGCACACCGGGTCCACCGCCAGCTCCTACGGCAAGGCCATTGAGACGCTGGAGGCGACGCTCTCCCAGTATAACCCGGATTACATCGACGCGCCCTTCTACGTCAACCACGACATGGGCCGCTCCGCCGGGCACTACTTTGACGCCACCTGGGCCATGAACCAGTTCAAGATGGGTCAGGCGCTGAACCTGATGATGTCCGGCGCGTCCTTCACCTACTACGGGGAGGAGCTGGGCATGAAGGGCTCCGGCAAGGACGAAAATAAGCGTGCGGCGATGTACTGGTCCGCCGACTCCGCCGCCCAGGGCATGTGCAGTGGGCCCTCGGGCATGGACAGCTTTGAGATGAAATACCCCGACGAGGCAAGCCAGGCCGCCGACGGCGACTCCATACTCAACTTCGTCATTCAGGCAATGCGCGTGCGCACGGCCTTCCCCGCCATCGCCCGTGGCACCACGGACTTCGTGGAGGAGCTCTCCGATGACAACGTCTGCGTCATCACCAAAACCTGGGGTGATGAGCAGGTCATGCTGGTGTTCAACATCTCCCAGGAGCCCCAGACCGTGGACCTTGCGGGGAGCGAGTTTGGGAAGCTCTCCGCCGTGCTCGTCACCACTGCCGAGGCCCCGGCGCTGACCGACGGGAGCCTGTCGGTGCCGGTATACTCCGTGGCCGTGCTGACAAAGTGACAGGGGATTTTTAGCAGGGCGCATGGCCCTGCAAATAATGAAACAGCGTCTTTGATAAGCAAAAGGCCGCCCCTCCGGGCGGCCTTTTACCTGTCAAAAATCTCAAATTCAACGTTTTTTCCGGCGACATGTGCGTCGGAAAAAATCCCTTATGCCGCACAAGTGCCGCCTGCGGCGGCGTGCAGGGTGGCAGCAGGGTAATTTTCTCTGAACTTCGCAAAATTCAGAGAAAATTACCCGCACGCATCTATTGTCGAAAAAGCCCACAGGGCTTTTCCGACAGTCTAAAGCAAAAGGCCGCCCGGAGGGGCGGCCTTTTGCTTATTCAATATCTCGCTCATTCACAATTTAGCTTAATCGTTTTTATTCGTTATCCTCATCGTCAGTGGCGTCGGGGACGGGGGCCTGTTTCTCAGCGGAGGGGCCTATCGGGGCGGTGCCATGGACGAACTGCATCTCCTGCCACTGCTGGTAGGTGATGATTATCTGCCGTGGCTTGGAGCCCTCAAAGGGGCCAAGGACGCCGATCTCCTCAAGCTGGTCCACTATGCGGGCGGCCCGGGCGTAGCCCAGCTTCAGCCGCCTTTGCAGCCAAGAAACGCTGGTGGTCTTCGTCTCAAAGATGATCTCCGCCGCCTGAGGCAGCAGCTCGTCGTAGTCCTTGAACTTCTCCTCCGGGGCGGGCTGCTGGGCGTTCTTGCCGCCGGACTCCTTGTCCTGGACGGCCTTCTCTATCTCATGGATGACGTCCTCGGAGTAGCTGGCCTCCCCAAGGCTCTTGACGTAATTCACCACGGCCTCCCGCTCCTCATCAGAGACCCAGGTGCCCTGTATACGGGCGGGCTTGGAGACGCCGATGGGGGCATAGAGCATGTCGCCGTTGCCCACCAGCTTGTCCGCCGCGCCGCCCGCGTCCAGAATTATCCGTGACTCCAGTGACGAGGCGACCTTCAGGGCTATGCGCGAGGGGATGTTGGCCTTCATAAGGCCGGTTATCACGTCGGCACGGGGGCTCTGGGTGGCTATGACCAGGTGGACTCCGGCGGCGCGGCCCATCTGGGCCACGCGGCATATGGACTCCTCCACCTCCTTGGCGGCTATCATCATCAGATCCGCAAGCTCGTCGATTATGACGACGATCTGGGGTATCTTCGGTGTACCGGGCTCAAGCTGTTCATTGTAGCTGGCGAGGTCCCGGGCTCCGGCGTCGGAGAAGAGGCGGTAGCGCTTCATCATCTCCACCACCGCCCACTGGAGGGCCCCGGCGGCCTTCTTGGCCTCCGTGACCACGGGTATGAGAAGGTGGGGGATGCCGTTGTATATCTTAAACTCCACCATCTTCGGGTCCACCATGATGAATTTGACCTCCTCGGGGGTGGCCTTGTACATGAGGCTGAGGATAAGGGAGTTTAAGCACACGGACTTTCCGGAGCCGGTGGTGCCGGCGACCAGAAGGTGCGGGAGCTTCGATATGTTGCCCACCATGACCTCTCCGGCGATGTTCTTGCCGATGGCGAAGGTGAGCTTTGATTTGGCGTTCACAAACTCCGGTGCGGTGATTATCTCCCGGAGGTACACGGTGGAGACGTGCTTATTCGGAACCTCGATGCCAACGGTGGAGATGCGGTTGGGTATCGCCGCGATACGAACGCCTGAGACGCCAAGGGCCAGGGCTATGTCGTCGGAGAGGTTTGTTATCTTGTTGAGCTTCACGCCGATCTCCAGCTCCATCTCATACCTTGTGATGGAGGGGCCGTGGACGATGTTGGATATTTTCGCGTTGACGCCGAA
Organism: uncultured Oscillospiraceae bacterium; assembly: GCA_947630755.1. GTDB lineage: Bacteria > Bacillota > Clostridia > Oscillospirales > Oscillospiraceae > RUG626. Next base: position 28,507 of record CANRIU010000016.1, on the reverse strand, counting down.
GGACCGAAGGCACAGCTCGAGACGCTCCTTTGTCGCGGTGAGCTCGTCCTGACTGTCCCGGCTGCCGCCGCGCTTCGGCTCCGTGAGGAGGCTCACGGGAGGGAATTTGTACTCCTGCACCGCCTCGGCGGCGTCGCGCCGGGCGCTCTCCTCAATTAAGGAGGCTATCTTCTCCGCCTCCCGGTCGGCGCTGTCCCTCTCCGATGCGGGCTCCGGCGCGGGCTTTACCTCCGGCTCCGGGGCCGGCGCGGGCTTTGTCTCAGGCTTCGGCTCCGGCTTTATCTCCGGCTCCGGCTTTTTTACGGCTGGGCGCTCCGGCTCCGTCCTCACCACCTCCACGGGAATGGGGACGGGCGCAGGTCTCGGCTCCGGCGCGGGCTTTACCTCCGGCTCCGGGGCGCTCTCCGGCTTTGCCGGGACGGCATCCGTCAGGACTGTGTCGGGCGTCGGTACATTGGGATTTTTGTCAAAGAGGGATGGCCTTTTCGGCTTCTCCTCGCCCCGCTCCCGGGGCTTTTCCGCGGCGCCCGCGGGCTCCTCGTCCATGGGGATGTCAATGGAACTGCGCTTTCCGCCCTGGCGGCGGGGAGGCTCCGAGCGGACATCCGCCGGGCGGGCGCCGTCCCGGGATCTCCCGGCGCCCCTGGGGTCCTTTTCGGGCTCCGGCTCCGGCTCATTTAAGTACTCCTCATACTCCCGCTCCTCCCGCTGTTTGCGGCTGGAGCGTATAAGCCCGATGAGGGCGCGAAGGGTCAGCCCCGCTATGCCAAGGGCGGTCATCGCCGAGAGGCACACAAGGACTATCGCCGCGCCGGGCTTTGAGAAGAGGTAGGTGAACAGTATGGATATTGCGCCGCCCACGGCTCCTCCTCCGGCGAGGCCCTGCCCGTCGGCCCACAGGTAGGAGAACATCTTAAAGCTCAGTGCGTACTGGCTCTTTGAGAAGAGCTGGCAGAAGGCGGATATGAGTATGGGCGCGGCGGCGCAGGCGAGGGCGCGCTCCGCCGCCGTGCGCTCCTCCGATATGGCGAGCATCGCCGCGGAGAGCAGCAGCATGGGCGGCAAAATGTAAAATCCCCCGCCGAAAAGCCCAGTAAGCAGCCCGCGGAGGAATCTTATTACCACCCCATCGGTGTTGAAATACCCGAGAAAGCTGAACACGCCAAGGCACAGTAGCACCACCGCCCAGGCCGTCCTGCGTCTGCGGCGCCTGTTTTCCTCCACCCTCGCCCTTGCGGCGGCGGCACGGTCGGAGGAGCCGTTTTTGCGGGAGGAGCCGGACGTATTCTTTGTATTCTTTTTCGCGCCGGAGGAGCTTTTCCCTCCTGACGCTCTGCTGCCGGAGGATCCCCCGGCAGCAGTCTTTTTCTTTTTTTCAGCCATTGGAAATTATACCTCAAATCGAAAGAAGGGCTCAGGAGATGAACAGCGACAGCACCAGCGAGAGAAGTCCCGCGCCCCAGCAGTAGTAGGCGAACTTTGAGAAGCTCTCCCCCACCACAAGGAGCTTTTTCAAAAGCACCAGGGCGAAATAGCCCACGACTCCCGCGACGACCATGCCGATAAGATACGCCGGGAGGTTTGCCCATACGATCCCGCCGTTGACGAGGGCCTTGATGAAGGTGAGAAGCGCGGAGCCCAGAATGGCGGGGATGGACATGAGGAAGGAAAAGCGCACCGCGAACTCCCGCTTAAAGCCGCGGGAGAGGCCCACGGTGATGGTGGTCCCGGAGCGGGAGAGGCCGGGGATGGTGGCTATGGCCTGTGCCGCGCCGACGATGAGCACATCCAGCACCGACGCGGTCTTTTCGTTCTTGCGCCCCTCGGTGAGCTTGCCGGAGACATAGAGGAGAAGGCCGGTCACGATGAGGGCGAAGGAGATAAACGGGGTGTTTGTGGCAAGGGTCCCGATGCTGTCGTTAAAGGGAAGGATGATGAATAGCGGGAGTGTGGCCATTATGATGAGGAACACCATCCTCACCGAGGGCTTGAACCGCCCCTCCTCGCCGGAGGCGCTCTTACTGCCTGTGACGAAGCTCACGGAGTCCACCACCATGGCCTTTATGTCCTTCCAGTAGAAGATGAACACCGCCGCCAGAGTGCCGACGTGGAGCATAACGTCAAAGAGCATATGCTCGTCCTCGGAGTAGTTGAGCTTAAAGAGGTTTTGGAAAATGGAAAGATGTCCCGAGCTGGAGATGGGCAAAAATTCGCTTATTCCCTGCACCAGCCCCAAAAAAATCGCAAGCCCTATGCTCAAATGAGGTCCCCCCTAAATGAATTTTGTACGCATAGACATATTCACTATATCACAGTATTATGTAAATTTCCATAGTTTTTTTGAAAGAACCGTGAAAAAGGTCTATTTCTCCCGGTTTTTCCAGGGGATTTTTATTCTCCTGGGCTTGAAGCGCTTCTCCTCCCCCCGAAAGAGCCGTTTGAGGTTGCCGCGGTGCATGAAAAGCACGGTTATCCCCGCCGCCACGCCGAGGAGGATGGACCAGAAATCCCGGATGCCAACTATGAGCTCTATGGGCACTATCGTCACGGCGCACATCATGGAGCACACGGAGACTATCCTTGTTGCGGCGAATGTCAGGAAGAACACCGCCACAAGCATGAGGAATATCCTCCAGTCCAGCATAAGGCCGATGGCGGCGCCCACGGATACGCCCTTACCGCCCTTGAATTTAAACCAGACTGGGTAGCAGTGCCCGAGAAGGCAGGCATACCCCGCCAGCAGAAACCCCGGCTCCCCGCCGATGAGCCGCCCCAGGGCCATGGAGGCCACGGTCTTGAGCCCGTCGAGAAGGAAGGTCGCGACACCGACGCCCATTCCGAAAAGCCGGGCCATGTTCGTGGCCCCGGCGTTGCCGCTGCCGTACTTTCTCACGTCCTTGCGGCTCACAAGGTAGCCCAGGAACACAGCCGAGGATATGGACCCCAGAAGATAACCAACTATGCCGGAAATAATTGTTTTCAGTACTGCCATTTTTGTCACCTCCGCCGTTGTAATCCCGAGAGCTATCAGATAAAATAGGGTCGCGGGAAAATGCCCGCGCCGCTGCTTAATAAGAATAGTATAAATATACATTTTAGCGTAAATCAACTCATTTGTCCAGTAAAAAAAGGAATTTTCTTCCCGCCACATTTTTTCAGGAGGACGAATATGGAGCAGTATTACAGCATGGAGCAGTATTACAGGGACGCCCTGAAAGCCGGGCAGAAGGAGTACAGGGCCTGCGTCTCCGGAGGGCAGAACCCGGTGCTGCCGGTCATGGACGACTTTCTTCCGGAGGAGCGCATAAGCCTCGGGATAAAGCTGGGCGTGTGCCAGATCCCGGCAGAGTTCATCGTCGGGACAAAGACCCGTGGCCGCACCAGAAGCTTTGCCAGGAATTTCATGCCCATACTCCCGGAGAACACGGAGTTTGCTGCGAAGTGGGAGTCGCTGTGCAAGAGCCACCTTCAGGAGGGCATCCGCGACCCGCTGAAGGTCTACGAGTACATGAACAGGTACTATGTGGAGGAGGGCAACAAGCGCGCCAGCGTCCTCAAATTCTTTGACGCCGTGACGGTCATGGCGGATGTCACCCGGGTCATGCCCGAGCGGGGCACGGGGCTTGAGAGCGACATATACTATGAGTTTGTGGACTTCTACCGCTACTCCCATGTGAATTTCGTGGAGTTTTCAAAGAAGGGCTGCTACGGGCAGCTCCTGCGGTATCTGGGCAAGGGGCCGGATGAGCAGTGGACTGAGGACGAGCGCAGGGCCTTCTCCACAGCCTACTACAACTTCCGCACCGCCTACGAGGGCAGGGGGGGCATGAAGCTGGCCTCTACCGTGGGGGACGCGCTTTTGACGTACCTCAAGGTCTACTCCTACGCCGACCTGTGCGCCGCAAGCCCCGCGGAGCTGAAAAAGAGCGTGGGGAAGCTCTGGGAGGAGATGAAGCTCCAGCAGGAGAAGGAGCCCATCGAGGTGAAGCCCGTGCCCGTGGAGCGAAAGACGAATATAATCTCCAAGGTCATTTCGAACACCACCGCCGCGGTGCTGGGCAGGAAGGTGGGCTTTGTCCACGACAAGACGCCGGAGCTCTCCGGCTGGACCCACGGGCACGAGCTGGGCCGCCAGTACGTCCAGAGGGTGTTCGCCGACAGGATGGAGACCTCCGCCTACTTCAGCTCCCCCGAGGAGCCGGAGGCTGCGGTGCTGGAGGCCGTCCGGAACAGGTGCGACGTTATTTTCACCACCTCCCCGGTGCTGCTGCCTGCCAGCCTCCGTGCGGCGGTGGACAACCCCGGGACGCTCATAATGAACTGCTCCATAAATAAGCCCCACAGGTATGTGCGCACATATTACGCGAGGATCTACGAGGCGAAATTCATCATCGGCGCCATCGCCGGGGCACTGGCGGAGACGGGGAAGATAGGCTATGTGTGCGACTACCCCATCTTCGGGCAGATAGCTGGGATAAATGCCTTCGCCCTGGGGGCGAAGATGGTGAATCCCCGGGCACAGGTGAGGCTGGAGTGGTCCAGCGTCGGCGGACGCCACGCGGCGATGGAGCGGCTGAGAAGCGAGGGCATAAGGCTCATCTCCTCCATGGACAACGCAAGGCTCTACGAGCCGGGGCAGACTCTGGGACTGAGCTTCGTGGACGGCGAGACGCAAAAGCTGCTGGCGGCGCCGATATGGCGGTGGGGCGTATATTACGAGGGGCTGCTGCGGCAGGTGCTCAACGGCACGCTGAAGGCTGAGTACGAGAGCTCCAGCAAGGCCATAAACTACTACTGGGGCATGTCCGCCGGGGTGGTGGACGTGTCCGTGACCGAGGCCGTGCCCGAGAGTGTGAGGCGCCTCGCCGGGTACCTGAAGGAGGGCATATCCCGCTGGATAATAGACCCCTTCATCGGGCCGATACACCTCCAGGGCGGCGAGGTCGCCGGGGAGGCGGGACGGCCCTTCGACCTCGAGGAGATAATGGCGATGGACTACCTTGTGGAGAACGTGGAGGGGCGCATCCCGGAGTACGACGAGCTCAGCTCCACCGGAAAGGCCACGGTGGAGAGCGTGGGCGTGGAGAAGGCGAAGAAGCCGGAGAAGGGTCCGGGGAGCTTATGAGGATACTGGCTGTCGCCGACGACGAGTCAAAGTCACTTTACGACTACTACTCCCCCGGGAAGCTGGACGGGATAGACATGATAATCTCCTGCGGGGACTTAAGTCCCCACTACCTTGAGTTTCTCGTGACAATGGCGAACTGCCCGCTCCTGTATGTCCGTGGAAACCACGACGACAGGCTCATCGACACCCCGCCGGAGGGCTGCCAGTGCATCGACGGGGAGCTTGTCCGGGTGGGAGAGCTGAGGATAATGGGCCTGGGAGGGTCCTTCCGCTACCGCAAGGGGGAGAACATGTACACCGAGGAGCAGATGCGCCGCAGGATCCGGCGTCTGGCTTTAAAGCTCAGGCTCTGGCACGGCGTGGACATAGTCGTCACCCACGCGCCCATAAGGCACATAAACGACTTCGACTCCATGTCCCACAGGGGGTTTGAGTGCTTTCAGGAGCTGGTGGACAAGTACCACCCCAGCTACTTCATCCACGGTCACATACATAAAAATTACGGCGTCAACATACCGCAGCTGACCAGTCTCTCCGGCACCACGGTGGTGAACGCCTACGAAAAGTGCATAATCGAAATTTGAGCCCAAAAGGGCCAAAAAGCGCGGGATACGGGTATTCGCCCGTATCCCGCGCTTTTTTCACAATAAACTACCGCAGTAGTGTTGACATTTCCACACGACTGTGGTAGTATGAACATGTCATGACAAACTACTCTGGTCGTATGAAAGGAGACGGTCGAATGGAGATAAAGCTTTTTGATTCGGAAATCAAGGTGATGAGCGTGCTCTGGCGGGAGGGGGACGCCACGGCGAAGCACATCTCCGACGTGCTGAAGGAGGAGACGGGCTGGAACATGAACACGACCTACACGCTGATAAAGCGCTGCATCAAAAAGGGCGCCATAGAGCGCTCCGAGCCCAATTTCATGTGCCACGCCCTTGTTTCCAGGGAGGCGGTGCAGGAGGCGGAGACAAACGAGCTTATTCAGAAAATCTACGACGGCTCCGCGAACAATCTGTTCGCCGCTCTGCTGGGCAAAAAGCGGCTCACCGCCGAGCAGATCGAGCAGCTCCGGCAGATCGTTGACAAGTGGGAGTGAGACTGATGGGCCTTTTGCGGATGAGCCTTTCCGGGGCGGTCATGATCCTTGTTATAACCGTCATTCGGGCGGCAGCTATCCATAAGCTGCCAAAGAAGCTGCTTTTGGCATTTTGGGAAGTCGCCCTTGTACGTCTGCTCCTGCCCGTATCATTTTCGGTCATTAAGGTCCCCCTCACGATGTCAGGCCGGAGCGCCATCACGGCGGAGGCGGAAAAAACCGCGTCGGTTATCAGGGAGGGAGCCGGGAGGGCTCTCGGCGTCCATGGGTCGGCAGTGTGGGCTTTGAGGCTTATGTGGATGGCGGGGGCGGCGCTGTTCCTTGGCTTTTTTGCCCTGCGCTATCTGCGCTGCCGCCGGGAATTTCGGACCTCCCTGCCTGTGCAGAATGATTTTGTGCAAAATTGGCTCTCCGAACTTCCCCTCCGGCGGACAATTGAGGTGCGAAGCCTCACCGGAATTTCCACTCCCCTGACCTGCGGGATCATTCACCCGGTCATCCTGATGCCGAAAAACACGGACTGGGGAAAAGAGGAACAGCTGAAGTATGCACTGCTCCACGAGTACGTCCATATCCGCCGCTTTGACGCTGTGAGAAAGCTGGCCGCGGCTATGGCGGTGTGCGTCCACTGGTTCAACCCGGCGATGTGGGTACTTTACATTTTATTTAACCGGGACATCGAGCTTGTCTGCGATGAGTGCGTCGTCCGACGCCTTGGGGGAGACGACCGCGCCTCCTACGCCCGGGCGCTTATCTCGATGGAGGAGACGCGGCGTAATATTCCGCCGTTTTACAGCTGCTTTGCAAAAAACGCGATTGAAGAAAGGATCGAGTCTATTATGAGGTTCAGAAAAAAATCGGCAGGTGCGCTTGCCCTCGCCCTTGCGCTTGTGACGGTCGTAACGGGGACCGCCTTTGCGGCCTCCGGGGCGCAGGAAATCACAGTTTCAAATCCTGACGGAGTTGTGCGCGCCGGAGACCCCTCCCCGCTGCCCGAGTACACAGGGCGGCCCGAAGCCGGGGTCATAAATGTAAAAGAGAGGCCGGAGCTCTCCGAAAAAACGGTATTTGACATTGAAGGTACAGTGGCGGACGCGGCGGACACGTCAGGGCTTCGCGGCGAGATCGCCCCAAACACGGGCTATACCTTCAGGGCTCTGCCCATCGCCGCGGGACAGAGGCTGACTGTCAGCGTCAGCGGCGCCTGCCCCGGGGCGAAGCTCCGGATCGGATACGCCGATGAAGGAGATACGGTGACATATGTGGAAATCACGGAGGAGAGCGGCTCATACTCCTTTACCGTAAACGAAACCGGGACATATAAGCTCTATCTTTTCAACTCCTCCGAATATAACGTCTCCGGGGTCCATTTGAGCTACAATATTTCAAACTCTTAAACTCAAAAATAACAGGCATTTGGTATTTTTATGCTTGACAGCAATGGGTGAAGGTATTATATTAATGATAGTTAATCGATTAGCTTACCGCAAAATATGGTCAATCCGACCGATATTCCGTCCTCCGGCAGGTAAGACCGGGGGCGGGAGGCCGGAGACCACAAAAAAAGAGGAGGATAATCAATGGCAAATCACTTCACCCGGCAGCTTAAGCGCACCTGCGCGCTGACGCTGGCACTGCTCATCGCCCTGTCCGCCTTTGCGTGCGCCATGCCCACGGCCCTCGCCGACGAGGCCGAGGGGGTCACGGTAGTTATTCACTACCACCGCGAGGACGGAAACTACGAGGGCTGGGACGTCTGGTACTGGGAGGTCGGAGGCGAGGGCGGCGGCGCCGTCTTTGAGCCCGAGGACGGCGGCGTTGTCACCACCATCCACATCCACCCCGGCATCATCTCCATGGGCTACATCGTCCGCCAGGGCGGCGACAGCTGGGCCGGCAAGGACGTTGACGCCGACCAGTTTTTGACCTTCCCCGAGGTGGCCTCCGGCACCATACACCTGTATGTGGAGTCCGGCGTGCCCAACATCGCCTATGAGTACGGCGACGACGCGGTCATTGTCCAGCGCCCCTCAAAGACCAGCTATGACGACATAGCAAACGAGATCTCCGTCACCCTCACCGCCCCGGTGGACGGCGACCCGGCGGAGGCCTTCACCATCGTTGACGAGGACGGCAATATCGCCCCCATCGCCGAGGTCGTCACCGTGGACGACTGGAATTACACCCTGAAAATGTCCGAGGCGCTTGACCTCTTCAAGACCTACACCATCACATACCTCGACGGCACCTACCCCGTGACGCTGCCCAATGTGTACTCCACCGCAGGCTTCGAGGAGGAGTTCACCTACACAGGCGACGATCTGGGCTACACCTGGACCGCCGAAAAGACCTCCTTCCGGGTCTGGGCCCCCACCGCCGATTCCGTGAGCGTCAACCTCTATGAGAGCGGCACCGAGGGCACCGACGACCTCATCGAGACTATCCCCATGACCGCAGATGTGAACGGCACATGGGTAGCCGAGAAGGAGGGCGACCTCAACGGTACATATTACACCTACACCGCCGTTGTCAACGGCGAGACACATGAGACTGTCGACCCCTACGCCCGGGCCACCGGCGTCAACGGCAAGCGGTCCATGGTCCTGGACCTGGACTCCACCGACCCCGAGGGCTGGGATACTGATAAAAACCCCAACGCGGATCTTGGGTACAATGACGCGGTTATCTACGAGCTTCACGTCCGGGACCTCTCAGTTGACGAGAGCTCCGGCATCCAGAATAAGGGCAAGTTCCTGGGCCTCATCGAGACTGGCACCGTCTCCCCCGAGGGCATCCCCACCGGACTTGACCACATCAAGGACCTGGGCGTCACCCACATACACCTCCTGCCCTCCTACGACTACGGCTCCGTGGACGAGACGCGCCTTGACGAGCCGCAGTTTAACTGGGGCTATGACCCGGTAAACTACAACGTGCCTGAGGGCTCCTACTCCACCGACCCCTACAACGGCGCCGTCCGCGTCAGCGAGATGAAGCAGATGGTGAAGGGTCTCCACGACAACGGCATAAGCGTCATCATGGACGTGGTATACAACCATGTTCAGGACGCCGCCGCCTTCTCCGTGAACCAGCTCGTCCCCGGCTACTTCTCCCGTATAAATGACGACGGCTCCTACTCCAACGGCTCCGGCTGCGGCAACGACACCGCCTCCGAGCGCAGCATGGTCCACAAGTACATCGTGGACTCCGTGATTTACTGGTGCGACGAGTACCACATCGACGGCTTCCGCTTCGACCTGGTGGGCCTTCTGGACAAGGAGACCATAAACGAGCTTGTGGACCGCATCCACGCCGTCCGCCCCGACGTCATATTCTACGGCGAGGGCTGGACCATGTCCACCGACATAACCAAGGCCAGCGTTGTCACCGTCACCCAGGCCCACTCCTTCCACACTCCGAATTTCGCCTTCTTCTCCGACAACATCCGCGACGACCTTAAGGGCAGCGTGTTCGACAAGAACCCCGGCTTCGTCTCCGGCGCGGAGGGCAAGGAGAGCGCCATGATAAAGGACTTCATGGGCCTGCCCTCTTGGACCACCACCCCCTATCAGGTGGTGAACTACGCCTCCTGCCACGACAACAACACCCTCATCGACCGCATAACCCTCTCCCGCCCCGACGCCTCCAGAGAGGACATCGTGAAGATGAACAACCTGGCCGCGGCGTTCTACATGATGAGCGAGGGCATACCCTTCATGCAGGCCGGCGAGGAGATGCTCCGCACCAAGCCCAATGAGGACGGCTCCCTCAACGAGAACAGCTACAACGCCTCCGACGCGGTGAACAGCCTGAAGTGGTCCGACCTTGCCACGGACGAGGTCGCCAACGTCTACGAGTACTACAAGGGCCTCATCGCCTTCCGCAAGGCCCACGGCGCACTGAGGCTCGACAATGCAGCCGACGTCAACGCCAATGTGGCCGCCCTTGAGAACATGCCCGCCAACGTGGTGGCCTTCACCGTAAACGGCGGCGTCAACGGCGAGACCAGCGAGGGCCTGTGCCTCATCTACAACGCAAACCCCTCCGCCCAGGAGATCACCCTCCCCGACGGCAGCTGGGACGTGTACATTAACGGCGAAAAGGCCGGCACCGAGGTCCTGGGCACCGTGTACGGCACGGTGACGGTGGATCCCATCTCCGCCCTTGTGCTGGTGCACAACGGCGACGCCCCCGAGACCCCCGCGGCACCCTCCGAGCCCACGACCCCCGAGACTCCCGAGACTCCCGAGACTCCCTCCGAGCCCGAGACTCCCGCTGAGCCTGCGGAGAGCACCGAGGGCGGCAGCTCCGCCGTCATCTGGATAGTGGTGGTCGTTGTCGCCGCTGCGGCAGTCGCCGGCGGCGTGGTCATCGCAAAGAAGAATAAGAACAAGAAATAATAAGCAATAATAAACAACAGATAAAGTTAAAAGCCCCCGCGCCTTTTGGCGCGGGGGCTTTTTCGTCAGGAGGGACGTCATTTAAGCGCTTTCAGCGCTTAAATGGGCTGTGCGCAGCACAGCCTTCCCATATAAAAACTGATAATTTTATCTGGGAGCAGTATTGTCAGATAAGGGCGCAGACGGACTCGGAGTAGCCCGCAAGGTCCTCCACCGGAAGGCCCGCAAGGAGCTTTGCCTGGTCGCAGAGGACCCTCGCTATCCTCCCCGCCTTCTCCCTGTCCTCGTTGAAGGCGGCGGTGAGGGAGGCGAAAACGTGGTGATTGGGGTTCAGCTCCAGCACATGGCGGGCGCGGACCCGCTCCCCGGACTCGCCGGGCATCTGGCGGAAGTAGCGCTCCATCTCCAGAGTTATCTCACCCTCGTAGGACATGCAGACGGCGGAGCTAACCAGTGTCCTGGAGAGCTTCACGTCCACTACCTCGTCCTTGAGAAGGTCCTTCATGAAGTCCAAAAGCTCCCGGGACTTGTCCTCGGTCTCCTTCTGCTCCTGCTGCTCATCTGTGCTCTCAAGGCCCAGGTCGCCGGAGGAGACGCTGCGGAACTCCTTCTCCCTGTAGCTGAACAGCATCTGGGTGACGAACTCGTCGATGTCCTCCACGAGGTACAAAAGCTCGTAGCCTTTGGACTTCACCTGCTCGTTCTGGGGAAGTCCGGCGGCGGTGCGCAGATTCTCCGCCGCGGCGTAGTAGATGTACTTCTGGCTCTCCGGCATACGGGAGACGTAGTCGGCCAGGGTGGTGAGCTTCTCTGTGTTGGAGGAGTGGAATTTAAGAAGGTCCTGCAAAAGGTCCTTCTTCATCCCGTAGCCGCTGACGACGCCGTACTTTATCTGGCGTCCGAAGGCCGCCCAGAAAGTGTCGTACTTGTCGGGGTCGCTGCTTTGAAGCTTCATGAGCTCTGACTTTATCTTGTTTTCCAGGTTCCCGGCGATGACCCTGAGCTGCCTGTCGTGCTGGAGGATCTCCCGGGAGATGTTGAGGGAGAGGTCCGGTGAGTCCACAACGCCCCGGACGAACCGGAAGCACTCCGGCAGAAGGTCGGCGCAGTTTTCCATGATGAGAACGCCGGAGGAGTAGAGGGCGAGACCGGGCTTATAGTCCCGGCTGTAAAAGTCGTAGGGGGCCCTGGAGGGGATGAATAGAAGGGCGCGGTAGCTTGTCAGGCCCTCGGCGTTGACGCGGATGACGGCGACAGGGTCCTCGGAGTCGTGGAAGCGCTCCTTGTAGAACTCAACGCACTTCTCGTCCGTGGCCTCCGCCTTCGAGCGCTGCCAGATGGGGACCATGGAGTTTATTGTCTCCTCCTCCACATGGGTGACGGGGGTGGTCTTTTTGTGACCGTGCTCGTCCTCCTCCCCGGTCTCCTCGTAGTGGGTGTGCTCGATGTCCATGCGGATGGGGAAGCGCACATAGTCGGAGTACTTTTTGATGAGCTCCCGGATGCGCCAGGTCTCAAGAAAATCGGAGTAATTCTCCTCCTCGCTGTCGGGCTTTATGTGCATGATTATGTCGGTGCCGACGGAGTCCTTCTCGCACTCGGTGATGGTGTAGCCGTCGGCGCCGGAGCTCTCCCACTTATACCCCTGGTCGGAGCCGTAGGCCCGGGAGATGACTGTCACCTTGTCGGATACCATGAAGGCGGAGTAGAAGCCCACGCCGAACTGGCCGATGATGTCCACGTCCTCGGGTGTCTCGTGCTCGGCCTTGAATTTGAGGCTGCCGGAGTGGGCGATGACGCCCAGGTTCTCCTCCATTTCCTCCCTGCCCATGCCGATGCCGTTGTCGGAGACGGTGATGGTGCGCTCATCCCTGTCAAGCTTCACCAAAATGCGAAAATCGTCCCGGTTGAGGCCCACCTTGTCATCCGTGAGGGACAGGTAGCTCAGCTTGTCGATGGCGTCGGAGGCGTTGGAGATTATCTCCCGGAGGAAGATCTCCTTGTGGGTGTAGATGGAGTTGATCATAAGGTCCAGGAGCCGCTTGGACTCCGCCTTAAACTGCTTCTTTGGCATTTTCTTACTTCCTTCCAAATTTTAAGGTGACGGGTGTCGAAGCCGCGTCACCTTGTTTTTAATAAGTACATTATATCCCGGTCATGGGGATTTTTGTTACAAAATTAAAAATTTATTACTCCAAGGTGCTGGAGGAGTATTTTAAGCCCCATGAGCACAAGTATTGCTCCCCCGGCGATCTCCGCCCGGTCCTTGAATTTCTCCCCAAGCCTTCCCCCCACCAGTGCGCCGAAAACCGACAATACAAAGGTGGTGACGCCGATAAAGGCGACGGAGGACCAGATGTTCACGTTGAGGAAGGCAAAGCTCACCCCCACGGCGAGGGCGTCGATGCTCGTCGCCACGGCGAGAACAAAGAGCTCCCTCGCCCCAAGTCCCCCGCCGGTCTCCTCCTCGCCGCCGCGAACAGCCTCCCAGATCATCTTGCCGCCGATGAAGCCCAGGAGTATAAAGGCTATCCAGTGGTCGATGCTGGTGATGTATGACTCAAACTGCCGCCCGAGAAGCCAGCCCAGAAGGGGCATAAGCGCCTGAAAGCCCCCGAACCACGCTCCGATACGCACAGCGTCCAGCTTTCGCATTCTGCCCGTGGCCAGGCCCTTGCACACGGACACGGCGAAGGCGTCCATGCTCAGCCCCACCGCTATGAGAAACAGCTCAAAGAGGGACATCTCACTCACCTATGGCGTCAAGTATCCCCCGGAGGAGTTGGTCAAACTCCGTGTACGCCGGAAGGTCCGGGTTGTCGGCGATTATTTTTTCGGTGCTCCTGAAGAGGAAGCCCGCCCTGGAGGCCCTTATCATGGCAAGGTCGTTGTAGCTGTCCCCGGCGGCGATAGTGTCAAAGCCCACGGACTGGAGCGCCCGGACGGTGGAGAGCTTAGACTGGCTGCACCGCATCCTGTATCCGATTATCTCCCCGGAGGGCGCGGCGGTGAGGCTGTTGCAGAAGATGGTGGGCCAGCCCAGCTTCCGCATAAGGGGCGAGGCAAACTGGGTGAAGGTGTCGGAGAGGATAATTACCTGCGTGCGCTCCCGGAGGGCGTCAAGGAACTCCTTCGCCCCGTCCAGAGGCTCTATCCCGGCGATAGTCTCCTGTATCTCCCGGAGTCCCAGCCCGTGCTCCCGGAGGATGGCGAGGCGGTAGGACATGAGCTTGTCGTAATCCGGCTCGTCCCGGGTGGTGCGGCGAAGCTCCGGTATCCCGGTCTTTTCCGAAAAGGCTATCCATATCTCAGGTACAAGTACGCCCTCCAAATCAAGGCAGACGACATTCATGGCAATACCTCACTTTAAATTAGTTTCCTGTGGAAAATATCAGTATTATACTCCTAAACCGAAAAAAATCAATAGCAATTCCCCGACTGTTAAAAGCCCTGCGGCCTTTTTCGCCATAAGGTTATTTTCCCCTGTCTTTTATGAGGACCTGGAGGACGCCGTTTGCCACAGGTCCGGCAGTGCCAGCCCCGGAGCCGCCCTTCTCCACGCACACGGCGAAGGCGTATGGGTGTTCCTCATCCGCAAGATACCCCACAAACCATGCGTTGGGCTTGCCGGAGCCCACCTCCGCCGTGCCGGACTTGGCCCTCAGGGCAAGACCGGGGAAGTTCTCCTCCCCGTAAGTGAGGTGCACGGCGTAGTCCATCATCTCCCCTATCCTCTCCGCCGTGTCCTCCTCCATTATGCGGGCTGTTTTGGCAGGCTCATCGCTTCTGAGCCCGGTGAGCTCCGGGGCCATGCCGCCGTTTGCTATGGCGGCGCAGAGCCTCGCCATGGCTATCGGCGTCACCAGGTCGTTATACTGCCCCGCTCCGGACCAGCCGAGGTTCAGGCTGCCCTCCGGGGCGGCGTCGAACCTGCCCCTGGCGGTGAGGATGCCGTCCACCTCAAGGCGGGTGAGAAGGCCCAGTCTCTCGGCCTGCTCCCGGAGCCTCTCCCCTCCCAGCTCCAGAGCCAGGGAGGCGAAGACGCAGTTGCAGGACCGGGCCAGGGCGTCCTCCAGCTTCATGTCCCCGTGGGCGGAGGTGCAGGTTACGGAGCCGCCGCCCACATCCAGCTTGCCCGAGCAGTGAAAGTCCCTGTCCAGCACATCGTCAAGAGTCTCCAGCGCGGCGGAGAGGGTGACGAGCTTAAATACCGACCCCGGGGTGTAGGCCGCCGAGAGGGCCCTGTTCATATATACCCCCGAGGTGTCGTCCTCCCCTATCTCCGGCGGGTCGTCCGGGTCGTAGGACGGGGAGGAGGCGGCGCAGAGGACCTCCCCGGTCTTATAGTTTATCACCGCCACCGCCCCGGCATGACCGTCAAGCAGCCTGTGGGCCTCCTTTAATGCCTCGGCGTCGGCGGCGAGGACGGCGGTCCCCCCGGTGCCCTCCGGGTCATACAGGCCGTTTATTACGTCGTAGCCCAGTATCCTGTCCGCGTACTTGTAAATCGCCCCGGTGCCGATCTTTCCCTCCCGGTCGCCAAGGGTGTGTAAAAGCGCGGTCCGGGCGTCCCCGTCACCGCGGTAGCTCCCCACGCCGTTTTCCACGGCGTAGAGCTCCTCGCCGTTCCTGTCGGTTATCCTCCCGGCCCGGAGCCTTCCGGCGTCGTAGGCGTCGCCGTTGGATGGGAAGGCCACCCAGTCCCTGCCCCGGAGAACGTAAAGGTACAAAAATATCCCCGTGAGCACCGCCGCGGCGAGGCACAGGGCGAGCACCGCCGCGCCCCGGCGCTGTATCCTCTTCACTGCTCCTCACCTCCCGGCTTGTGTCTGCGCTCCCTCCGGCGTTTCAGCCGTATGGCGAAGCTGGCGTTCTGTCGGCAGTCCGCCGCCTTGACAAAGGCCAGAAGCCCCCAGACTGAGATGAGGCTGGAGCCTCCCCGGGAGATAAGCGGGAAGGTCACGCCGGTGAAGGGCAGGATGTCCAGAGAGCCGAATACATTTAAGATAAGCTGCGTCAGCATAACCGTCACCGCCGCGCAGGCGGCTATGGCGTAAAAGGAGCTCCGTGCACAGCCCGCGCTCTTCACCGCGAAGAGGGCGATCACCACCACCGTGGCGACGGTGAGAAGCGCAAGGATAAGCCCCAGCTCCTCCGCGACCACGCCGAACACCATGTCCGTGTCGGCGGCAAAGATATTGTGCAGCCAGCCCTTCCCGCCGCCAAGGCCGAAAAGCCCCCCGGAGGCGGCGGCGGACATGGTGCGGGTCTGCTGGAACCCCCCGGCGAAGGGGTCGTCCCAGGCGTGGCCCCAGGTGGCAAACCGCCGGAGGACGTAGGGCCGGGCGGTCACGACGATAAACGCCCCGAAGCCCGTGCCCGCCAGTGAGAGCAGGACCGTGGCAAAGCTTCCCGAGCGCATGAAGGCTATGACGATGTAGGCGGTGAAGAACACCGCCGCGGTGCCAAAGTCGCTCATCGCCGCAAGGCACCCCACGCAGGCCGCGGCAAAGCATACAAACCCCACAAGATTTCGCCTTGTGTAGAGCCTGTCCAGGGAGGCGGCTCCGGTGAAGATGAAGCATATCTTCACAAGCTCCGAGGGCTGGAAGGACACGCCGCCGACGCTCATCCAGTTTTTCGCGCCGAAAATGCTGGAGGCGGTGAGCAGATTTACAAGCAGCAGGGCGATGCCCGCCCCGCCCATTAAGGGCCGGAGCTTCTTCACCCTCCCCAAATCCCGGAGGCACCAGCCCGTGAGAAAGTAGAGCGCCAGCCCCGCGAGCAGGCATATCAGCTCCTTCGGCAGGTCCCGGGGAGCGGACCCGGCGCAGACGCCGAAGCCCACGGCTGTGAGCATGAAGGCCAGCGTCTCCACCTCAAAGCCCGTGCGGTCCAAAGAGCGGGTTATGGTGTAGCAGGACCAGAGCAGCACCACGAGGGCGAGGAAGGCCGCCGGGACGGCGGGCTCCGGCTCCGGGGCGGCGAGGGTATACTGAATCCCCAAAAGCAGAATAAATATGGTGAGGACCATGTTCGTGACGCCGGGGCGTATTCTGGCGCCGGGGCGCTCCCGTGACTGTGCCCGGGCCTCCTCCTCGCGGACGGTGGAGGCGACGAACATCACCGACGCGCCGCCCACCGTCAGTATGTCCCCGGAGCGTATGGGGACGGGTCCCTCCACATCATGCCCGCGGACCTTCGTCCCGGTCTTTGAGCCCAGGTCCATCACCGTCCAGTGCCCGAAGGCGTCCCGTGTCAGAGCCGCGTGGGTGCGGGAGACCGTCCGGTAGTCCAGCACCACGTCTGAGGACCGGGACCTTCCAAGAACGTTCTCCCAGTTCGTGAGAGGCTGCTTTGCGCCGTTGGGCATACAGATGTGGCCCCACACCTCCCTCTCCGGCTTTCCGGAGAGCATGGAGATTGCGGAGCGTATGAGTATTATCAGCGCCAGCGCCGGAAGAACATAGCGTGAGACCGCCGTCACCGCGGACAATGTCAGAATATCCAAGGCAGCTCCTTTCTCATCTATTCTTGGTGAGTTTAAGGGTTTAACAGGTATTCAGAGTGTTGAAAAAGCTTCACAGAATTTCGCGCCCGCAGGCGCGAAAAAAATTCAATGCAAAATCCGGCGGCATGTACGTCGGATTTTGCCCCTTTTAGGTCCCCGGAGTGTGCGGCCCTTCGGGCCGTGCGCGCAGGGGACCGGCAAATCCCTCCCGTCGGCAAAGGCAACGCCTTTGTCGACGGCTTAAAAAGCCCTCTGGGCTTTTTCGCCAGTTTCGGGTATTATATCATATTATTCTTGAATTTCCAACGAAAATAGTCTATATTATGTGCAGTATATTTTGGGAGGTTTTTTTATGACCGATATAAGCTCTCTCGCAAAGCCGGAGGGGAGCATCCCCGCCGAGGGCGTGCGGACCAGATTTGCCCCCAGCCCCACGGGGTATATGCACGTCGGAAATCTCCGCACGGCGCTTTACACCTGGCTCATTGCCCGTCATGCGGGCGGTAAATTCATCCTCCGCATCGAGGACACGGACCAGGGGCGGCTGGTGGAGGACGCAGTGGACGTTATATACAGGACCCTCGCCGAGTGCGGCCTTGACCACGACGAGGGGCCGGATGTGGGCGGTCCTGTGGGACCCTATATCCAGACGGAGCGCCGGGGGCTCTATAAGCAGTACGCCGAGCAGCTTGTAAAGACTGGCCACGCCTACAGGTGCTTGTGCGCAAAGACTGAGTCCGAGGAGGACTCCGGCGACTTTGACCGGGGTGAGGACCCCTGCCGCGCCCTCTCCCCCGAGGAGGCGGAGGCCCGGGCCAATGCGGGCGAGCCCTGTGTGATACGCCAGAGGATGCCCCGGGAGGGCTCCACCACCTTCCACGACGCCGTCTACGGCGACATCACCGTGGAGAACAAGGAGCTGGAGGACCAGATCCTCATAAAATCCGACGGCCTGCCCACCTACAACTTCGCCACCGTCATCGACGACCACCTGATGGGCATAACCCACGTCGTTCGGGGAGCGGAGTATTTGAGCTCCGCCCCGAAGTACAACCTCCTCTACCGCAGCTTCGGCTGGAGCGTGCCCACCTACGTCCACTGCCCCTCCGTCATGGTAATGGACGGCGAGACCGGGGCCGTGCGCAAGATGTCAAAGCGCAGGGGCGACCCCAGCTACGAGGACCTCATAGCCCAGGGCTACCTCACCCCGGCGGTGGTGAACTATGTGGCGCTTTTGGGCTGGTCCCCCGGAGGGGAGCGGGAGATATATACCCTTCCCGAGCTCGCCCAGGTCTTTGACATCCACGGCGTCAGCAAGTCCCCGGCGGTGTTTGACATCCAGAAGCTCACATATTTCAACGCCGAGTATATCCGCGCCCTCCCGGCGGAGGAGTTTGCGAAAATCGCCGCCCCCTGGATAAGAAAAAGCGTCCACGACCCGGACATCGACTGCGCCCAGATCGCGGCCATTTTGCAGCAGCGCACGGAGAAGCTCTCCGACATCCCGGAGAAGGTGGACTTCTTCGACGCCCTGCCGGAGTACTCCCCGGAGCTCTACATCCACAAAAAGTCCAGGACCGACATCCCGGGCTCCCTTGAGACGCTCAGAAAGCTCCTCCCGGAGCTGGAGGCGCTGGAGAACTGGGACGACAAGCACATCCTTGCCCTGCTCACGGGTATGGCTGAGCGGGAGGGCGTGAAAAACGCGAAGATAATGTGGCCCCTGCGCATCGCCGTGACGGGCAGGGCCGTCACCCCCGGCGGCGCGGTGGAGATCGTCCGCATACTGGGCCGGGATAAGGTCCTTGCGAGACTTAAGGCGGGGATAGAAAAACTCTCATAACCTAAATATTGGCATTTAATACGGACATAAAACGCCCCTTTGACGCAAAAATAAACGTCAAAGGGGTGTTTTTTATGTATCTGACAAAAAAGGCCGGAAGGCTCATAATCATATATTCCCTGGCGGCGGTGCTCACCATGGGCGGATTTCTCGCCCTGGAGAGGGAGCGGTGCGAGGTTCTGGAGAGGGCGGACAGCTTAAGCTGCGACCAGGCATTTGCCGAGCTTAACGACAATCTGGGGGCGCTGGACACCTCCCTTAAAAAGGCGCTGTGCGCCGCGTCCCCGTCCATGGTCAGCGCCATATGCGCCGAGGGCTACGCCCACTGCGCGGCGGCGTCTCAGGCGATAGCCTCCCTGCCCTACGGGAGCATCGAGCTTGAGCACACGGCGTCCTTCATCACAAGGGCGGGAGATTACCTGCGGTGCCTCTCCCGCGCCGGCGCCGGGGGCGGGGAGCTGGGCGACGAGCAGCGTAAGATACTCTCCTCTCTCTCGGAGTGCGCCTCCCAGGTCTCCGGAACGATGTCGGAGCTCACGGCGCGGCTTTTGGCCGGGGACGTGAGCGCCGCGGAGCTCCAGCGGGCGGAGGACACCGTCGCCGGGGCGGAGGAGCGCGTCGGCGGGGCGGGGCTTCTGGAGAGCTTTCGGGATATGGAGACAGATCTTCCGGAGCTTCCCACACTAATTTACGACGGGCCCTTCTCCGACCACATAAAAAAGGCGCAGCCGGAGATGCTCAAGGGCCTCGAGGACGTGGGGCAGGATGCCGCGGCAAAGGCGGCGGCGGACTTTCTCGGCTGCCGGAAGGAGGAGCTTGATTTCATCGCCCTTCGGGAGGGGGATATGCCCGTCTACGTCTTTACCCGCCAGCATTTAAACGAGGTGGAGAGCGTGGAGGTCACGAAAAAAGGCGGGCTCGTCGCCTTTTTCGGCACAGCCCGGGAGCCCGGGGAGGGCTCCGTCTCCACCGACGCGGCCCTTGACACCGCCCTTCGGTTTCTGGAGAAGCACGGCTTTTCCGACATGACCTCCACGGGCTTCGTCTCCGAGGGCGGGGAGCTGACGGCGAGCTTCGCCTTCACGCAAAACGGCGTCCTGTGCTACCCGGACCTTGTCAAGGTCGTGGTGGCGACGGACACCGGGCGGGTCTGCGGTATGGAGGCGGAGGGGTATATAATGTCCCACCGCATCCGGGAACTGGCCTCCCCCGCCTTCGACACCGACGGCGCGGTATCAAGGCTGTCGCCAATGCTGAAAAACGTCTCCCACCGCCCGGCGCTGATACCAACAGAGGGGAAAAACGAGGTCCTGTGCGAGGAGTACCTGTGCGAGGGGCCGGGCGGGCGCCGGGTGCTGGTGTACCTCAACGCCGCCTCCGCCGCCGAGGAGAAGATACTCCTGCTTCTGGAGTCCGACTCCGGCAGATTCACGCTGTGACATTTTTGACCGGGGAAAAGCCGCCGGGCTTTTCAGACAGGCAAAATAGCAAGAAAAAAAGACCGCCTCTCGGCGGTCTTTTTTTGGTGCGAGAGATGAGACTTGAACTCACACGTCGCATTGACACACGCACCTCAAACGTGCCTGTCTGCCTATTCCAGCACTCTCGCAAGCGCAGTAGCTATTATATCATAAAACTTTTATTTGTCAACTAAAAAAACAAAAAATTTTCCGAAAAAACTTAAGTGTTTTTTCGGAAAATGCTTGACATTGGGAAAATGTACATGGTATAATAAACTGATTTTATGTCCCCATGGAGACGGATACTATCCCATTATCGATTGACTATATAGTACCACATCCGGCAGGAAAATCAAGGGATAGCGGCGCGAATTCAACAACTTATCCGGGCGTGCCGCTTCTCGTCGAACATATTACATTAAGGAGTGAAGTAAGTGCCTAAAGACGTTTGGTACGGCAAGACCTTGAGAAAGAGCTTTGCCAAATCCGAGGAGATCCAGGATATGCCCAACCTTCTGGAGATCCAAAAGGACTCCTACAACTGGTTTTTGAAGACGGGCCTTCGGGACGTGTTCAAGGACGTGGCGGCTATCACCGACTACACCGGGAATCTGGAGCTCACCTTCCTCGACTACCGCATGGACGAGGAGCCGAAGTACTCCGTGGAGGAGTGCAAGGCCAGGGACGTGACCTACGCCGCCCCCATAAGGGTGAGCGTGTGCCTGCGCAACAAGGAGACAGAGGAGATCAAGGAGCAGGAGATCTTCATGGGGGACTTCCCCATAATGACCGACGGCGGGACCTTCATCATCAACGGTGCGGAGCGCGTTATTGTCTCCCAGATAATCCGCTCCCCCGGCGTCTACTACGAGCGCACCCTGGACAAGACGAACACCCCCATCTACGCCACCACCGTGATTCCCTACCGGGGCGCGTGGCTGGAGTATGAGACGGATGCCCAGGATATGTTCAATGTCCGCATCGACAAGAACCGCAAGCTCCCCATCACCTGCTTTTTGCGGGCCTGCGGCAACAGGACATCCGACCCCTACACCTGGCTCTCCATGACCGGGGGCGAGACCGGCGGCGACACCAATGAGAAGCTCCTCGCCATCTTCGGACAGGACGAGCGCATGGTCTCCACCATCGAGAAGGACGCCTGCCGCGACAGGGACGACTCGCTGCTGGAGATATACCGCAAGCTCCGCCCCGGCGACCCCCCGACGATAGACTCCGCCGAGACGCTGCTCTACAACCTCTTCTTCGACCCCCGGCGCTACGACATCTCCATCGCCGGGCGGTATAAGTTCAACAAGAAGCTGGCCGTGTGGCCCAGAATAGTGGGCAAGAAGCTCTCCCGCCCCATCGCCGACCCCCTCACCGGGGAAATCGTTGCGGAGGCCGGGGAGACCATCAACCGCCAGAAGGCCGAGGATCTGGACAGGCTGGGGATAATCGAGGCGTATATCGAGGCCGAGGCCGGGCATGAGGTGAAGATATTCTCCAACGGCATGGTCTGGCTTGACAGGTTCGTGGACTTCGACCCCCTCGCCGAGCTCGGGCTCAAGGAGCGGGTGCGCTGGGTCGTTCTGAAGGACCTTCTGGACAACTACTCCGGGGAGGAGCTCAAGGACGTCATCCGGGAGAACCTGCCCCTTCTGGTGCCCAAGTTCATCATCCCCGACGACATCTTCGCCAGTGTCAACTACCTCAACACCCTTGCCCACGGCGCCGGGAACGCCGACGACATCGACCACCTGGGCAACAGGCGTCTTCGCAGCGTGGGCGAGCTGCTGCAAAACCAGTTCCGGGTGGGCTTCTCCCGGATGGAGCGTGTCATTCGCGAGCGCATGACCCTTCAGGCCGCCGACGACATAACCCCCCAGAGCCTTATCAACATCCGGCCCGTGACCGCCGCAATAAAGGAGTTCTTCGGCTCCTCACCCCTTTCCCAGTTCATGGACCAGAATAACCCCCTGGCGGAGCTGACCCACAAGCGCCGTCTCTCCGCCCTTGGCCCCGGCGGCCTTTCCCGTGAGCGCGCGTCCTTCGATGTCCGCGATGTCCATTACAGCCACTACGGCCGCATGTGCCCCGTGGAGACCCCCGAGGGACCCAACATCGGACTTATTTCGTACCTGGCGTCCTACGCCAAGGTCAACGAGTACGGCTTCCTCGTCGCCCCCTACCAGAAGGTGGACAAGGCCACCGGCAAGGTGACGGACAAGGTGGAGTACCTCACCGCCGACGCGGAGGACCAGTACTACGTCGCCCAGGCCAGCGAGCCCCGGGATGAGGAGGGGCGGCTTCTCAACAGGCGTATAATCTGCCGCCACAGGGACGAGATCATCGACGTGGACCGCAGGCGCGTGGACTATGTGGACATCTCCCCCCGGCAGATGGTATCCGTCGCCACGGCGATGATACCCTTCCTCCAGAACGACGACGCCAACCGCGCCCTGATGGGCGCCAACATGCAGCGTCAGGCCGTGCCGCTGATGGTGACCGAGGCCCCCATAGTGGCAACGGGCATAGAGCACAAGTGCGCCATAGACTCCGCCGTCTCCGTGCTGGCAGAGGGCCCCGGCGTCGTCACCTATGTGGACGCCGACACCGTGACTGTCCGCTATGACGCGGGGAGCATCAAGGACTACCACCTCATCAAGTTCTCCCGCTCCAACCAGGGCACCTGCGTCAACCAGCGCCCCGTTGTCAGCGCCGGAGATCGGGTGGAGAAGGACGACGTGCTGGCTGACGGCCCCGCCACCTCCAACGGCGAGCTGGCCCTGGGCAAGAATATCCTTGTCGGATTCATGACCTGGGAGGGCTACAACTACGAGGACGCCATCCTCTTAAACGAGCGCCTCGCCATGGAGGACGTGTTCACCTCCATCCACATCGAGGAGCATGAGGTGGACGCCCGCGACACCAAGCTCGGTCCCGAGGAGATAACCCGGGACATCCCCGGCGTGGGCGAGGACTCCCTTAAATACCTTGACGAGCGTGGCATAATCTGCATCGGCGCCGAGGTCCACGCGGGAGATATTCTGGTGGGCAAGGTCACCCCCAAGGGCGAGACTGACCTCACCGCCGAGGAGCGCCTTCTGCGCGCCATATTCGGCGAGAAGGCCAGAGAGGTCCGGGACACCTCCCTCAAGGTCCCCCACGGCGAGAGCGGCATCGTCGTGGATGTGAAGGTCTTCACCCGCGAGGCCGGGGACGAGCTGAACCCCTCCGTAAATCAGGTCGTCCGGGTCTACATCGCCCAGAAGCGCAAGATAAGCGTGGGCGACAAGATGGCGGGCCGCCACGGAAACAAGGGCGTCGTCTCCCGCATACTCCCCAAGGAGGATATGCCCTACATGCCCGACGGGACGCCCCTGGACATCGTCTTGAACCCCCTGGGCGTGCCCTCACGAATGAATATAGGTCAGGTGCTGGAGGTCCATCTGGGCTACGCCGCCCAGGCTCTCGGCTGGAAGGTGGCGACGCCCATCTTCAACGGCGCCGATGAGCATGAGATTCGCGACCTTTTGGGCCAGGCCGGCCTTCGCACCGACGGCAAGAGCGTCCTCTACGACGGGCGCACCGGCGAGCCCTTCGATAACCCGGTGACCGTTGGCTACGTCTACTTCTTAAAGCTCCACCACCTGGTGGACGACAAGATACACGCCCGCTCCACCGGCCCCTACTCCCTCGTCACCCAGCAGCCCCTGGGCGGCAAGGCCCAGTTCGGCGGCCAGCGTTTCGGCGAGATGGAGGTCTGGGCGCTGGAGGCCTACGGCGCGGCGTACACCCTTCAGGAGATACTCACCGTCAAGTCCGACGACGTGACGGGCCGTGTGCGCACCTACGAGGCCATAGTAAAGGGCCACAACATCCCCCAGCCCGGCGTGCCGGAGTCCTTCAAGGTCCTCATAAAGGAGCTCCAGTCTCTGTGCCTTGATGTCAATGTCCTTGACAAGGACGGCAACCCCATCGAGCTTCGTGACGATGAGGAGGACGAGTACGCCCACGGCTTCCGGGATGTGGAGAACGAGCGCTACTCCTCCGACGACCGGGAGTTTGAGGCCGCGGGCTTCGGCTTTGAGGACGTGGATATGTCCGAGGGCGACGAGGACGAGGACGACGAGGATTACGGCGACGACGAGGACGATTTTGACGACGACAGTCCCCTTAACGACTATGACGACGAGGACGGGGATGGAGAGGTTTTTAACGAGGAGGACGATGAAATATGAGTTACGCTCCCTTTGACTCAATTCAGATAGGAATCGCGTCTCCTGAGAAGATACGGGAGTGGTCCCACGGCGAGGTCAAAAAGCCGGAGACCATAAACTACCGCACCTTGAAGCCCGAGCGCGACGGTCTTTTCTGTGAGCGGATCTTCGGGCCCACCAAGGACTGGGAGTGCCACTGCGGAAAATACAAGAAGATACGCTATAAGGGCAAGGTCTGCGACCGCTGCGGCGTGGAAGTCACCCGGGCAAAGGTCCGCCGCGAGCGCATGGGCCACATAGAGCTTGCCGCCCCCGTGAGCCACATCTGGTACTTCAAGGGCATCCCCTCCCGCATGGGTCTCATTCTGGACCTGACACCGAGGATACTTGAGAGGGTCCTCTATTTCGCGGCGTATATCGTCACCGACCCCGGCGACACGCCCCTTATGAAAAATCAGCTCCTCACCGAGGCAGAGTACCGCGACATGCGGGAGAAGTACGAAAACGACTTCAGGGCCGGCATGGGCGCCGAGGCGATAAAGGAGCTCCTCTCCGAGATAGACTGCGCCAAGCTCTCCGCCGAGCTCCGGGATGAGCTCAAGACCGCCGGCGGGCAGAAGAAGGCGAAAATCGTCAAGCGCCTTGAGGTGGTGGAGTCCTTCCTCAAATCCGGCAACCGCCCGGAGTGGATGATAATCGACGCCCTGCCCGTCATCCCGCCGGACATCCGCCCCATGGTGCAGCTGGACGGCGGCAGGTTCGCCACCTCCGACTTAAACGACCTCTACAGAAGGGTCATAAACAGAAATAACCGCTTAAAGCGCCTCATCGAGCTCAACGCCCCGGACATCATCGTTCGGAACGAGAAGCGTATGCTCCAGGAGGCCGTGGACGCGCTGATGGACAACGGCAGAAGAGGCCGCGCCGTGACTGGCGCAAACTCCCGTCCCTTAAAGTCCCTCAGTGATATGCTCAAGGGCAAGCAGGGCCGCTTCCGCCAGAACCTTCTGGGCAAGCGCGTGGACTACTCCGGCCGCTCCGTTATCGTCGTGGGCCCCGACCTTAAGCTCTACCAGTGCGGCGTGCCCAAGGAGATGGCCATCGAGCTCTTCCGGCCCTTCGTCATGAAGAAGCTGGTGGAGGACGGCGTCGCCAACAACATCAAATCCGCCAAGAAGATGGTGGACCGGGGCCGCACCGAGGTCTGGGACGCCCTTGAGGTGGTCATAAAGGAGCACCCGGTGCTCTTAAACCGCGCCCCCACCCTCCACCGCTTAGGCATACAGGCCTTCGAGCCCGTGCTCGTCGAGGGCCGCGCCCTGAAGCTCCACCCACTGGTCTGCACCGCCTTCAACGCGGACTTCGACGGTGACCAGATGGCTATCCACGTCCCCCTCTCCGCCGAGGCACAGGCCGAGGCGCGCATCCTCATGCTCTCCGCCCACAACCTTCTGCACCCCCGCGACGGCAAGCCCGTCACCGTCCCCACTCAGGACATGGTGCTGGGCTCCTACTACCTCACCTTCATCCGTGAGGAGAAGGGCACCGGAAAGTCGTTCATCTCCCCCGACGAGGCGATAATGGCCTATGAGTCCGGCGATGTGGGTATGCACTCCCCCATCAAGGTCCGCATGAAGCGGGTAATCGACGGCGTGGAGCGCACCGGCATCGTCACCACCACCGTGGGCCGCATCATCTTCAATAACCCCATCCCCCAGGATCTGGGCTTCGTGGACCGCACGGACCCCGAGCACGCTCTGGATCTGGAGGTGGATTTCAAGGTCGGCAAGAAGCAGCTTGAGAAGATAATCGACCGCTGCATCGAGAAGCACGGCTTTGAGATCTCCGTTGAGATGCTGGACAACGTGAAGGCTCAGGGGTACAAGTACTCCACCAAGGGCGCCATCACCATCTCCATCGCCGACATGACCGTTCCCGAGGAGAAGCAGAGCCTCATCGCCGCCTCCGAGCAGAAGGTGGTGGAGATAGAGGACCTCTATCACCGCGGCTTTATCACCGACGACGAGCGCTACCGTCTGGTGGTCAAGGAGTGGGAGGCCACCACAAAGAGCGTCACGGACGCCCTCCAGTCCAGCCTTGACGAGTTCAACCCCATCTACATGATGGCTGACTCCGGCGCCCGCGGCTCCATGGCCCAGATACGTCAGCTTGCGGGAATGCGCGGCCTTATCGCCAACACCGCCGGACGCACCATCGAGATACCCATCAAGGCAAACTACCGCGAGGGTCTGACGGTCCTTGAGTACTTCATCTCCAGCCGAGGTGCCCGGAAGGGTCTGGCCGACACCGCCCTTCGTACCGCGGACTCCGGATACCTCACCCGCCGAATGGTGGACGTGAGTCAGGACGTCATAATCCGGGAGCACGACTGCGGCACCCACGAGGGCATCATGGTCTCCAGCAAGGTTGAGAAGGGTCAGGAGGTCCAGTCCTTCGCCGACTCCATCAACGGGCGCTATCTTGCCGACGACATCGTTGACCCCGAGACCGGAGAGGTCATTCTCGACCGCAGCCATATGCTCACAAAGGACGACGCAGCCATACTGGAGGCCCACGGCTACCACGAGGTCAAGGTCCGCTCCGTCCTCACCTGCGAGGCAAAGAGCGGCGTCTGCGCCCACTGCTACGGCCTTAATCTGGCAACGGGCGAGACTGTCAACGAGGGCGAGACTGTCGGCGTCATCGCCGCCCAGTCCATAGGCGAGCCGGGCACGCAGCTGACCATGCGCACCTTCCACACCGGCGGCGTCGCCGGAGGCGAGATGGGCGTTGAGATCACTCAGGGTCTTCCCCGTGTTGAGGAGCTCTTCGAGGCGAGAAAGCCCAAGAAGATGGCTACCCTGTCGGAGATAGACGGCGTTATCTCCATGGAGGAGACCCACAAGGGCGCCCTCATGCAGATAACCGTCACAAACCCCGAGGACGGCGATATGCGGGTGTACTCCGTGCCCCACAACTCCGGCATCCGCGTCAAGGAGGGCGACTTTGTCCGCAAGGGCGATATGCTCACCTCCGGCGCTCTGAACCCCCACGACATCATGGCCATACTGGGCCGGGACGCCACCCAGAAGTACCTCATCAACGAGGTCCAGAAGGTCTACCGCCAGCAGGGCGTCGATGTCTCCGATAAGCACATCGAGATAATCGTCCGCCAGATGCTCCGGAAGGTCCGTGTGGAGGACTCCGGCGACACCGACCTCCTCTCCGGCTCCACCGTGGACATTCTGGAGGTCCGGGCCGAGATTGAGAAGCTCAAGGCCAGGGAGGCCGCGGGCGAGGAGGTCCGCTATCCCACCTACGAGCAGCTACTGATGGGCATCACCAAGGCGTCCCTCGCCACCGACAGCTGGATGTCCGCCGCGTCCTTCCAGGAGACCACCAAGGTCCTCACAGAGGCCGCCTCAAAGGGCAAGGTGGACCACCTTATCGGCCTTAAGGAGAACGTCATAATCGGAAAGCTCATCCCCGCCGGGGCGGGTCTGGCGGTCTACCGCGACATAGCCAACCCCGTGGAGGAGCCCGAGGTCTCCGACACGGCCTCCGCCGAGACGGAACCCGTCCCCGAGGAGCCGGAGGAGCCGGAAGTGGACCTCTCCGCGCTTCTGAACGCCGGAAACGCAATATAATTATAAAGGCGGACGTATAAAGGCTGCCGCCGGAAGAAATATAAGCAAAAAAAGGACGCACCGCCAGGTAGCTTCCAATAAGACAGTATCGAAATAATACTGACACAGGGTAGCTGCCAAACAGGGGTGCAACAAAGTCAGGACCTCCGGCTAAGCCGGAGGCTTGATTAGGCCCTATAAGGGCCTTTTACCGGCA
>CANRIU010000015.1 GCA_947630755.1 uncultured Oscillospiraceae bacterium | reverse complement strand
CCTCCACGATCTCCTCAAAGCCCATGGAGTGGCTGGCCTTCACAAGCACCACGTCCCCCCGGGAGACCGTCTCGGAGATGTCCCCGGAGAAGTCCCGGCGGTCGCGGTAGTATCTGGCCTTGGTCCCGCCGTTTGACAGGTAGGCGTCGTATATGTTTTTTGCCTCCTCGCCGCAGCACACCAGAGAGTCGATGCCGCACTCCGCCGCAAGCTTCCCCATCAGGCGGTGCAGGTGGGCGGAGTCCGCGCCCAGCTCCTTCATGTCGCCGAGGATAGCCACCCGCTTGCCACGGGGGCCGCTTAAGGAGTTTATGGAGCTCAGCGAGCGTATGGCGGCCGCCATGGAGTTGGGGTTTGCGTTGTAGCAGTCGTCTATGAGGGTGATGTAGCCCGTGTCGGACACGTTGGCCCTGCCCCCCACCGGACGGTAGTCGGCAATGCCCCGAAGTATCTCCTCGCCGCTGTCGCCCAGAAGCCTGCCGACGGCTGCGGCGGCCAGGGCTCCGTAGACGATGTGGCTTCCGAAGGCGGGGATGAGGGTAAATATCCGCTCCCCGTCAAAGCATATGTCGCAGCTCACGCCGTTGAAGCCCAGATTCTCCACGTTCTCCGCCCGCACGTCGTTCCAGGGGCCCGCGCCGTAGAGGACCTTCCGAAAGCCCGGGTCAAAGTCCCGCAGAAGCTCGTCGTCGCCGTTCATTACCGCGACGGCCTCCGGCTCCATGAACTCAAAGGCCTCCGCCTTTGCCCGGAGAACGCCCTGAAGGTCCCCCAGCTTCTCCAGATGGCAGTAGCCCACGGAGGTGAAGACTACGATCGTGGGGCGGACCATTCTGGCAAGGGCGCGCATCTCGCCGAAATCTGAGATGCCCATCTCCACCACGGCGGCCTCGTGCTCCTCCCGAAGGCCCAGAAGCGTCAGGGGCACGCCCAGGTCGTTATTGAGGTTTGCGGGGGTGCGCATGGTGAGGTAATGCCGGGAGAGCACCCGGGCGGTGAGCTCTTTGGCGGTGGTCTTGCCCACGCTGCCGATTATGCCCACCACGGGTATGTCGAAAAGCCCCCGGTAGTACTCCGCCAGGTCCATCAGCGCCCTCCGGACGGAGCGCACGCGGATGTACGGCACGGTCGTGAGCTCCCTCTCGGCAAGGCACGCCAGCGCCCCGCGCTCCTCCACCGCCTGAACGGCGAAGTCGTGCCCGTCCGCCCGGGCGCCCTTTATGCACACGAACAGCGCCCCGGGCTCCACCTCCCGGCTGTCCATGGTGACGGAGGAAATCCTGTCGTTGCGAAGATGCCGCGGACCCACATATTTTCCGCCTGTTATCTCGGCTATCTTGTCGATGGTAAGGGATTTCATCTTCATTTTTAATGCCTCCTCAAAATAATCGGGGCGCCGCGTATGTACCTGGGGCGCTGTTTAAGCTATTTAAATCTCTTCAGGGAATCGCGGATTATGGTCTCGCATAGCTCGTTGTAGCTTATTCCCACGGCGGCGGCCTCCTTCGGGAGAAGGCTCGCCGGGGTCATGCCGGGGAGGGTGTTGGCCTCGAGGCACCACACCTGCCCCTCATGGTCCACTATGAAGTCCATTCTGGCGTAGACCTCCAGCCCCAGTGCGTCATATACCCGTATGGCGGCGTCCCGAAGGGCCTCGTCCGTTTTCTCGGGCAGGTCGGGTATGGGGCATATCTCGTCCGTGGCCCCGTCCTGATACTTATTTTTGTAGTCGAAAAAGCCGCTCTTGGGGCGTATCTCTATGGGCGGCAGGGCCTTCCCCGCCAGTACCCCCACGTCTATCTCCCGGCCCTTGATGTACCGCTCCACCAGAAGCTCGTCTGAGTACTCAAAGCCAAGCTCGAGGGCCGCGGCGTACTCGTCTCCGCTGCGGGCGATGCTGGTCCCCACGGAGGAGCCCCCGGCGCGGGGCTTCACCACGCAGGGGAGGAATGGCGCGGGGCCGGGCTCAGAGTCTCTCGTCACGATCCGCCCCTCCGCCACACGGACGCCAGCGGCGGCGATGAGGCGCTTTGCCGTCTCCTTGTCCATGGCGCAGGCGGAGCCTAAGTGACCGGAACCGGTGTAGCGTATGCCGGAGATCTCAAACATGGCCTGGAGCCTTCCGTCCTCGCCGTCGGCGCCGTGAAGGCCGAGAAATACGATGTCCGCCGCCCGGCAGACCTCGATGAGGTTATCCCCCACGCGGCTTGAGTTTTCCTGCTTCCGGGAGGCCATCAGCGCGGCGAGGTCCGGGACCTGTGCGCTGATGCCTGTCTCTCCGCCCTCCTCCCGGCGGTCAAAAATCTCCTCAGGGTCGCTGTAAGACCCGGTGTAGCCGAAAAAGGAATCTATAAGTACAGCCCTGTGACCGTCCTCCCGAAGGGCCCGGGCGATCATGGCGCCGCTTTTCAGCGACACGTCCCGCTCCGTCGAAAGGCCGCCGCACAGCACGATTATGTCCATTTATCGTTCCTCCATAGCGAAAAAAATTGTCGTACACCATATTATACACCCGGGGCGGCGAGGATACAACAAAAAAATCGCCAAATAGCCCGGGGAGAGGGATTTGCGTTGAATTTTTCGGAGTATGTGATATAATTGTGATAATTCTTTGCGCTTTGCATCAAAAAACTCTGCCCCGTCCGTGGGGCGAAAGGAGAGACAAATGAAGGGAAAAATATACGGACTTCTCCTCATCCTGCTGTGCCTGGCTCTGGCGCTGTCCCTGGCGGCCTGCTCCCGGGGCGGGGACGGGGACGATGACGAAGACGGGAGCGGACGCGGCTCCCGGGATGAGGGGCAGGAGGACATACCCGACCCCGGGGAGAGCATGGAGGAGGCGGCGAGGGCCCTGTCCGGGGGTGACAGCGGCGAAATAGCCGTCCTCGGCGTGGACGGAGAGGCGGAGGAGGGCTTTTCGACCTCCGGCTATGCCTCCCTCATAATGTCCCGGGTGACGGTGGACACCGGAAGGGTCGAGCAGGACGGTGAGAGCGCCTTTACCGACGCCAAAATCTCCGCTCCGGACATGGAGCAGGTCCTGTGGGACGCCATCGAGGGCCTGACGCCGGAGGACGACATGGAAGCGGCCCTGGCCCAGCGCCTGCCGGAGCTCATCGACAGCGCGCCGTTAAAGGAGTTTGAGGTCCGGCTGGAACTTCGCTATGTGGACGGTCAGTGGTGCCTTGTCTCCAGCACGGAGCTTGCCAACGCCATAACGGGCGGCCTTATCGACGCGAGGGCAGAGGTCGTCCGCCAGGCCCTCGAGGGGCTTGAAGGGGGGAATTGACGTCATGAAAAGATCCATAAGTCTTATTCTGGCCCTTGCGCTGGCGCTGTCCCTCGTCCCCGCCGCCCTTGCGGCGGAGAGCGGCCCCGAGGACAGCGCCGGGGATGACACCCCCGTTGCCGTGACGGTGAGCGTCTACTCCAACCTCCACGGGCAGGAGGCCCTGCCCGGGCTTGTGGTGGGAAAGAGCTTCTACATGGCCGCGGACATGCTGGCGTACCTCACCGACGGTATGCTTCTTCCGCCCACGAAGGACTCCCCGGTGAGGTTCAGCTGCTTTTCCGGCGGGCTGGAGTTCGGTTTTGACTTTGACGACAGCGACGTGATACCGATGCTGGAGTACGACGGCGAGATCTATTTGTCCGCGCCCCACTTCCTGCGGTTCATGGGCTTCGGCGTGTCCTTCGGCGAGAAGCCCGGCGACAGCATACATATGTATGTCTACCGCCAGTACACCGTCCTCGACGCGTGGATGGAGTTCACCAGCGACAGCATGTACCGCTTCAATATCAGCGAGGCATACAGCGACAACAACCCGCTCCTGTTCCTCAGTGCCCTGGACACGGTGATATTTGGCTACGACAGCAACCTCCTGCGCTACGTCGTGGACGGCGCCACCGTGGAGAAGCAGGTATATCTCGACTCCCTCACGCGGATACTTAAGACCGACTGCGGCACGGACGAGTGGGATGTCTACACCTCGATTTTCCATACGGAGAACGACTTTGCGTCCATGGAAGCGGATTTGCCCGGCTTTCTGGACTACATGAGCACCGCGCTTGGCGGCAGCGAATACAATATCGGCGTTTTGAACGAGGCCTTGGGCATAAGCGCCTTTGACGGCGTGTCCTTCGCCACGGGGATGGCCTCGGACCTTGTGGGCGCCGCGGAGACCTTCAAGGCGTTTTATAACCTTCAGGACCTTCAGAAAAAGCTCCTGCGGGACACTCTGTGCACCGTGGACAGGGACGACGAGCTCTACGGCGAGCTCCCGGCCCTCTTCCGCGCCGCCAATGAGGCAAAGAAGATGATGGACGGCGTCCTGGATGAGAACGTGGCAAAGGACGTGTTCGTGAACCTGTGGAAGACCGCGTGGAGCATTGCGGGGGGCGGCCCCGCCGCGGCCTGGAGCCTGGGCACATCGATGGTGAAGGACCTCCCCGATGTGAAAAACATACTCGATAAGGAGGAGTCGATAAGCTTCGCCACCATATGCTCCGACATCGTTTCGATAACCTCCTGCCTCGGCTCCCGGCCCATAACGGGCATGTTTGTGAAGGTGGGTGACGTCATACCCTCCAAGCGCCTCCGGGAGGGGCAGGACACCATGCGCAGCGCCATGGCCCTGTCCCTTATGGCGGGCATCTCCGCCAGGGACGCCCTCATCCCCACGGGGTGGGTGTCAAGGGAGCGGACGGAGCGTATGGAGTCCGTCCAGTACTATGCCAAGAGGCTCCTCGAGCGGGTGATCTCCGCCCAGCCCGCCACCCCGGGGACCCAGAGCAAGATAGTCGTGGAGGAGGACCTGAGCTGGATGGCGGGCCTCAGCGGCGGCTGCGGCACCGTCGTGGAGTACTGCGGCGACGCCTATTACTGGAAATACTCCAGTAAAGCCTTCTCCGATCAGGGCTCCTTCGGAAGCTTCAGCCCCTACATGGCCGACGATAACGCGCTTGTCCGCCGGAATATGCAGACGGGCGAGGAGGAAACTCTCCTTACCGGCAAGGGCTCCGGCACCATCGCCATAGCCGGCGGCAGGATATTCTACTGCGACGTCAACTCGGATGTTTGCTCGATGTACCTTGACGGCACCGACAGCATGAGGCACGGCCACGGCGCCCTGCTGGGCGTGTCCACGGATGGGACATATGTGATTTTCGGCCTCAGAGAAATAGGCACCATAAACACCATGACCCTCAAGACCAGAATCATCGTCTCGGACGCGGACCCGGTCATCGTCTGGAATGGCGTGATTTACTACGAGACCTGGTCCGATGAGACGCTGGCCTACGACGGGAAGCTTACGCTCTCCCGGATAATGCCCGACGGCACGGGCAGGCTTGACCTCTACACCACAAAGCCGGACCTCTACACGGACTCCTTCCCCATGGGCGACTATGCCTGCGTGGCCCAGATATACTTCTCCGAGGACTACATATACTTCTCCTACGGCTCCACCGCCGGGTCCGGGTCATTCTTCCAGGGCGGCAGGGTCGTGAGAGTGAACTATGACGGCTCCGGCGGCGAGGTGGTCAGCCGCATGGACAAGCTGTGCGGCTCAGACTTCGAGGTCGCCCCGGACGGCACCGTGACCTGCCACTATGAAAGCAGTGACTTCTACATGCTCTACTCCTCGCTGGAAAAATTCAGGATAATGGACGGCTCCGTCTGGTGGTACGACAGGACCAGCGGTAATCTGTAGGAGATCGTCACCTCCTCGGACTACTCCCCGTATCTTGAGGGCCTCGCCGGGACATCGAGCGGCAGCAGGGCGGTGGACATATGCTACGTCAGCCGCTGCGGCCCGAGGACATACTTCCTGGCGACACAGCTGGTGAAGGTCGACAGTGTCATGAACTGGCGCGTGACCCACGAGCGCGAGAGGACCTACTTCCTCGTGAAGGACGCGTCGAAGGGCACCGTTGACCTGCTCTACACAGCGTAAGCATAAATAAAAAGGCGGGAGGGAAATCTTTCGATTTTCCCCCCCGCCTTAGACTGTCGAAAAAGCCCTGCGGGCTTTTCCGACAAGGGGAAACGTGCGGGTGATTTTCACTGAATTTTGCGAAATTCAGTGAAAATCTCCCTACTGTCGCCCTGCGCGCACGGCCCAAGGGCCGCACGCTTGTGCGACAAAAGGTATTTTTTCCGACGCACATGTCGCCGGAAAAAATATTGAATTTGATTTTTTTGACAAGTTGAGGCGGGAGGGAAATCTTTCGATTTCCCTCCCGCCTTTTTTAATTGGACGTGCGGATTTTTCCGGGGCGCAGTCCCCGGAAAATATCCCGGCATCTTTACATTACTATGTCGTACTTCTCCACGTTTATGACGGTTTTGCCCTGTGACTGGAAGGAGATGCCGTCGGCGGAGAGGGGCGTGCGGAAGGTGAGGGACAGCGCCTGCTCGCCGTCGTTCACAAAAATCTCGGCGGAGAAGCGGTCCAGTATGAGCCGCAGCTTCAGCTCCCCGCCCCGGTCCCGGACGAAGCACTCCCGGACATGGACGAAGTCCCTGTTCGTCCCGGAGTGGTCGCGGCTTACCCGGAGGGTGGAGGTAAGGGGCGTGTAGGTGATGGAGGTGTAGTGCTGGCTCCCGGAGGCGAACTTCATGCGGAAGTTTGTGTAGGCGTCGCTGCCCCGGGGGCGGACGGTCACGGTCATGTCAATGACCCGCCCGTAGACCCCGCGAAGGGTGAGCTCCTCCTGCACGGGCACGTCGAAATATGCCACCCGCCGCCCGCGCAGGGCGTCAAGCTCCCGGATAGGCTGCTGGACCACGCGCCCGTCCCGGAAGGCCAGCTCCCGGGGGAGGGTCATCTGCCCGAACCACTTGTCCTCGGGCTGGGCGTGGCAGGTGTCCCAGTTTTGCATCCACGCCACCATGATCCGCCGCCCATCGGGGCTCATGATGGTCTGGGGCGCGTAGAAGTCCAGGCCGTAGTCCACCGCCTGGACGCCCTCGCGCTCGAATCTCCGGGCGGCCTTGTCGTAGCTGCCGATAAGAAGCAGCGTGCCGTTGCCGTTGTGGAACTCAAGGCCCAGGGCCGACATGTCCTGGGGGCTTGTCATGAGTATCTGCTTTCCGTCAAGCGCAAAGAAGTCCGGGCACTCCCACATGCGTCCGAATTCGTTCCAGCACCTGTCCAGCACCGTGACGAAGTGCCAGTCAAAGCCGTCGGGGCTCTCGAAGAGGAGTATGGCGCCGCTGCCGTCGTCGGTGCGCACGCCGACCACGCAGCCGAAGGTCCCGTCCTCGTTGCGGAAAATCTTCGGGTCGCGGAAATCCTGACGGCTGAAGCCCTCGGGGAGGGGGTCACCGGAAAGGACCGGGTTCTGGGGGACCTTCTCGAACTCATATCCGTCCCCCACGGCAAGGCACTGGGTCTGGAGGTCCCGGCGGACGCCGTCCTCGCCGATGTTGGACTCAACGCCCGTATACATCAGAAGCTGCCGCCCGTCGTCCAGCTCTATGGCGGAGCCGGAGAAGCACCCGGCGTCGTCGTAGGGCTGGTCCGGGGCGAGGGTGGCGGGGAGGTATTCCCAGTGGAGGAGGTCACGGCTCACGGCGTGGCCCCAGTGCATGGGGCCCCACTTGGTGGAGTAGGGGTGGTACTGGTAGCTCAGGTGATATTGCCCCTTATAATAGGAGAACCCGTTGGGGTCGTTCATCCATCCCACCCTTGGCGTGAGGTGGAATACGGGCCGCTCAGAGGGGCTTATGTACGCACTCACGCGCTGCTCATACTCCCGGGCCTTTTGTAAAAGCTCGCTTGTCATTAAAGGATACCTCCGTAGACGATTTGGATTTTCGGAGAGCCGCCCCGAAAGGGGGCGGCTCTCCATTGAGATTATATTTGATTATATTGCGGATTTTCAGTTTGTCAACCGATTTTTCAGAAACTTATTTGGAAGCGGCCATGTAACGGTCGTAGGCGTCCTGATAGACCTGAAGGAGCTTATCCATGCCGCAGTTGTCGCGGAGCATGGTGACATAAGCGTTCCACTCGTCGTCGGTGGGCCCGCCGTTCTTAAGCCATGTGCCCTCGTACTCGGCGACCTGGCTGGTGAAGTCGGCCTTGTAGCGGCTGATGACATCCAGCTCATCGTTGGTGAAGGTCACGTCGTTGGGGTAGGCAGCCATGGAGGTGACGTAGGGCATCCAGGAATTCTCAAGGTCCTGAAGGCGGACAACGGCGCGCTCCTCAAGCTCGAACACGTTGTTGTAGTACTCGGGGAGGATGAGGCGGGGACCATAGACCTCGTACTGGCCCTTGAGCTCGCCGGCGGTCTTGCCGAACTTCTCCTTGGCCTCGTCGTCGGTGATGGACTTCCACATGCCGTTCTCGTCCTGAGAGGTGAAGTAAACGTCGATGGGGCCGTACTGGAGCTGCATGACGACCTCGGGATCATACCACTGGTCGAAGTACTTGAGCAGGAGCTCGGGGTTGCCGCAGGCGGAGGTGATGTTCAGGTTGCCGGAGGTGACAGCGGGGGCGGAGCGGAGGGTGATGTTGTGGGTGCCCTCATACTTGGTGCCCACGGGGCCGTCCAGAGGAGGCAGGAACACGAAGTCGTCAGCGTGCTCGCCGGCGATCTCCTCGATGTACCACCAGGTGGTCACGCCAACGCGGCCCTGGGAGACCTTGGAAATGAGCTGGGAGCTGGACTGGGAGAACATCTCCAGGTCCATGAGCCCCTCCTTGTACCAGTCGGAGAAGTAGGTGATGGCGTCGCGGTACTTGTCGGTGGCGGAGACGAACTCCACGGTGCCGTCGGCGTTGGCGACGAGGTCGGCGCAGACGTCGGAGGTGAAGTTGGTGAAGCCGAAGCCGGAGTAGAAGATCTCCTGGCCCCAGCACCACTGGTCAAAACCGGTGGACATGGGGATGGTGGAGCCGACGGCGTTGCCGCTGCGGGTGGCCATGTCGTTTTCCTTGAAGGCGACAAGGGCGTCGTGGAGCTCTGTGAGGTTGGTGGGGACGGCAAGGCCGAGCTCGTCGAGCCAGGTCTTGTTTATCATGGAGAACTCGGGGATGGCGTAGATGGACAGGTCGTTCTCGGCGCCGATGGCGGCGGTGCCCATGAGCTCGCCGGAGGGAAGGCCGTAGATCTTGCCGTCGGCCATGGTGATGGCGGAGCGGATCTCGGGGTTCTCGTCAAGGATCTTGGAGAGGTTGGGCATGACCTCGGGGGTGATGTAGGGTGTCAGGTCAATGAAGGTCTCGTCCTGGCCGTACTCGTTTATGTCGTTCTGGCTGAAGTTGACGGCGATGAACGCGTCGGGCAGCTGCTGGCCGCCGATGAGCACGCCCACCTTCTCACCCAGGGAGTCGGACATAAGGTCCCACTCGATGGTGACTCCGGCGTCGGAGGCCAGCTTCTCAAGGACAGGGTTGGAGTCGTAGCCGGAGCTCAGGGTGGACATACCGCCGACGATGAGGAAGTCGGTCTGGTCAGCGTCGCCGCCGCCCTGCTTACCGCCGCCGCAGCCCGCCAGAACGGCGGTGAGCATGCAGCCCATGAGCACAAGGCACAGGACCTTTTTGAAGATTGATTTTTTCATTTTGATTCTCCTTACACATTTTAAAAAATGTTCTATATTCTTCCCGGGGACATGCCCCGGGAAAAACATTGCTTCTTCGGCCTTTCGAGCCAGAGACTCAGCCCTTTACGGCGCCGGTCATGAAGCCCTGCTCAAAGTACTTCTGAACGAAGGGGTAGATAACGAGCATGGGCACTGCGGCGACGATCATGGAGGCGAACTTGACAAGCTCCGTCATACGGTTGGCCTCGGCGTAGCCAAGACCGCCTGTCATGTTCTGCATGGCCTCGGTGGTGATGAGGATGCCGCGGAGGACCAGGGGGAAGGGGTACTGATCCTTCCGGAGGTAGATCAAAGCGGTGAACCAGTCGTTCCAGAAAGCCACCATGGAGAAGACCACCATGACCGCCATTATGGAGCGGGAGAGGGGCACGACTACCCGGAAGAACACGGTAAAGTCGTTGGCGCCGTCTATCTGCGCGGCCTCCATGAGCTCCCGGGGGATGTTGTTCTCAAAGAAGTTTCGCACGATAATGACGTTTCCTACGGCGACGCCGCCGGGGAGGAACAGGGCCCACATGTTGTTGAGAAGTCCGGTGTCGCGGACAACGAGGTATGTGGGGATGAGTCCGCCGCCGAAGTACATGGTGATTATGAAGAAGATGGAGATCCACTTGCGCCCCGGAAGCTCCTTCCTGGAGAGGGGGAAGGCCACAATGTATATCATGACCACGGAGTAGATGGTACCAATGACGGTGTAGAGCACCGAGCAGCCAAAGCCCCGGAACAGGTCGTCATTCTTGAATACGGCGCTGTAGCCCTCGAGGGTGAACTGGCTGGGGATGAGGAAGGTCTTGCCGGCGTACACGTCGTAGGGGTCGGAAACCGAGGCCACCAGGACGTAATAGAGGGGATACGCCACGACGAGCATAACAAGTACGCATATGACGACAAGGATTATATCGCTGACTTTATCGGAAAGGCCGTGCTTTTTTGTTGCTGTCATTTCACTCGCCTCCTTATACGAAGCTGACATCCGCGGCCTTCTTGGCGATCTTGTTGACGATTATCAGCAGGATGATGTTGATGACCGTGTTGAAGAGGCCGATGGCTGTGGAGTAGCTGTACGCGTGGTCAACGATACCCTGTTCGTAAACGTAGACCGCGATGACATCGGATGTGGCCTTGTTTAAGTCGGTCTGGAGCAGGAAGACCTTCTCGAAGCCGACGCTCATGATCCCGCCGGCAGCCATGATGAGCTGAAGGACTATCTGGGGAACGAGCTCGGGGATGTCGACGTGAAGGATGCGCTGGAACATGGACGCGCCGTCTATCTTCGCCGCCTCATAGAGGCCGGGGTCAACGGCGGACAGCGTCGCGAGGTAAATGATGGTGCCCCATCCGGCGTCCTGCCAGATGCCGGAGGCTATGTAGATGGTGCGGAAAGCCGTGGGCTCCGTCATGAAGTCGATGTTGGTGCCGCCAAGAAGCAGGTTGATAAGACCGCCGTAGGGGCTTAAAAAGATGCGGAGCATACCGCAGACGACCATGATGGAGATGAAGTGGGGCGCGTAGAGGACTGTCTGGACAACTCTCTTGAAGCGCTTGAACCGGAGCTGGTTTATTGCCAGCGCCAGGATTATGGGCACCGGGAAGCTCCAGAGGAGGCTGAACAGGCTCAGCTTCACGGTGTTCACGATCATGCGCTTGAAGGTCGGCGCGGTGAAGAACCGCTCGAACCACTCAAGGCCGACCCACTCGCTCCCGAAGAAGCCGCGGTTTGGCTTGTAATCCCGGAAGGCTATCTGTATGCCGTACATCGGGATGTACTTGTAGATGACCGTGATTATTACGGGGACTATCAGCAGCACATAGAGCTGCCAGGATTGGAGTATCCTCTGCCCCAGGGATTTTTTCTTCGGCCCGGTGGTCGAGACGGTCGTGGTCTGCATTTTTTTCGCAGTGTTACTCACGCTTGGGTCTCCCTCCTTTGATAATTTAAGGATTGCTTTGATTGGAGTCCAGTTTTCGGAGATTTTTAGTGTCCGGGTCGCCAGCCTTGGACCAAAAACCTGCCCTTTTGCGTGAAACGATATTTCTTGAACGCAATAAAGATAGCACAATTCCCCCCGGCCAAGTCAATAGTTATTTCACAAATTTTTCATCAAAATCAACGATTTGTAACACTTGTACAAAACAGCAGGGGCGAAATTGTGCAAACTATCCATGAACGTGTTGCAAAATCGTTTCATATATTTTTTCACAATACTCTTTACAAATGGCGTGAAATGTGATATGATTGGTCCGTGAAACAAAAACCACATTTCATATAATTGAGGTGACTCTTATGGGAGAATCAGGTTCAGCCCCCACCATGAAGGACGTGGCCCGGGAGGCGGGAGTGGCCCTTGGCACCGTCTCAAAGGTCATGAACGGCATACCTGTGGGGGAGAGCTACCGCGTCCGTGTGGAGGAGGCGGTGGCAAAGCTAAACTACCGCGTCAACTCCTATGCCAAGGGTCTTAAGACCAACAAGACCTACACCGTGGCGGTGCTGGTCCCGAACCTTGTCAGCCCGTTTTTCGCAAGGCTCGCCAACTCCATAAACCGCGCCCTGTCCCAAAAAAAGCACAGGATGCTGCTCTTTGCCACGGACTACGACCCGGACCAGGAGCAGGAGTACGTCATACTTGCCGAGCAGCAGAAGGTGGACGGGATAATCTGCCTCTCCTACAACCCGGAGCTGAAGGTCTCGGACAATGTCCCTCTCGTCTCCATCGACAGGTACTTCGGGGCGAAGATCCCCTGCGTGGCCTCGGACAACTACGGCGGCGGGCGGATAGCGGCGGAGAAGCTCTATGAGAACGGCTGCCGGAACCTGGCCTTCATGCGCATCGGCTCCAAACTCACGAATGAGCCCAACAAGCGCAAGGACGGCTTCACCTCCGCCTGCGAGGCTCTGGACATACCCTATACATTAAAAATAGTGGACGACGGCACGCCCTACTCGGCCTTTGAGGACTTCCTCCGGGAGCACCTGCGGGATGGGAAGCTGGACTTTGACGGCATATTCTGCGTGACGGACTCCCTGGCCTACCAGATCGTCCGCAGCCTCCGCGCCATGGGTGTCCGGGTCCCGGAGGACGTGCAGATAATCGGCTTTGACGGGACAAAATATTTCGGCGATCAGGACTACTTCTGCTCCACCATCGTCCAGCCCCTGGACCAGATTGCCGAGACGTGTGTGGAGATGATACTTGAGAAGGCCCTCTCCAAGGCCCCGTCACTTGTGTGCCTCCCCGTGCAGTACGCCTACGGCGGCACAACCAGGCAGTGAGCGATATATGGAAAAGGAGGACTTATGGCAAGCGAATACCTCAAATGGAAGTACCGGGACGTGAAGCCCGACGAGCCGCCCCCTCCGCTGACGGGCTGGCCCAAGGTGAAAAACTGGCTGTACTACAATAAGGTGCTCATAATCGTTGTGGTCGCCTGCGTTGCGGCGGTGGGCAGCATCCTCTGGACCATCCTCAGCCGCACGGACCCCGACTACATCTTCGCCTATGTGGGGAAAAACGCCCTGCCCACGGACACGGCGGACGCCCTTGAGGCTGGCCTTGCCTCCCTCGGGGAGGACGTGAACGGTGACGGCAGGGTGGTGGTGGAGCTCCGCAGCTACGTCACCGGCTCCGGCCCCACCAGCTACGAGATGGCCGCCGCCACATCGGTTACGCTTATGGCGGACCTCTCCACCGGGGAGAGCATATTCTTCATCATGGAGGACCCGGAGGAGTTTGAGCGCCAGTACCAGGTGCTCATGGACTCTGATGGCGCCATGCCCGCGGACGACGACTTCGGCTGGAACGGGCGGGCGCTGAAGTGGTCGGACTGCCCCGTCCTCGCCTCCCTGGAGCTGGGCGGTTACACTCAGGACTACATCGAGATGACCGTCGACGGGGACAGTCAGGAGCTTTTGAGCGATTTCTATATAGGTCGGCGGGGATTTTTTGACACAAAGCGCGACAAAAACCGGGAGGCCAACGACGAATTCTGGGCCAACATAACCAGGGGAGGCGTATATTCGTGAGACGCGCCGTGCTTCTTGCGGCAGCCGCCGCGCTGATGCTGTCCCTCGCCGGGTGCTCCCGGGAGGAATTTGACCCCTCCGCCCTCGGCTGGGAGGAGGACTGGACCGCCCGTGGGCACGGTGCTCGCCGCCGAGCCCCTGGAGGGCTTTGACGCCAACGAGAACAAGGACGCCCTGGGCCCCTCCGGCCTTTGGTACGCCACCTGGACCGCCGGTGAGGGGGAGGCGTACATCAACGACGAGGGCGAGGACGCCACTCTCTACGACGCCCAGATCTACCTTCTGGTGGAGGAGTGCAGAAGCTCCAATAAGGCCGGTGAGGATCTGGCGGAGTGGAAAGCCCGGGAGCGGGCCAGCTATGACTGCGGCGAGGAGACGGAGGAGACCTTCGCCGGGCAGGATTTTTCCGTGCTGAGCCTTGAAAGCTCCAAAAGCGGCAACCCCTACTCCTTCGGCGCGGCGGCCTTCGCCATCCGTGGGAATTACGCCATCTGCGTGGAGCTCGTCTGCCGGGACGGCTGGACCGGAGACGCGTCGGAGACGCTGTCGGAGTTTCTCGGCGGACTTCATTACAACGACGGGGAGGAATAAAAATGGGCCTCTTTTTCCCAATGGACGACGAAAAGCTGCCCCCCGGGCGGCGGAAGGGCTTCGCCAGATACAGGCAGGTCCTTGAGCGGGACTGGAAGCAGATGATACTCGCTGACTTCGCCGTGCTCGCGACCCTCATCCCCTACGGCGCGGGCGTGGGCTTCGCGGTGCTGCGGGGCAACCTCGTGCTTCTTATCGCGGCGTCGATACTCGGCGGAATGATAGCCGCCCAGGGCATCGCCGCGATGTACGACTTTATCCTCCGCAGGCTCCGGGACTCGGAGATCTGGTGGGGCTTCGCCTTTAAAAAATCCCTCGGGCAAAACTGGCGGGCGGCGCTGCTGCCCGGGGCGCTGGAGGGACTGTTTCTGGGCGTGCTCATATTCGCCGGGGAGCTCATGTGGCGCACGGGACAGATAACAATTTTAAATATCGCCATATTTGCTGTTGCATCTACCGTGTTCACAATGGTATACTCTATCTGGTGGCCCCAGATCGTGCTCTTCAGTCAGAAGCACGGGACCATGCTCAAAAACTGCCTGCTCTTCATCCTCCAGAACCCCTGGAAGGTCCTGGGCTCGTCCCTGCTCCAGGTGGCCTGGTGGGCGCTCACCTTCCTGCTTCTGCCCTGGAGCGCGTTTCTGGTGCCGTTTTTGGGTATATGGTACATACTTCTGGTGGTGGTGATGATGATCTACCCCCGGCTCAACGCCGCGTTCCGCATCGAGGAGCAGATCCGGGAGCAGTTCCCCGGACAGATCCCGGAGGAAAACCAGAACAGGGAGGACTGAAAAATGGAGCTCAAGGCCGAAAATACCTTCACCGTGACTAAGGAGCTTTACATGGAGGGTGTGGCGCGCCTCAACAACGAGGACTTCATGCCTCTGGTGAAAAAGCTCATATTCTTCCTGGGCCTGCTGTGGGTGGGCCTGGCGGTCTACACCATCTGGAAGGGCAGCGGCATCATAGCCCTGCTTTTCGAGCTTCTCGCGGTGGTGGTCCTGGCGCTGTGGATGCTGGTATTCTCCCCCCGCAGCCGGGCGAAGAAGGGCTGGCAGGCCATGGAGAGCAAATTCGGCGGACAGATGGAGCGCCACACCCGATTTTATGAGGACCGCCTCGAGGTCGACGCCGGCGGAAGGACGCTCATCGTCAACTACGAGGACATAATCCGCACCTACGACACCCCGCATATGCTGGTGCTCATGAGCAAAGACAAGCAGGGCATCATGGTATATCTTGACGGCTTCACCCTTGGCGACAGAGACAGCGTATTAAAACTTATTGACGATTGGAAGGTGTGACACATATGACAGACATAACCGCGGTCGGCGAAATACTCATTGACCTCACCCAGTGCGGCGTCACGGAGCAGGGCATCCCGGAGTTCGCCGCCAACCCCGGCGGCGCCCCGGCGAACCTGGCCGTCGCCGCCTCACGCCTGGGCGCGAAAACGGCCTTCATCGGCAAGGTGGGCCGGGACAGCTTCGGCGATTTTCTGAGAAGTACCCTCATCGACAACAATGTGGACGTCTCCGGCATGGCGGTGGACCAGGTCCAGCACACCACCCTCGCCGTGGTGAGCCTGGATGCCGACGGCGAGCGGAATTTCAGCTTCTACCGGGACCCCAGCGCCGACGTGAACCTGACGGCGGAGGAGATCTCCGACGAGCAGCTTAAAAAC
This sequence comes from uncultured Oscillospiraceae bacterium, assembly GCA_947630755.1. GTDB lineage: Bacteria > Bacillota > Clostridia > Oscillospirales > Oscillospiraceae > RUG626. Next base: position 20,628 of record CANRIU010000015.1, on the reverse strand, counting down.
ACCCGCTACCTCCACTTCGGCAGCGTCAGCCTCACCGCCGAGCCCGCCCGCAGCGCCACCCTCCACGCCGCCAGAAGGGCGCGCGAGCTTGGCGCGTACATAAGCTATGACCCCAACTACCGCGCCAGCCTCTGGCGCGACGAGGCCACCGCCGTAAAGCGTATGCTGGAGCCCCTGGATCTGGTGGACGTGCTCAAGGTCTCCGATGAGGAGCTGCCCCTTCTCACCGGAACGGAGGACCTGGAGGAGGGCACGCGGCTCCTCGCCGCCCACGGCATCCGCCTTGTCCTCGTGACCCTTGGCCCCAGGGGCGCCTACTACCGCATGGGCGAGAATACCGGCCTTGTGCCCGGCGTGCCCTGCGTTGTGGGGGACACCAACGGCGCGGGAGACACCTTCTTCGGCGCGGCCCTCTCCCGGCTTTGCAGGCTGGACCTTGACCGCGTCACCGTCCCGGAGCTGGAGGCCATCCTGGCTCTCGCGAACCTCGCCGCCAGCCTCACCACCAGCCGCCACGGCGCCATCCCCGCCATGCCTACTCTTGCCGAGGTCGAGAGCTGAGAAAAAGCAAAGCGAAATCGTTTCAGGACCGGTTCAGAAGCATTCTGCACAAAATCGGTCCTGATTTTTTGTTAATTAGGTAAAACGTTAATTATTTTTTAAATGCCTGTTGACAAATTGTGAAGATGATTTTATAATTAGCTCATTCTTGAACGTGAAACGTTATTTCATGGACATCCCGGCACGCAAAGGCCCGCCAAGCCGATGCGGACATCAAATTTTTTTAAAAATTACGAGGGATGATTATGAAAAAAACAATGAGAAGCCTCACAGCTCTTGTCCTCGCTCTCTGCATGGTCCTGGCCCTCGCGGCCTGCGGCGGAGATGGTCAGGGCGACGCCGTCAAGGGCACAGCCAAGGCCGCCGATGACATCGTCAACGGCGACTTTGAAGACACATCCACCGGAAAATGGGTGGGCTGGACCAAGGACGACGCGGCGTTCAACTTCCGCGGCGTTGTATCCGATGAGAAGATAAACGGCGTGCCCATGGAGAAGTCCGGGGAGTACTATTTCTCCGGCGCCAAGGGCGGCAACCCCGTTATGAAGGGCACCCTCACCTCCGACGTTTTCAAGCTCGGCGGCAACGGCTTCATAACCTTTAAGATCGGCGCGGGCAAGGACCCGGAGAAGTGCTATGTGGAGTTCATTGAGTCCGACACCGACGCCGTCCTTGCGAAGGTGGGCAACACCGACTGCGACGGAATGTACATCAAGGACCACCTGCTCACAAAGGTCGTTGACCTCTCCGGCAGCATCGGCAAGAAGATCTACATCCGCATCACCGACAACGACGACGGCAGCGACTTCGCCTACATAAACGTGGACGCCTTCAAGGTCTGCCAGAGCGACGCCGACGTGGCCGCGGCCCAGGCCGAGTACGAGGCCCAGATAGACAAGTACGGCGAGAAGCCCTTCGTCGAGGACGAGACAGCCACCACCATCGTAAACGGCGGCTTTGAGGAGTGCGACCTGGAGAGCGGCGTCCTCACCGGATGGAAGCTCCTGGACGGCTCCGCGCTGACCATTGCCAACGTGGTCCCCACCAGCCAGTATTACTGGACTGACCGCGCTGTCTACGGCGACGGCAATTATTACCTGGACGGCTCCAACAACGGCGCCACCCCCGAGAACCTCACCGGAGCCATCCGCTCCCAGAAGTTCACCCTTGCCGGGGACGGCTACATCACATTCATGATGGGCGCCGGAAACGGCGGCTCCTATGTGGCTCTCTGCGACGGCAATACCGACGAGGAGCTCATCAAGGTCACCAACGACTACTTCTCCGACCCCGCTCTGGCCCTCACCCTCCTTCGTATGTACATGGACGCCAGCGAGTATATCGGACGGGTCGTGTACCTGAAGGTCGTTGACGCCAACGACGGCTCCAGCGGCGGCTTCGCCTTCATCAACGTCGACGACTTCCGCGTCTCCCTGACTGCCGATGATGTCGCCGCTCTTGAGGTCGAGCAGATGGAGAAGATCCAGAACGAGACCTACACCAGCGCCTCCTACGACGACCTCACCAGCCTTCGCAACTACTACAGCAACTATCCCTATCCCGTGCCTCTCCAGTCCCTGACCATCACCGCCTACGCGGCAAACCAGGTCGTTGACTGCGGCGCCGTGGATGTCACCTCTTACCTTGAGGGCGCCGCCGCCTCCTTCGGCAGCGAGAGCGTCACCGACATCGCCGTGACGAAGGTCACCACCTCCGACGGCGCCGAGATCACCGAGGGCTTTGACGCCGTTGACATGACCGTCCCCGGCGCCTACACCGTGACCTACGCCGCCTCCTATGAGGACAGGACGGCTGAGTCCTCCTTCTCCGTCATAGCCATGGCCGACCACAACTCCGTCGCCAACGGCGGCTTTGAGTCCGGGAACCTGGCCGGATGGACCGTCGTTGCCCCCGACACCTGGAGCGTCGTTGAGGGACAGCCCGCGGGCGTTATCTCCGCCGCCACCTACTGGGATCAGGGCCTGCCCTACAACCAGGCTGGCGACTGGCACCTTGACGGCTGGAACAACGGCATCGGCGAGCCCGAGAGCTGGTCCGTCCGCTCCACCAACTTCACCCTTGCCGGCTCCGACTTCATCAGCGTGCGCATGGGCGGCGCCGCCTCCGCTGTCCGGGTCTACACCGCCGACGGCACCGAGATCGGCTACTACAAGCAGACCCGCTTCAGCGACACCAACTACCCGCACCTGGCTCAGGGCGGCTCCTGGGCCGACATGGGCACCTACGTCATGGACCTCTCCGCCCACGTTGGCGAGGAGCTCTACATAGTCCTGTGCGATGAGATCATTGACGGCGGCTGGGCCCACGCCTTCTTCGATGAGGTCGTGACCTATTATGAGACCGCCCCCGATGTCGCCTCGCTCTTTGACACCGTCACCGACGGACACGACCCCGCCAATCCCGACGACGTCCCCGGCGAGGTCCAGATCCCCTGGCAGCTTGCTGCGAATCTCGACTGATAACCACCCTCCATCCCCCTGTATCCGGCCGGCTGGTCTATTCCAGCCGGTCGGAACCGATTGACAGGCAGACACTGAAATCATGCCCCCAACAGGAAGGAGAACACGAATAAAACATGAAGAAAAGACTGGCTTTTTTGCTTGTGACATTGTGCCTTATACTGACTCTCGCCTCCTGCGGGGGCGACGCCCATAAGGACGACCTGCTGCTGCACTTAAGCTTCGACGAGGGCAGCGGCACCACCGTGAAGGACTCCGCCGGGAAGGCCCCGGACGCGGAGCTGAGCTACGGCTTCACCCACGCCACATACATGGACTCTCAGGACCCCCAGTGGCGCAGTGAGGGCATCAGCGGCGGCTGCATACTCCTTGACGGAACGAGCACCTATGTAAACTACAAGCGCGGCGACATAACTGTGGAGGGCCCCTCCCTCACCGTTCAGGCGTGGATAGCCCCCAGAATGTTCGAGTGGGACGACCCCCATGCCGCCGACAACGGAAACGACAATTTGACGGGCATCGTCAGCCAGTGGGACAAGGCCGCGAACAAGGGCTTCATTCTGGGCTACCAGCGCTTCGGGCGCCTGAGCTTCCAGGTGGGCACCGGATATGAGGTCGTCTCCGTCTGGTCGGACGAGGCGCGTCTTGAGAAATACGCCTGGAACCTGGTCACAGCCACCTACGACGAGGATGAGGGCCAGATGTGCCTCTACCTCAACGGCGAGCTTGTGGGTTCCGGCTTCACCGGCGGTGACATCGCCGCCGCCTCCACAAAGGGCCTCTCCGTGGGCCGCAACATGGACGCTGAGCGCCTCACCGCAGGATTTTTGAACGTGGCCAGCGGCTACCTTGACGAGGTCAAGATCTGGTCCACCGCCCTTGGCGCGGACGAGATAAAGGAATATTACGACAGCGTCACCGTCCCCGAGATACCCTTTGACCAGATATGGCTCCAGAACATCCTCACCGGCGACTACACCCGCCCCCAGTTCCACGGCGGCCCCTACCAGTTCTGGATGAACGAGCCCCACGCGCCCATCTACTATAACGGCGTGTACCACCTCTTCTATCAGGCCAACATGACCGGCTCCTACTGGCGCAACATCTGCTGGGGCCACATGGTGAGCAACGACATGGTCAACTGGAAGCCCATAAAGGAGGCCATCACCCCCACCGAGGGCACTGTCGTCCCCGACGGCGTCTGGTCCGGCGGCGCAACCTATGACAAAAACGGCGTACCGCTCCTCTTCTTCACCGCCGGAAACGACGGCTTCCGCGACTACCCCGGCCTCATCTCCAACCAGAACATCGGCGTGGCCTACCCCGCCGACCTCAACGACCCCGACCTCACCGACTGGGTGATATGCGACGAGCTCGCCGTCATCCAGAAGCAGGGCGAGGGCCGCACAGGCGAATTCCGCGACCCCTCCATCTGGAAGGAGGGCGACACCTGGTGTATGCTCATCTGCTCCGGCTCCGCCACCACCCAAGGCGGCTCCGCGCTCCTCTACACCTCCGACACGCTGGAGCTCCGCGACGACGGCACCGTGGACCAGAACTGGGTCTACCGCGGACCTGTCTATGAGATGGCCAACCAGTCCGCCCTCTACGGCACCAGCTGGGAGCTGCCCATACTCCTCCCCGTGACCAACGAGGCCGGGACGATAACCAAATATTTTTTCTCCATCAGCCCCGCCCCCGCCTCCATCGCCGACAACAAGGTCTACTACTGGCTGGGCGACTTCGACCTTGAGACCGGAAAATTCACCCCGGACGAGGCATTCCAGGGCGAGCCCCACCTTCTCGACTACGGCGCCAACGTGTTCACCGGCCCCTCCTGCATAGTGGACCCCGTCAGCGGCGACATATACATGTTCTCCATCATGCAGGACCAGCGCGGCGCTGCCGAGCAGGGCGCCTCCGGCTGGGCCCACACCGTGGGCCTCGCAAGAAAGCTCTGGCTCAATGACGACGGCACCGACATGATGATCTCCCCCATCGACACCCTCCACGAGCTGGAGGAGGAGGTCCTCATCGACCAGAAGAATATATCCCTTGAGGACGCCAACGCCGCCCTCGCGGGCGTTGACACGGATATGCTCTACATCCGCCTCACCGTGGACGTGAGCGCCGCCCAGGATTTCTCCATCAACATGAAGCAGGGCGGCAAGTGGGACGCCACCACCTTCCGCTATGACACGGCTGCCCAGACTATCAACGGACGCACCGAGAACAAGGGCGAGGGCTGCAAGTCCCCCGCGGTCTCCGGCGCGCTCCCGGTGGAGGACGGTAAGCTCACCATGGAGATCTACATCGACCGCTCCCTGGTCGAGGGCTTCTTCAACGACTACAAGGCCATAAGCATCCGCGCCTACACCGACGACCCCAGCTCCCATAAGATTGACCTTGCCGCAACGGGCAGCGTCTCCATCGAGGAGCTCTATGTCGCCCGCATGGGCTCCATCTTCGACTGAGCTTAAAAGCAAATATAAGCATAAGCTAAAGCGGCAGGCGCACCAGCGCCTGCCGCTTTGGTCTGTCGAAAAAGCCCTTCGGGCTTTTCAAGCCGTCGGCAAAGGCAAAGCCTTTGTCGACGGAAGAAATTTGTCGGTCCCCTCCATGCACTTCGTACACATCTCCGCGCTAAGAGCCGCCCTACGGGCGGTTGCGCTCCGAAATGGCGCCTGCGGGGCCAGTCTGGGCGGCAAAAGGGGGTTTTCCGACGCGTATGCCGCCGGGAATAATATCGAATTTGAGTTCTTTGACAAACTTAAGCGGCGGGCGCATCAGCGCCTGCCGCTTAAGTCTTCCGATAAAGCCGGGCTTTTCCGGCGATCTCTTTCGGAGGACCGCCGCAGGCGGTCCTCCGCTTTTCTTAACTTTTTGCCCTTATTTCACCATCAGCGCCACGAGCCTCATCACCACCGTCGCCACCTGGGCGCGGCTGGCGCTTCCAGAGGGGTTCAGCCGCCCGGAGTCGGTCCCGGTGATTATGCCGTTCGCCACGGCCCAGGCTATGGCCTCCCTGGCGTAGCCGGACACGTCCCCGGCGTCGGCGAAGGCCGCAAGGTCGTCGGTCCTATCGGTGTCCATGCCCGCAAAAATCGCGTAGCGGTAGAGCATCGTCACCATCTCCTGCCGGCTTATCGCCTTTTTGGGCTGGTAGATGCCGTTGCCGTAGCCGTTGGCGATGCCGTTCTCCTCGGCCCAGGCCACGCTTTCGGCGTACCAGGCGGAGGCGGACACATCGCTGTAATTTTCCACCGCCGTCGGCGCGGCCTCGCTCTCAAGACGCCACAGCACCGTGACCATCATCGCCCTGTCCATGGACGCGGAGGGGGAGAACGTCTCCGCCCCGGTGCCCTGGAAGAGCTCGTGGCTTGACACGAAGTCTATCGTCCTGACGTAAGCCTCGCTCTCCGGCATATCCGTAAAGCTCCTGCTGTTGTCCTTTATCTTCACTGTCGCCGAGCCCCGGAGCAGGACGTAGGTCTCCCCGCCGTCCACCAGAGACTTGGGAACTATCGTCTCGGTGCCGTCCTCGCCGACTATCACCGCCACCTCGCCGTCTCCGAGGGGCAGGGCGGCCCTGATGCCGCCGGGCACCTGGGTGAGGATCTCGCCGTCCGCCGCGACCTCGACGCTGACGGCGCCGCCCTTCGCCTCGGTCGCCACGGTGATGGCCCCGTCAAGCTCGGAGAGCGCTCCGTTGGGTATGGTGACATCCCCCGCGGGCGTCTCCACCACAAGGTCCGCGTCAGTCTTTTCGCCAATTTCGGCAGCGGTCCCGGCGGGGATCGTGACCTCGGTCCTCGTCACCTCTCCCGCTATCTCCGGCGCGATAACCACCTTGTCGGAGCTGTTCTGCTGCGCCTGCCTGACTATCTCCGCGCCCATGGAGTCGGAGACCTGGACGCTCGCCTCGCCGTCGCTGACGGAGGCCGTCGGAGCGGCGGTGGTCTCGGTGACGATCTCACCGCCCTCGGCGGCGCTGCCCGTCACCACATCGGGTGTCGCTGCGGGTACCACGGGCTCGTAGAAGGCCACGGCGGTCTCCTCCGCCTCGGGCAACGCCCCGACGCCCACGCCCTCGCCGTCGGCAAGCTCGCCGTAGGTAAGGCGCACCTCGGTCCCGGTTATGTCCGCGCTCCTGCGCTGGAACACCAGCTCCGCGATAACCTTGCCGGAGGTGAAGACGCCGCTGTCCTCGCCGCAGGCCCAGCCGATGGTGACTGTGCCGCTGACCCTGTCGTTTATGCTCACAAGGCTCCCTGTTCCCCTCACGGAGACCAGCGTCACCTCGCCGGGCTTGTAATCCACGGTGAGAAGCCCGTTCGTACTGTCCTCATCCACCGTGACGGTCACGGTGGACGTCGCGCCGGAGGAGGATGTCTGCCTGACGGCGGCGGTCCCGCCGACTATGACGTTCACGGGCTCGGAGATGTCGATTTCCGGCTCGCCCCCGTCAGTCTCAGGCGCATCCGCCTCAGTCTCGTCAGTCTCAGGCGCATCCGCCTCAGTCTCGTCAGTCTCGGGCGCAGCCTCCTCAGTCTCGTCACCCTCAGTCTCGCCGTTGCCGGGGACCTCGGCGATCTCCACCTCTGGGAGCTGGTCCTCCGCCGGGGCGGAGGCATCCTCGCCGGATGTCCCGGCAAGGTCGCTCAGCTCCTCGCCAAGGGGCGGCATGACGGACCAGTCGTCGTAGTCGTCATAATCATCGTAATCGTCGTCCCATCCGCCGCCGGGCGTATCCTCCGCCGCCGTGGACACCGCGGAGAACATCACCGCGGGGAAGCAGTCGCTGCCCATGTCGGCGATGTGCGCCGCGCTGAAGTAGTTCTGTACGGACCCGCTCTCCTCGTACTCCTCGCGCTCCAGAAGGTAGATCTCCGCGGTCTTGCCGTTCTGGCGGGAGAAGAGTATGGTGTCGATGTCGCTGACCACCATGGAGCACAGGTGCACGCCCTGGCCTGTTGCGCTTATCTGGTCCTCCGGAAGATCGGTGTAGATGCAAAGCGCCTGCTCCAACACCGGGTTTTGCCTGTCGGTGAAGTCGAAGTACATGAGCCAGAAATTCCCCACGTCGTCGATGGCGTAGACCACCTCATACTCCGTGGTGCCCTCCCGGAAGGACCCGGCGTAGGCCACGCCCACCAGCGCCTCCGCGCCGTAGCTGGGGAGGACATAGGCCATACTGAGGAAGCCCGTCTCAAATTTGTCCTCCATGACCCCGTTTATTCCGAAAAGCAGCATGGGCCCGTAGACACCGAGCACCATGGGGCTGTCCTTTGTGCTCACGCCCTCCAGAACCGTCATGTCACTGAGCGGGTATGTCTTCCTGCCGCTCTTTGTGATAGTCTCCCCGGTCGCCGGATCGATCTGATAAATTACAAATCCGCTGTCCATGACGAAGGCGATCTCGTCGCCCTCCTCGTCCGTGGGGTCGTAGAAGGTCCCGGAGATAACGTCGATGTCGTCCTTGAGTGGCGTCACGGGCTGCCACCCCTGAAGGTGCGCCACATCCATGGCAAACAGCTGCGCGTCGCTGTTCGCGTCCATGACAACGCCCGTGAGGTCATACTCCGCGGCGAGGACCGTCACCTGGCACTGTGCCGTGACCTCGGGGTCCAGCACCGACGCCGCGGTAACTGTCGCCGTGCCCGGGGTGATCCCGGTCACAACGCCCTGGGCGTTGACTCTCGCTATGCTCTCGTCGGAGCTCGACCAGATCACGCCCCTGTCCGCCAAAAATCAGGGGTCCGCGTAGGCGGAGAGCTCCAGCTCGCTTCCCAGACGCATCTCCACGCTGGCGGCGGAGATCACCACTCCCGTGGCATCCGTGGTGGGGGCGAAGGTCTGGCTCCCCAGCTCCATGTGCTGGAGCATCTCCACGTCGAAGGTGTTTACAACGCCGTCACCGTTTAAGTCCGCATAGGCGTTCTTGACGATGGACGTGCGCTTCCCTGTGACAAGGTCCAGCAGCGCCTGCCCGTCAAGCACCTTGCTCGTGGTCCCGTCCCCGTCGAAATCAAAGGTTGCGGCTGAGTTGCCGATAACGGTGAAGGCGGACAGGCTCTGATACTCTTCCTCCACATAAATTGACGCTATCTCTTCGTATGTCAGCTCGTCCCCGGTAAGGTCAAACTCGAGGATCAAATCGGTGCTGTCATAATTCTCGTTATAGTATCCGAACATGCCCGCGAGGCAATCGCGCTCGTCATTCCAGTCGAGGGAGAGATAATGCGGAGCATGGTCGGCATCCTTGGTGAATACGGAGCCAAGAAGTCTGTTGTCGCCATTATCAGTCAGGTCAAGCTGGTAGATCTCCCAGTTGGTCTCATATGAAATTTCTTCATACTCATAAAATTCTTCAGTTTCCCAATCGAGATCACTTGATATTACGATGGAATCCAAAGCCCTTGTCGCATAAATATTTCCGTCCGTATCTATTGCAAGCGTCTGGAACAGCATCCCATCGGGCTCTGAGATATGACCAAATTGTCCGCAGCTGAATTTGTCAGTGCCGAGCACCTTCACCAGCTCAAATGTGCCGTCTCTGGGATCAAGTGTGACAAGCGCCACCATGCGGTACTTTAGCTCACTGGTCCAATGGTATTCAGTATCATCCTCCATCGGGTAATCTGTCGCGCTGATATACTCGAGGAAGTAGAGCTTTCCGTCCCTGGCGTTGTATGCCATGTCGGTGGGAAGGGAAACAGGATAAAGGTCTCCAAAGTAATCAAGCTCATCGCCCATGACATCATATATGTCAAACGTTCCGATAAGGGAAGCGTGGGCGGGGTCGCCAAAGGGCATGGCGTAATAGGATTCATCAAAGGCCGTACCGTAGAATATGTATCCGTCCACATAATCGGCTACATCAACCGCGTCAAAGGTCTCGCCGATAATTCCTCCTGTGCCCTCTTTGTCATAACCGTAAAGGACGCCCTCGTTCACGGCATAGAAGCTGTAATACGCCTTCACCCTCGCCGTCAGGTCCATCTTCAGCGAGTAAACGCTTACATGTCCGGCGTAGTCCTCTATCTCAAGGACAAAGCTCTCGCCCACGGCGCTGGAGAGATCCAGCGTCACGGTGTATGCCTCCCCGGCGGTCATCTGGTCGGGCACGACCTCCCAGAGCACACTGTCTGCGGAGGTGTCGGCCGCGCTATATAGGCTCACCCGGGAGATATACTCGTTGTCCCGCACCCTCACGCCCAGCGTGGGGGCGTCGTCGGTGATTCTGGTGTCGTCCACGTCCAGAAGCTCCGGGGCGGACCGGTCCACGGTGACGACGCGGCTGATGGTCGCGCCGGCGCCCAGCTTATCCCAAGCAGTGCCTGACTCGGAGACATAAAGCTCCGGGGCCAGGGTGACGCTGACGCATACTGTGGTGCCGTCGGGCAGCTCCGCGCCATTCATATCGGTGCCCCGCCAGTCGAAGTACGCCGTCTGGTCGGTGTAATGCCAGACCTCCCGGTCCTCGTCGTAGAAGGCCGCGTAGCTGTCGCCCCGCTCCTCCCGGAAATACTCCTTCCCGGTCTCGGCGTCGGTTATCCGAAGCAGGGAGTTTGCGAAGTTGCGTATGGGGGTGAAGTAGTATGTTGCAACGCTGGCTAAGGCCGGGTCAAAGGCCGCGCGGTCGGCAAGATATGTGTAGGCGTCGCCCTCTCCCGCGCCCGCTGTCATCATGAAGATGTCGGCAAGATCCCCGTCATACCGCAGTGTCAGCACGTTCGTGTCCATGAGCCTGGTGTAGGGGACGCGGTCGGAGAGGCCGTAGATGTACTCCTCGTTTGTTATCCTGTCGAACATGGAGGCCTCGGTCCAGCTCCCGTAGAAGGCCAGCACCGGGATGGAGTGGGTCACGCCCGTCACCATATCATTCCCGTCGGCGTAGCTGTCGGGCTTTGCCGTGATGAACTCCTCGATGTACGCCCCGCAGGGGTACTGGGCAAGGGCCGCCCTGGCGGAGGCGGCGAGGGTAATGACCACCGTCACATCCGCCGTCCCATTTGCGGGCACCTTGACCGTCCCGTCGGAGTTGTAGCCGTTGAGATATACCTTCACATCGGCGTCAAGCCCCGTGGTCGCGGTGTCCATGTACATTTCGCCGTCGATCTCCACAAGCCCCTGGGTGAACGCCTCGGCGCTTATGTTGTATGTGAGCTCCGTATTTTTAAGGTTGTGTATCGTGAAGCCCACGGTGTACTCGCCGCTGCGCCCGGCGTCCTCGCCCAGCTCCGCCTTCACCTTGCCGTCGGGCTGCCCCGCGACGGTTATGTAGGACTCCGCCATAACGGCGCTACCCACGTTTGCAAGTCCCGCGCCCTGCTGGAGTATGGGGTAGTAGTTGTTCCCGTCCTTTATGGGTGCTGCGGTGGACATGAGGAGCGACTGCACAAGCTGCCGCGTGGTAAGCTCGCTGTCAGTCACGCTCTTTTTCACATACTCCGCCACCAGCGCCGCCATGCCCGCCGCCTGAGGAGCCGCCATGGATGTCCCGCTCATGGTGGTGTACTTGTCTGTGGATGTGGTGGAGGACCCGTCCACGGAGTAGATGCTCCCTCCGGGCGCGGTGATTTCCGGCTTTATGGAGAGATCCCCCGGCACGCCCCAGGCGCTGAAATCGCTTATCGTGCTGTCCTCGTCAAAATACTCTGACGTGAGCTCGTCGGACACCGTGAGCTTTCCGGTGTAATAGCTTATCTCGGAAGCCCCCTGCTCTCCGTCACTGTTGTACTCGGTGCTGATGGTCCCGGAATTTTCGGTCACAAAGTACTCTTTTGTGTTGAGATTCACCGTCACCACGGGTATTGTCCCCGTGTACCCCGCCATGTCCGCTCCCACGGAGCCCGCGGCGTTGTTTATGATGATAAGCGCCTTTGCCTTGAGCTTGTCTGCCGCGTTTCCCTTGGCAAAGAAGGGCGACACGCCGCGGTTCACCACCACGACCTTGCCCTCGAGGCTGACTTCGCTGTTCAGTATCTCGAGCTGGTTTTCGTAAATCTCCGTCACCTCGGGCGGCTCAAGCTGGTAGTCCGCCACAAGTCCCACGCTGTCCAGGTACACGAAGTCCAGCTCCGTATCCCCGCCGATGCTGGCCATGGGAGGATTGGAGCCGCTCCCCTCCAGGTAGAACATACTGTTCTCCCCCACGGAGATGAAGTACCCCGTAGCGCCGATGTTGTCCACGGACGCCACGGTGAGCGCCCCGGTGTATGCTCCCGGGTTGCCCACGGTGTCCATGCTCACGTCGTCGGAGTAGAGGTGCCCGTTTTGGGTCCCCATGTCCACATAGGAGCCGTAGTTTCCGGCGGCGACGGTTATGACCGTGTCGCTGCTCTCGAGCTTCGCGAGCACGTCGGCGTACTGCCTGTTGTAGGTCTGCCCCGCCATGTATGTTCCGATGGACATGTTGATGACGTCAGCCTTCAGCACCAGCGCGTCCTCTATCGCCGCGAAGTGGTCGGACTCATAGGACCCTCCGGCCTTGCCAAAGACCTTCATGGTCAAAATCTGCGCGTCCGGCGCCACGCCCTGCACCTTCGCCCTGTCCAGCGCGCTGACAAACGTGCTTCCGCTCTCCAGGTACCTGTTCGCCGCGGCGATGCCCGCCACATGTGAGCCGTGGGCGCCCTGACGGTCGTTGTCGTGGGAGACATCGAGGGACGCGTCGATATAGTTGAAGTTGAAGGGCCGCTTCAGGCCGGCGTACAGGGACGCGGCGTCCTTCACCGGGTTCCCGGGGAGGGAGCTTATGTGCAGCTCGGAGAACCTCTCCTCCACCTCGTCGAGGGTGAGAAGGTCCAGCTCCTCCGCATAGTCGCTGCCGAAGTCCTTCTCAAGGGCATATTCCAGCGCCTTATCGCTGAAGGACTGGTGGTCCGGGTCGATCCCGGTGTCGATTATGGCGATCCTGCTGCCCGCGCCGTAGTAGCCCGCGTCATAGGCCGCGGAGCTGCCCGTCTGCTTTGAGGATGTCGCCATTGCGGGGGCAAAGTCCCCCTCGCCGCCGCTCATCGCCATGAAGCGGTTCTCGACGAACACATCCTGTACCCCGGGCACCGCCTTTATGGCGTCGATCTCGCCGTATTTTACGTTGGCGGAGATCATATTCGTCACCAGCGTGAGGTTCCACACCACGTCCAGCTTCTCCCCGCCCAGAGCCCTGCGGGAGATGACCGCCGCCGCGGATGCCTGCTCGCTCTCCAGCTTCTCCCGGTAGGAGATCGCCGCCGGAGTGGAGGCCGTAACGGCAAAGGGCTCGCCGTTTCCTCCGAACCGCTCAAGCGTGGAGGGCTTGTCCATGACGATGGAGACGCGGACCACGTCGTCCTCGCCGTAGAGCGCGTCCTCACCCGGCGTTTTTCCCTGGTCCGCCGGGGCGGAGGTGCGCTCCCCCAGCTTCTCCCAGGTCACCCGGCCTCCGCCGCTCTCTCCCTCCTCCGCGATGACCGCCGGGGTGAGCCCCAGCACCATCACAAAGGCCAGCAGGGATGCCAGAAGGCGCCTTGCAGATTCCTTCATACCTTTTCTCCTTTCATTTTACCCGGCGAGCCGGGTTATTTGTGTATTTAAATCGAGGTCCCGCCCGCAGCCCCGGGGAAGACGCCCCGCGCGCCCCCCGGCTTCCCGGGCAGAGCCTAAATTTATATACCAATCCAGTGAATTATATACTATATTTCCCCGGGTGTCCACACATTTTTGCAGAAAATATTCACGAAATTATGCCCTCCCCTGCGGAAATTTTTTACTCTCCCCCGGCAGGGCCGGATTTTGTCCCCGGTATTGACATTTCACTTCCTTTTTGGTATACTTTCACCAATAAAAACGGAGGTGCGGGGATGGATTCTTATTCCGCTTAAAATTTAAGGCGCGTTTTGAGGGGACAGGTGTGCCCTTTGCGCCGAAAGCGGGATGGAAATTCGATTTTTCGCACCCAAAATGGGCTTTTTGCGCCGTTTCATGGGCCGTGGGATTTCTTCCCGCGGCTCATTTTTGTTGAAAGGGCGTATTAATATGATCATAGATGTAAAAAACCTCACCTTCGCCTATGAGGGCAGCGGCGACAGCATATTTGAAAATGTCTCCTTTCGCATGGACACCGACTGGCGCCTGGGCTTCACGGGCCGGAACGGGCGGGGCAAGACCACCTTCCTTCGGTGCCTCATGGGGGAGCTTGACTACTCCGGGACGATTCGCGCCCCGGGCATAAAATTCAAGTATTTCCCCCTGCCCGTGCCGGACACGGACGCCCCCTCCCTTGACGCCCTGAGAAGCGCCGGGGACTTTGAGGACTGGCAGCTTCTCCGGGAGATAACACGGCTCGGCATCCCGGAGGACGCCCTCTCCCGCCCCTTCGGGACCCTCTCCGGCGGGGAGCGGACAAGGCTGTGCCTGGCGGCGCTCTTCGCCGGGGAGGACGCCTTCCCCCTCATCGACGAGCCCACGAACCACCTGGACATGGAGGCCCGCAAGACGGTCGGCGAGTACCTTGCGAAAAAGCGCGGCTTCATACTGGTGAGCCACGACCGTGCGCTCCTTGACCGCTGCACCGACCACACCCTCAGCATCAACAGGGAGAACATTGAGGTCACCCGCGGCCCCTTCTCTGTCTGGTGGGAGGAAAAGCGCCGCCGGGACGAGTGGGAGATGGCGGAGAACGACAAACTCCGAGGGGAGATAAGCCGCCTTGCCGACGCCGCCCGCAGGCGCTCCGACTGGTCGGACAGGGCGGAGCGGTCAAAGTACGTCTCCCACACGGACAAGGCCGACGTAAAGGACGGCTGGGCGCCCCGGCAGGCGGCGAAGGCCGCGAAGCAGCAGCGCCGGGCCAGGGCCATCGACCAGCGCCGGGAGCGGGCGGTGGAGGAGAAGTCAAAGCTTCTCCACAACATCGAGCGCAGCGAGGAGCTGAAGCTCTCCCCGCTGCCCTTCCGAGGAAGGCTCCTGGAGGTCCGGGACCTGGCGGTGAGCTACGGCGGCAGGGAAGTATTCAGCGGCCTCACCTTCACCCTCGAGGGCGGCGAGCGGGCGGCCCTCACCGGGCGCAACGGCTCGGGTAAGACGAGCATTTTGAAGCTCATCCTGGGCGCGGACGTGCCCCACACGGGGCTGCTGCGCCTGGCCTCCGGCATCACCGTCTCCCATGTCCCCCAGGACTCCTCCTTCCTTCGCGGCAGCCTCGAGGACTACGCCGCAGGGCTTAAGATCGACAGGTCCGTTTTTCAGTCCATCCTCCGAAAGCTGGGCTTCGAGCGGGAGCAGTTTGAAAAGCCCCTGGAGGACTACTCCCAGGGCCAGAAAAAGAAGGTCCTGATTGCGGGCAGTCTCTGTACGCGCGCCCACCTCTACCTCTGGGACGAGCCCCTCAACTTCGTGGACGTGATCTCCCGGGCGCGTATTGAGGAGCTTATCCTGAGCGCCCGCCCCACGATGCTCTTCGTGGAGCACGACCGGACCTTTTTGAGCTCCGCCGCCACCCGCGCCATCCCCGTAGGCAATTTAAAGTGATAAAATTCAATGAGTACAGGTATTGAAATAGCATACAGTATGTGGTATAATGGCGGCTGTCGAAAAATGTCGAAAGCGCCTTTTTCGGCAGCATACGATTTCCGGGGCGTAAATTAACGTCCCAAAACCCCTTTGACCCCTTTATTTTTACGAAAGGAAGCGTGAAATGCGCAAAGCCATTGTTGTCCTACTGCTCGGGTATCTCTCCGGCAGCGTCATGTACGCCAATATCTTCGGCGCCATCTTCGGCGTGCGGGAGCGCTATGCCGAGAGCCCCGACCGTAACCCCGGCGCCGCAAACGCCTACAAATACGGGGGCTTCTGGTGCGGGACCCTGACGCTGATATTTGAGCTTCTGAAGGGCGCCCTGCCCGTGTATTTCGCTCTGAGGCTCACTCCGGCGCTGTCCCAGCAGGCCCTGCCCTTTGTCCTCGCCGCCCCGGTGCTGGGACACATCCTGCCGATTTTCAACAGATTCCGCGGCGGGAAGGGCATCGCCGTCACCTTCGGCGTGCTTCTCGGCCTGTTCCCCTATATGAAGCCCCTTCTCCTTTTCGCGGGAGTGTTTATTTTCCTCTCCGTATGCGTGCGCATATCCCCCCACTACTACCGCACCATCGCCGCGTACATCGTCACGGCGGTGATAATGCCCCTCTCCCGGGCCGGAGGCTGGGTCAGCTTCGCCTTCCTGCTCATCGCCGCGATGGTGTGCGTGAGGATGGCTCTCAGCCGTGAGGATAAGGAGCGGATGGAGGTGAAGGTCCTGTGGATGCGCTGATCCTCTCCTGCGGGACAGGCGGCGGGCACAACACCGCCGGAATCGCCCTGAAGCAGGAGCTCACCGCCCGTGGACACCATGCCGCCCTCGTCGACCCCAACTCCCTTCGCGGGGAGCGGGCCTCCTCCACGGTGAATAACGCCTACATCAGCCTTGCGCAGCGGGCGCCCCGGGCCTTCGGCTTCGTCTACTCCCTAGGCAACGCCTACCGCAGACTCCCGGTCCGCTCTCCGGTCTACTACGCTAACCGCGCCCTTGTCCCGGACCTGCAAAAATATCTTGACGAAAACCCCTGCGACGTGATAGTCACCACCCACCTATTTCCGGCGGAGATAATCACAAATATGCGCCGCCGGGGCATCAGCGTCCCACCCACCGTCTTTATCGCCACGGACTACACCTGCATCCCCTTCACCGAGGAGACCGACTGCGATGTGTACGTCATCCCCTCCCCGGAGCTCACCGATGAGTTCGTCGACCGCGGCATCCCCCGGGAGCGCATAGCCCCCCTGGGCATCCCCGTCCGCCGGGAATTTGCCAACGCCCCCGGCAGGGCGGAGTGCCGCGCGAAAATCGGCATGGCAAAGGACGCCCTCGCGGCCCTTGTCGCCGGAGGGAGCATCGGCGCGGGCAGCCTCGAGGACGCCGTGGGCGCCCTTCTTGAGATGCCGGACCTTCGCGTCGTCGTCATATGCGGCAGCAACGCCTCCCTTCGCGCAAGCCTCCTGCACGGCTTCGGCGACAGGTGCACCATCCTCGACAGCACCCCCCATATGGCGGAATACATGCGCGCCTGCGACCTCGTGGTGTCAAAGCCCGGCGGCCTCTCCTCCACCGAGGCCGCGAATCTGGGTACCCGCCTTGTCCACATGACCCCGATCCCCGGGTGTGAGACAAGGAATATGGAGTTTTTCGCCTCCCGAGGCATGTGCATCCCCGTCACCGACCCGAAAAGGGAGCTCCTCCCCGCCTGTGAGACGCTCCTCGACCCCGCCGCCGGGGAGAGAATGATGGAAAGCCAGCTTCACGGCATCCCCCACGCCGCCGCCGAGAGCATATGCGGCCTTCTGGAGAGCCTGAACACCCGGGTGAGCCGCCGCGACGCCGTCGGCTGAAAGCCATCATCATTAATTTTGCTGAGAATGTCGAAAAAGCCTGTCTGGGCTTTTCGACATTCTTTTT
This sequence comes from uncultured Oscillospiraceae bacterium, assembly GCA_947630755.1. Classification (GTDB taxonomy): domain Bacteria; phylum Bacillota; class Clostridia; order Oscillospirales; family Oscillospiraceae; genus RUG626. The sequence continues at coordinate 3,111 of CANRIU010000015.1, read as the reverse complement.
ACCCCCCCGGTCCTTGACTTTTTTCCCGGGTATATGTAAAATTATTCTTGAAAACAAGCGAAATCACCGAAAAAGGAGGAAATAATAATGTTCTGGTATTGGGATGCCACCTATATCCTCGTGTTGATTGGCGCCCTCGTCTGCACGCTGGCGTCCTTCAACGTCAACAGGACCTACAAAAAATACTCAAAGCTCCTCAGTATGCGGGGCATGACCGCCGAGGACTGCGCCGGGAGGATCCTCCGCAGCGCCGGGATATTCGATGTGCGCATCGAGCTCGTCCGGGGCAGCCTCACCGACCACTACTCCCCCAGGGAGCACGTCCTGCGCCTGTCGGAGTCGGTCTACGGCTCCGCCTCCATCGCCGCCATAGGCGTCGCCGCCCATGAGTGCGGGCACGCCATCCAGCACGCCACCGGCTATCTCCCGCTGAAGCTCCGGTCCCTCTCCGTCCCCGTGGCAAATATCGGCTCCATGCTCTCCTGGCCCGTCATAGTCCTTGGCCTCGTCCTTGGCGAGCTCAACCTCGCCAGAATAGGCGTGGTGCTCTTCGGGGCGGTGGTCCTCTTCCAGCTCATAACCCTGCCAGTGGAGTTCAACGCCTCCCGCCGTGCCATGCGCATCCTGGGCGAGCAGCACATCCTCGAGGACGTGGAGCTCGACTGCGCCGGAAAGGTCCTCCGTGCCGCCGCAATGACCTACGTCGCGGCGCTCTTCTCCACCGTGCTCCAGCTCCTCCGGCTTCTCATCCTCACCCGCAGCGACAGGGGCCGCCGCTGAAAAGCGCGTCTTTCAGGGCGGTCATTTGTTAAATGTATAGGAAAATTAAGGTAAACCCCCGCAAAATCACGTCAATTTAGTATATTGAATCGCCCAATAATATTGTGCTATAATTCGTAAGCGGCATGATTGTACGCGGAATATTGACATTGAAGCTTTGAAGCATTTTGGAGGGTGAATATGTCACAAACTAAGGAAGATAAGAACATTCTCCCCGCCGGGTCCCGGCCCGAGGGGGAAGAAATAACAAAAAAGGTGGGCAGGCCGAGGAAGGCCGCCGCGCCGAAGACGGAAAAGGCCGATAAGATCCAGCCCGACGACAGGGAGAAGGCCGCTGCAAGGACGGAGAAGGCTGCCCCCGAGAAGGCCGCTGCAAAGGCGGAGAAAGCGGAGAAGGCGGAGAAGACCCCCGCCGTAAAAAAGACCGCCGCGAAAAAGTCCGCCGCGGCATCGGCGGAGGATACCCCCGCGAAGGAGACAAAGCCCGGAAAGCCCCGGGCAAAAGCCGCCTCCAGGTCCGCCGCCGCGAAGGCCCCGGCGGAAGCCCCGGTGGAGACCCCGGCGGAACTCCCGGTGGAAGCCACCGTGGACGCGGTTGCGGAGGCCCCCGCGGAAGCCCCCGCTGAGGCCCCCGTGGAAGCCCCCGCTGAGACCCCCGTGGAAGCTGCTGCGGAGACACCCGCGCAGGCACAGGCCGAAGTCCCGGCGGAGGTCCCCGCCGAAGCCTCCGTGGAGGAAGCCTATGTCCCCGCCCAGCCGGAGCCGGACTATACCCCCCGCAGGAGCGTGGCGTTTATCGGCTCTGAGTGCTACCCCTTTGTAAAGACCGGCGGCCTTGGCGACGTCATGTACGCCCTGCCCCGGGCGCTGGTCCGGCAAAACTGCGACGTAAAGGTCATACTCCCCAGGTATAAGTGCATCCCCTGGCAGTATCAGGAGAAGATGGTCTACCGGGGCGCCTTTGAGATGGACCTGACCGCTGACGGCCGCTCCTACTATGTGGGCATCATGGAGTATGTCTGGGACGGCGTGGTCTACGACTTCATCGACAATGAGGAGTTTTTCGGCTGGGGCAGTCCCTACACGAACCTCGTGGACGACATCCCCAAATTCTGCTACTTCTCCAAGGCCGCTCTGGCGGCGCTCAACTACATGGACTGGATACCCGACATCATCCACTGCCACGACTGGCAGGCCGCGCTGGTGCCCGTGTATCTCAGGACGCTCTTTGAGAACACCCGGCTCTCCCGGGCAAAGACCGTCCTCACCATCCACAATCTGAAATTCCAGGGCGTGTACAACATCCCCACCATCCGCTACTGGACGGGCCTTCCGGAATATGTGTTCAACAAGGACGCCCTCACCACCGACTGGGTGGACGCCAATATGCTCAAGGGGGGCCTGACCTACTCCAACGCCATCACCACCGTCAGCCCCACCTACGCCAGGGAGATCCAGACCCCCGAGTACGGCGAGAGGCTGGATGCCCACCTGAGATACCACTCCGGCAAGCTCCGTGGGATAGTCAACGGCATCGACTACGAGATGTGGAACCCCTGGACCGACGGCTCCGTCAGGGTCAACTACGACATCACCAACGTCCTCCCCCGGAAGAAGGAGAACAAGCGCGCCCTTCAGGAGGAGCTCGGCCTCGCGGTCGACGACCACAGGATGGTGATCGGCCTCATCTCCCGTCTCACCGACCAGAAGGGCCTTGACCTTGTGAACTCCATCATCTCCCAGGTGATTGACGAGCACACACAGCTTGTGCTCCTTGGCACCGGTGACTGGACCTACGAGGACTCCTTCAGATACTTTGAGCACGCCTATAAGGGCAGCGTCTGCGCCAACATCATGTATGACGAGCCCCGCTCCCACCGCATCTACGCCGGAGCCGACGCGCTGCTGGTCCCCTCCCGGTTTGAGCCCTGCGGGCTCACCCAGCTCAACGCCATGCGCTACGGCACAATCCCCATCGTCAGGGAGACAGGCGGCCTTCGGGACACGGTGGAGCCCTACAACATGTACGCCAACACCGGAAACGGCTTCACCTTCGACCGCTACGACGCGGGCCTTCTTCTGGACGCCATAAACCGGGCAAAGACCCTCTTCTTCACAAACCGCTGGTGCTGGGACGAGATGGTCCAGCGCGACATGGACAAGGACGTCTCCTGGTCCGCCTCCGCCCAGCAGTACAAGGACCTCTACCTCCAGCTGACAATGTAATGCAAAAAAAACGCCCCTGCGGTCCAGACTGGACCGTATCCCGAAAAACAGACAATGAAAAAAGACACCCCCTGTTGTAGAATAAAAGGTACAACAGGGGGTGAA
>CANRIU010000014.1 GCA_947630755.1 uncultured Oscillospiraceae bacterium | reverse complement strand
GGGCCGGGACCGGGACACGGAGGCGGTGACGGCGGAGGTGCTGCGCCGGGCCACGGGCCCGGGGGTGCTGGACGCGGACGCCCTGTGGGCCGTGGGAAGGGATCTGGCGCTGCTGGACCGGTGCGCCGGGCCGGTGGTGCTCACCCCACACGAGGGGGAGTTTTCGCGGCTGTCCGACGGCCTTTCGCGTCTTTCCCGGCTTGACGCCGCAAGGCGGTACGCGGTGGAAAACGGCGTCACACTGGTCCTCAAGGGCCACCGCACGGTGACGGCCCTCCCCGACGGCAGGGCGTTTATAAACACCACCGGAAATCCGGGCATGGCCTCCGGCGGCTCCGGTGACGTGCTGGCGGGAATGACAGCCGCCCTCCTCGCCCAGGGGATACCGATGGACATGGCGGTACCGGGGGCGGTGTGCCTCCACGGGCTCGCCGGGGACAGGTTCGCCGAGAGGTACGGTCAGTACGCCCTTACAGCCTCGGACCTTATTGACGAGCTGCGGGAGATACTTCCGTAAGCGGCGCAAATATGGTTTTTTTGCAGGCTGAAAAAACTGGCTGGAATTGTTCCAGCCAGTTTTTTTGACCACCCCCAATTCATACTATTCCCAGATAAAAATATCAATTTATATCTGGGAAGGCCGTGCTACGCACAGCCCATTTAAGCGCTGGAAGCGCTTAAATGACGTCTCATACAAAACCTGACGCGCCTTCGGCGCTATAAAAAGTGCTTTGCACTTTTTAACAGGTTTTAGTATCACTTTTCCGTTCCCGGAGTATCTGAGCCGGGGCCGGAGAGAATATATATCCAACGGAGTGATAAAAAATTTCCCGCCAGCAAAATTGCCGATGGGAAAACAGTAAATCATAATACAAAACATTAGAACAACAATAAAAACGGGTATTATACAAAACACCGATATGTTCCACCAGTCCGTTTATTTACCTCCAACATCAATCTTTTGAATTGGAACCTTAATGTTCACCAAAAACATCCTTAATCAAATTAATCAAAATTCCGCACAATGCGCCGGTAAATCCAATCAGAAATACCGGAACATCTTTATTGTTGAGTATCATTACAAATATAATAATCAAACAGGCAGCCAACAGGACCATGCCAAAAATTAATGGTAATGATTTATTTTTCATATACACCTCCGCCACTGCCGATTTGCTTGTTTCCTATAATTCCGGTTTTCAGTTTCTAAAGGGTTTTACCGCAATTCATAAAACTTTATGTTATTTTTCCCTCTCAATAAATCCAAAAATTGAAAAACCCGGTCCAACGAATACAGACAACAGGGATACTGCCTGCATAATTGCCCACTGTGCCTGTGTGGAAATATACGCTATGCTGAATCCAAACAAAATCAAAGCGATACCAAACAATATTTTCTTCATGTCATTTCCCTTCCGCAAATCCAGATTTGTCGAACAATCGCCCACTCAATATTTAATACTATACCACCAAGATGCGAAGAAATCTACTGTACGTTTAGACGGTTAATTAAATCTTTACAATATTTCCGACTATGTTGGACAGGAACGCTCCGACGATTTTTTCATCAATCGGAGCGTTCCTGTTTGCTGTCCTGACTGAACGTTCAGCAGTGAATTATTGTTTGTTATACCACAAAATCTCTGATTTTGTGGTATATTCGCCCTGTTTTTCGGTTCCCGGCGCAAGCCGGGGAGAAAAATGGCGTTAAATCAAATATAATATCCGCTGTGCGGATATTATACCACATCGGGGAATTGTCCCCTGGTGTTTATGCCAAATGAATATTGCCATATCCAAAATAAATATCCTCTGATGAGTGTTAGTGAATGGTGTAGTGGAGGTGATGGGATTTATCTTTATGCAGATCAATAATTATTTATGATTTTTGCCGGGAACACAAAGTCGAATCGGGACTTAGGCAACTCCCAATTCACTTTTCTGTTCCCGGAGTATTGGGGCCGGGGCTGGAGAGAATATTTATCCGACGGAGTGAACAAAAAATTTCCCGCCAGCAAAATTGCCGATGGGAAAACAGTAAATCATAATACAAAACATTAGAACAACAATAAAAACGGGTATTATACAAAACACCGATATGTTCCACCAGTCCGTTTATTTACCTCCAACATCAATCTTTTGAATTGGAACCTTAATGTTCACCAAAAACATCCTTAATCAAATTAATCAAAATTCCGCACAATGCGCCGGTAAATCCAATCAGAAATACCGGAACATCTTTATTGTTGAGTATCATTACAAATATAATAATCAAACAGGCAGCCAACAGGACCATGCCAAAAATTAATGGTAATGATTTATTTTTCATATACACCTCCGCCACTGCCGATTTGCTTGTTTCCTATAATTCCGGTTTTCAGTTTCTAAAGGGTTTTACCGCAATTCATAAAACTTTATGTTATTTTTCCCTCTCAATAAATCCAAAAATTGAAAAACCCGGTCCAACGAATACAGACAACAGGGATACTGCCTGCATAATTGCCCACTGTGCCTGTGTGGAAATATACGCTATGCTGAATCCAAACAAAATCAAAGCGATACCAAACAATATTTTCTTCATGTCATTTCCCTTCCGCAAATCCAGATTTGTCGAACAATCGCCCACTCAATATTTAATACTATACCACCAAGATGCGAAGAAATCTACTGTACGTTTAGACGGTTAATTAAATGTTTACAATATTTCCGACTATGTTGGACAGAAACGCTCCGACGTTTTTTTCATCAATCGGAGCGTTCCTGTTTGCTGTCCTGACTGAACATTCAGCAGTGAATTATTGTTTGTTATACCAAAAAATCTCTGATTTTGTGGTATATTCGCCATGTTTTTCGGTTCCCGGCGCAGCCGGGGAGAAAAACGGTTCAAAATCTAAATAATATCCGCAACGCGGATATTATACCATACCCGCGAAGCGGGGATGGTATATTCGCCATATTTTTCGGTTCCCGGCGCAAGCCGGGGAGAAAAATGGCGTTAAATCAAATATAATATCCGCAACGCGGATATTATACCAAATCGGGGAATTGTCCCCCGGTGTTTATGCCGATGGATCTCTCTTTGATTTTATCATGGCTCTCCTTGTATACATGGCTGTGCTGTCTCGATTTGATGAAGTGGGGCTGCATGATAATCGGTTCTACGCAGTACGCAATACATGGTTGCCAAACTATGTATGGAAGTGCGCTCTTTAGCTCATAAAGGGTTTTGCAACGTCTCAACAAACTTGAAATTATCTGTGCGCAATCACTTCTTTATCACGAAGGTCAGCCCGTCATATTTCTGCCCGTCAACCTCTCGTGCGCCGATGCTGCGGCTGCACTCCACAAAGCCGAGCTTTTCGGCACAGCGGAGCATACGGACGTTACCCGACCAGGTTTGTGTGTAAAGCTCGTCCACGCCGTTCTCAAAGTAATAGTTCACAAAGGCACGGAGAGCATTTGTGCCGATACCTTTACCCCAAACATCGGATTCGCAAATGTCAATGCCAACAGCACGATAAGCGGTCTGACCGTCCCTGCTCCGGCCGATCCATTCGTAATTCTCGTCAATGGGATAGGAGCTTACCCAGCCAATGTGGCTGCCGTTCCATTCGATCTCAAACTTCCAACGGCGAACATCGTCGGGAAGATCTTTCACGGACTCATAGTATTCACGTCAGGAGGCGCGCTCGGTTTCCTCGCCCGATTCGATAGGCTCACATGGCGCGTCGGTATTTGACCATTCGGTTTCGGTGGTGAACCAACGCACATAGTCCTCAATGTCGGACTCTATCATATCGCGAAGAATAATGTTGTCAAATTCTATTTTCATCATCTATCTTCCATCAAATTTCGATATGGCGGTGGATATATGTCATGGTCGTATGGTACTCAAGCTGACCGTGCCGCGTTTTTTGGAGCCTGCCGTCTTCATCTATCTGATCGTAATAGCCGCTTACTATTTCTTTCCTCGTGCTCATAAGCTTCTCTACCTCAAAAGCTTCGATCTGCCTGCTGATTTCGTCACAGGTTTTGGCCGACGCGCAGGGTCTACCGCGCCCTCGGGGGGCATACGCTAATAGGGACAACATCCCGGGACGGGGGCAAAGCTCAGTCCGCCCTCCCGATGAGCGAATTTACCGTGAGGTGACAAAAATGCGGAAAGTAAAATGCCTTCTTCCGGCGCTGGCGGCGGCGCTGCTCCTCTCCTCCTGCTCCGGGGGGAGCGGGGACCGGGACATCCTTGAGGAGTTTCGCGAAAGCCTCGGCACGGAGCTCCTCTTCGCCGCGGACATCAGGGCCGACTACGGGGAGAGGGTATTCGACTGCTCCATAAACTACAAGGGCGACGTGGACGCGGGGACGATGACCGTATCCTCTCCGGAGCTGCTCGCCGGGGTGACGGTGGAGCTTGCTGACAGCGGCGCTTCGCTTAAATACGGCGGGGTGGAGGTCTACACCGGGGAGATACTCCCCGGGGGGCTCTCGCCCGTGGACGCCGTGCCGCTCCTGCTTGGCTGCTGGAGCGGGGGACTTGCGACGGAGAGCGTCCGGGAGACCCTTGACGGCGAGGAGTGCCTTGCGGTGCTCTTTGACGTGGACGACAGAGTGGACACCCGCACATGGATAGAGGTCAGGACCCTGCTGCCGTTGAGGTCAGAGATAACACTTGACGGCTACACCGTCATAACCGTGGATTTTCGGGATATGAAGATTTCTGAGCCTCAGTTGTCCTCGTGACTTAATACCTCCAGCATTATCGCGCACTCCATCCTCTTTCTAAAGAGCTCGCAGCCGTACTCATACACGCCCCGTATGGAGCCGGAGGCGTGGTAGGCGTTGGCGGCGCAGCCGCCGGAGCAGTAGAGCTTCGCCCAGCAGCCCTCGCACTCGGGCCGGGCGTAGGCGTTGCAGAGCTTAAACTCATCCCTCACGGCGGTGTTCGTGACGCCGTCCCAGATGTTCCCCATCAGGTACTTCTCATCGCCCACAAACTGGTGGCAGGGGTACAGATCCCCCCAGGGGGTGACGGACATATACTCCGTGCCCGAGCCGCAGCCGGATATGCGCTTATAGATGCAGGGGCCCCCGGTGAGGTCTATCATGTAGTGGTAGAAGGTGAAGGGCCGACCCTCCCGGCGGCGCTTCAGCATCTCTTTTGCAAGTATCTCATACTGCTCAAGGAGCACGGGAAGGTCCTCCTTCGTCAGGGCGCAGGGGTCGTCGGGGGAGCAGACCACGGGCTCCATGCTGAGCTTTGTGAACCCCAGGTCAGCCAGATGGAACAAGTCGTTTGTGAAGTCCGTGTTGTAGTGGGTGTAGGTGCCGCGGACGTAATAATCCCGCTCGCCGCGCCTTCTGGCAAACTCCAGAAACTTCGGGACTATCTTCTCGTAGCTGCCGTGCCCCGCCAGGTCCACCCGGAAGCGGTCGTGGACCTCGGGCCGCCCGTCGATGGACATGACCACGTTGCTCATCTCGCGGTTGGCAAAGTCAATGACCTCGTCGTCCACCAGCACGCCGTTGGTGGTGAGGGTGAAGCGGAAATGCTTCCCCTTCTCCTCCTCGATGCTCCTGGCGTAGGCCACAAGGTCCTTCACCACCTGCCAGTTCATCAGCGGCTCGCCGCCGAAGAAGTCGACCTCAAGATTCCTTCGGTGTCCGGAGTTCTCCACGAGAAAATCGAGGGCTCTCCGGCCCACCTCGAAGCTCATCAGCGCACGCTCGCCGTGGTACTTGCCCTGAGAGGCGAAGCAGTAGGAGCAGTTTAGGTTGCAGGTGTGGGCCACATGGAGGCACAGGGCCTTTACCTCGTTCACGCGCTTTTTAAAATCAAAGGCAAGCCCGGCGTACTCGTCCTCGGCAAAGAGCTTCCCGGCGTCCCTGAGGGACCTTATGTCGTCGATGCACTCCCGGAGCTCCGCCTCGTTTACGTCCTCCCGGCCGCCGTATTTTTCCATCATCGCCCGGACTATTTCCTCCGGCTCGTGGTCCTCATACATGGCGATCATGTCGTAGGCCACGTCGTCCACCAGGTGGACACTGCCGGAGAAAACGTCCAGCACTATGTTGCAGCCGTTTAATTTGTACTGATGTATCATAATATCACCCTAAAAAATACCGCCTGCGGATGTCCGCAAGCGGTACCGTTTTTTAAACGCTTATTTCTTCTCGCAAAGCTGATTGGCGACGCCGCAGGAGGTCTTGCAGGCGGACTGGCAGGAGGTCTGGCACTCGCCGCAGCCACCGGTCTTGACGCTGGCCTTGAGGTCGCGGGTCTCAACTGTCTTGATACGCTTCATGGGTATATCCCCCTTTCCCGAAAACTTGACAATGAATATTTTACTATACTTTTCCCGGAAGGTCAACACAAAAAATTGAATCCGGGACACCTTTATGCCCTGAGTGCAGGTTATCCGCCGACATTATGGCGTCTATCGTCTCCCTGTCCGGCTCCTCGCCGGGGACAAGGAGGGGCACCCCGGGGGGATAGCTCCACACATACTCCCCCGAGACGCGCCCCGCGGCGCGCTCTGTTGGGACGAGCCTCCCGGGAAGGGCGGCGGCGTCCTTCAGGGACAGCCTCCTTACGGGTATTCCGGGCACCGGGGCCGCCGGAGGGGGAGGGGGGAGCAGGGGGTCAAGGCGCGTGAGCGCCTCGGCAAGGCGCGTAAGCGAGGCGGCGCTGTCGCCCATTCCCGTCATGCACAGCACCCGGTCACGGGCGGCGTACTCCGGCTCTATCCTGTACCACTCCCGAAGGAGCGCGGCGAGCCTGTGTCCGTCGCAGCGCAAAAGCAGCTTTGAGGGGTCGTAGTCAAAGGCCCCGCCGCCGTCAAAAAGGCGTATGTTTGAAAGCCCGGACACCCTGGCGCGGAGATCGTCGAGCCCGGCCCGCCAGGTCCGCGCCGCGCCGGGGCCCTCCCGCTCAAGGAACTCCGCGCAGCCGTCGATGGCGCCGGAGAGCAGGTAGGAGGGGGAGGAGGTCTGGAGCATGGAGACGTACCGCCTCACCCTGCCGGGGTCCACAAGTCCGAGGTTTATGAGGACCGCGGCGGTCTGGGTGAGGCAGGGGAGGGTCTTGTGGAGGCTCAGAACGGTGATGTCGGCGTACCGCCCGCAGCCCTCGGGAAAGCCGGGGAGGCCCAGGTGGGCGCCGTGGGCGCAGTCCACCATGAGCGGTCTGCCTTTTGCGTGGCAGATCTGCGCTATGGAGCGTATGTCGCTTATCACCCCGTCGTAGGTGGGGCTGGTGACGCAAACGAGGCGGACGCCGGGGTACTCGTCAAGGCGCCGCGCCACCTCCTCCGGCTCGACGGACAGCGCCGTTCCGGCGTCACGGTCGAAGGGCTGGGTGAAGTACCTTATCTCCGCCCCGGCAAGCTCGCAGGCGTGGTAGACCGAGCGGTGGGACTGTCTCCCGGTGAGAAGCTCCCCGCCGGAGGCGAGGGTCGAGATTATCCCCGCAAGCACACCCAGGGTGCTGCCGTTCACCAGCGCCACGGCCTCCCCGGCGCCCCAGAGCCGGGCAAGCCGGCGCTCGAGCCCGGCGAAGAGCCCCTCCGGGTCGTTTAGGTTGTCAAAGTCGGCTATCTCGGTTATGTCACGCTCCGCAAGGCCGGCAAGCCACGGGAAGGCCCCGGTGTTCCGCTTGTGCCCGGGCATATGCATCGGCAGCGCCCCGGAGGCGTGAAGCTCGTCAAGCTTTTCAAAAATGCCCATTTTCTCACCCTGAACCGTAAATTTTATGGGCGGCTCATAAGGAGCCGCCCATCAGACTTTAGACAAAGCTTCGCTTAAAATCAGCGCCCGGAGGCGTGATAAAATTTCAATGCAAGATCCGGCGGCATGTACGTCGTATTTTGCCCCTTTCAGATCCCCGGATGTGCGCCCGCAGGCGCGATGCAAGCGAGCAGCGCCGCTATGCGGCGGCTCTCAGCGAGCCGCAGTGTGCATCCCTCTGAGCCGTGCGCGCAGGGGATCGGCAAATCCCTCACGTCGGCAAAGGCTATGCCGACGGCTTTGTCAGCCGCCCAGAGCGGTGATCTTCTTTGAGAGGAACATCTCCCACTGGGTGTCGGTCTTGTAATTTTCAAGGGCCGCTGTCTGCCAGGCGCTGTAATCGTCGGACCTTAAGTCGTTCTCGGAGAGGAGGTCGGCGTAGATGCCGTCCTGAGAGGTGAAGAACAGGACGAAGCAGCCGTAGCTCTCGTCGTAGATCTTCGTGGTGTCGCCCTCCTTGCGCTCCGGGTCGCTCAGCCAGGCGGCGAGAGCCTCGGGGACGTCGTACTTGCCGACGGAGGTGAGGGCGTTGGAGGAGGTGACGGTCTCGGTGTAGAGACTGAGGACCTCGGCAAAGCCGTCCTCGGTGAGATTGCCGCTGGTGGCGAAGGTGTCAAGGACGCCCTGAGCGGTCTCCTCGGCGGCGGCCTGGACGGCGGCCTCATAGGCCTCGTGGGAGTCATAGTTATCCTCAACGATGGTGTCGTCCTTAGCGACTATGCCGTAGTAGCCGCTGACGGCCTGATACTGGTTGCTGTCGCGGCCTATATAGTAGAGAACATAGACATTCTGACTGGCGGCGTCCTCGGCTGTCTCAAGGACCTCAACGTCGCCCTCCCTGCGGGAGGCGTCTATGAGCCAGCTCTTGGCGGGGTCGGAGAGGTTGCTGCCCTGGACGCTGGTCTTTGTGGAGGCATCGGCGTCGTAGTCCTCGTCGTCGGTGTTCAGGGACGCGGCGTAGTCGATGAAGGACTGCTCGTCGGTGACGGCGGCCTTGAAGGCGTTGGCGTCCTCGAGGGCCCTGGCCTTGGCGTCCTCGGCGGAGAGAGTCTCGTCCTCCTCGGTCTCCGTGTTGTCGGTGACGGCGTTGGCGGAGAAGGAGTAGATGCGGTAGGTTATGAAGTCAAAATCGTCGCTGTTTTCCGCGTAGTGGGAGGTTATCTGCTCCGGGGTGTAGGTGAAGCTGTTGAGCTTATAGTCGGAGTAGGCGTTCGCCATAACGTCCCGGGAGAGGTTCTCACGGAAGACCTTCTCGGTCATGCCCTTGCCATAGCAGTAGGAGAGGTAGGCGTCAAGGCTGGCAAAGCCCTGAGAGAGCGCGGTGGAGGTGAGGCCGGAGACGGTGTCGTCCACGGAGGTGCGCTGGTCGGGGGGAAGCAGGAAGCCCTCCCTGGCGGCCTCGGCGTTGAGCATGGCGACCTGGCTTATGCGGGAGAGGGCCTGCTCCTCAAAGAAGTCCGCCCAGGTCTCGCCTGTCTCGTTGTTGTAAACGGTCTCGCGCAGGGGAGTGCCGGCGGGCAGGATGTACTGGGCCATATCGCCGTAGGATGAGTAGAAGGAGTTATATACGCTGAAGTAGTTGTAGTTGAAGTCCGCGACGGTGAACTTCTCACTCCCGGCCTTGACGGCTGTGGTCTTGTTGTAGAAGAGGTTGGAGCCGAAGAACCCGGCAAACAGCGCCAGTACGATCACTACCGCAACGATGGCGGTGACGGTGATGTTGTATCTCTTCTTCTCCTGAAGGGCCTTTTCCTCCTGAGCCCGCTTTGCCGCCCTGGGGGAGACGTTTTCGCTCATAGTTATCATTCCTTTTCTTTTGTTTGCTGATTTAGATGAGTCCATCAGGGCTCAGTGGTCTATTATAACGTATTATGCCACATCTTGCAAGATAAATTTTGTGAACGGACCGTGAAATATCCGGTATTTTTCGCTCTGATAAAGAAATCGCGCCGCCCCGGCGGGCGGCGCGAAATGTCAAAGGAGGCGCTTGCCTCAGATTATGCGGCGGGCGGCGTAGAAATTCCGGGTGTAGTAGCTGCTGTCGATCTCGGAAATAATGACGCCGGTCTTGGAGGTGGAGGCGTGGACGAACTGTCCGTGGCCTATGTACATTCCCACATGGGAGACGTGGTAGCCGTTGGAGGAGAAGAACAGCAGGTCCCCGGGCTGGAGGTCGTCCTTGGATACCGGGACGCCGTTGTTCATGCACTGGTCATGGGCGGTGCGCTGGAGCTTGTAGCCGAACTGACCGTAGACGTAATACATAAGTCCGGAGCAGTCAAAGCCGCGCTCGGGCGACTCCTCGCCGTAGACGTAGCGGTAACCCACGAACTGGAGGGCGTAGTTTGCTATCTGCTGGCCCAGGCTCAATTTCTCACTGGAGTCGGTGGTGTAGGTGGGGCCGCCGCCGGTGACATCCACAAAGTCGGAGCGGATATACCCGGTGCCCGCGTCCTCGGCAACCTTGTACCAGCCGTTGTTGATGCCGATGATATGTACCTCGTCCCCGGTGTTGTAGGTGGTTATGACCTTCTCATCGGTGGAGGGACCCTTGCGCATACGCACGTCGGTGCCGTTGACGGTGCCGGTGGCCTTGAAATTCTCCGCCTTCAGGATCTCAGTCAAGTACTCAACGGAGACATAGCCGATGGTGCCGGCATAGTTTATCTTGAACCACTCGTCATTCGTCTGCTCGAGAATGACGACGATGGTGCCTCCGGCGATGATGCCCACGCGGCTGTAATCCTGACCCGGGCCTGAACGGATGTTGAGGGAGGAGGCGTCGACTGTCGCGGCGCCCCAGGCGATGGAGCCGCCCTCCGCGCTGGCGGCGAAGGAGCAGATGCTCATTCCCATTGCCAGTACCAGGGTGACGATCACAAGCTTCTTAAGTGCTTTCATTATGCGTCCTTTCATCACTTGGAGGAGAGTGCCCTCTCCAGCCACACGGCGGCAACGTCCATTGCGGCGTAAAGCCCGCCCTTCTCTGTCTTCTTGATGACACAATCACGGGATTTGAGGTCCGGGTCCGTGAGCTGGAGCTGAACGGATACCCGGGTAGCGACGTCCATATCGTCGACCTTCTTTGTGTCGGTCACCTGCATCATTATGATGTACTTGTCGGACATGCTGCCGTAGTAGATCATGTTGTCCTTCCGGCGGAGGGGCCTGCCGCGGTATTCAAGCATATCCTGCGCCTTTGCTGTGTTTGCCATATAGTGACCTCCTGATGAACATCGTAACCGAATTGTAACACATTGTATCCTGTTTGTCAACAGTTAAAGCCAAAATTGTTTTTATTTGTTTTTGTCCCGGAAAATCCACAAGATATGGGGAAAATCCGGGCATTTCCCCCCAAAATATTGACGGAAAAGCCCAATTTTACCTGTGCTGCAATCAATAAAAGCTTTTTTCGCCCGAAAAAATCGGTTACAAAACTGTAACCATTGTAACGAAAAAAACCTGAAAAAGCTATTGACATATTAAAGCGATGTGGTATAATGGCCTCAATGAAACATATGAATAATTGCTCATATGAAAGGATGATTAAATGTGAATGTTATTTCCGACATCATCTGCGACACTCCCGAGCCCCACGAGGATGTAATAGAGAAGGTCCGGGAGACGATGCCCGACGACGACACACTCTATGAGCTGGCGGATCTCTTCAAGATGTTCGGCGACTCCACCAGGATGAAGATCCTCTTCGTGCTAATGGAGTCGGAGATGTGCGTCTGCGACATAGCGGAGCTTCTGAGCATATCCCAATCGGCCATATCCCACCAGCTTAGGGTCCTCAAGCAGGCGAAGCTCATATCCTCCCGCCGGGAGGGGAAGAACATCATCTGCTTTCTGGCCGACGACCACGTTAGGAGCATCATCGACCAGGGCCTGAGCCACGTCCTCGAATAAAAACCCCGCAATTATCCATTATATCACAGCTTATCCCATTTTTCAATCTGTAAAGGAGGAAATACATATGAAAAAGACATACCGCCTGAAGGATTTAGACTGCGCCAACTGCGCGGCCAAGATGGAGCGCAATATAAAAAAGCTCTCCGGCGTCACTGACGCCAGTGTGAACTTCCTCACCCAAAAAATGACCGTGGACGCGGAGGAGGCCCGCTTTGAGGAGATAATGGACGAGGTGGTCCGTGTATGCAGGCGGGTGGAGCCGGACTGCGTCATAGTGAGGTGACGGTATGACCCGCCGCCACAAGCTGACGCTGGCGAGGATAATCGCCGCCGCCGTCCTTCTCGCCGCTGCCCACTTCGCGCCCCTTGAGGGCGTGTGGGAGCTTGCGGCCTACCTTGTGCCATATCTTCTCGTGGGCGGGGATGTGCTCTTAAGATCCGTGCAGAACATACTCCACGGGCAGGTTTTTGATGAAAACTTCCTCATGTCCGTGGCGACCATCGGGGCGATGTTCACCTCCGAGTACGCCGAGGGCGTGGCGGTGATGCTGTTCTACCAGGTGGGGGAGCTGTTTCAGTCCGTGGCCGTGGGCAGGAGCCGCCGCTCCATCGCATCGCTCATGGACATTCGCCCGGATTTTGCCAATGTCCTCCGTGACGGAGAGACTATCGAGGTGAGCCCGGAGGATGTGGCGGTGGGGGAGCTTATCCTCATCCGCCCGGGGGAGCGCGTGCCCCTCGACTGCGTGGTGACAGAGGGGCGGGGCAGCGTGAACACCGCCGCCCTCACCGGGGAGTCCGTCCCCAGGGACGTGGCCCCGGGGGATGAGCTCATCTCCGGCACCATCGATTTAAACTGCGTCCTCACGGCGAGGGTCAAGAGCGTATATGCCGAGTCCGCCGTCGCCCGCATCCTGGACATGGTGGAGAACTCCTCCGACCGCAAGGCCAGGACCGAGAACTTCATCACCAAATTTGCAAGGTATTATACCCCCGCCGTGGTCTTTGCCGCCCTGGCCCTGGGCGTGCTGCCGCCGCTTTTGATGGGTGAGCCCTGGGCCAAGTGGATACACAGGGCGCTGGTGTTTCTGGTGGTCTCCTGCCCCTGCGCGCTTGTCATATCCGTACCGCTGAGCTTCTTCGGCGGTATCGGCGGGGCCTCAGGGCGGGGAATACTTGTGAAGGGCTCCAACTATCTGGAGGCGCTGTCAAAGGCGGACACCGTGGTATTTGACAAGACCGGGACCCTGACAAAGGGGGAGTTTAAGGTGGCCCGCATTTCCGCGGAGGGCATGGAGCCCCGGGAGCTCATGCGCCTTGCCGCCGGGGCGGAGAGCGCATCGACCCACCCCATAGCCGGGGCCATCATTGACTATGCCGAAAGCGAGGGCCTCGACGTCCCGGAGGTCCGGGACATCGAGGAGCTGGCGGGGCTCGGCATCCGGGCCAAAGTCGGCGGCCACAGCGTCCTTGCCGGCAACGCGCGGCTCATGGAGACGGAGAATATCCCCATCCCGGAGCAGTCTAATGAGGCGGGGACGGTGGTGTATCTCGCCTCCGACGGGGTATACGCCGGGTCGATACTCATAAGCGACACGGTGAAGGACGACGCCCGGGAGACTATTGACACCCTCTCCGGCCTTGGCGTGCGCACGGTGATGCTCACCGGCGACAGGCTCGCCGCCGCGAAGTCCATCGCAGCCCAGCTCGGCATAGACGAGACGCGCAGCGAGCTCATGCCACAGGACAAGGTGACGGCCCTGGAGGAGATCATGGCCTCCGCCCGGGGGACCGTGGCCTTCGTGGGCGACGGCATAAACGACGCCCCGGTGCTCATGCGCTCCGACGTGGGAATCGCCATGGGAGCTCTCGGCTCCGACGCCGCCATTGAGGCCGCGGACATGGTGCTCATGGACGACCGCCCCTCCCGGGCGGCGGAGGCAATAATGATCTCAAGGCGCACCATGAGGATCGTCTGGCAGAACATCATCTTCGCCCTTGCCGTGAAGCTCATCATCCTCGTCCTCGGAGCCTTCGGCATAGCGGATATGTGGCTTGCCGTGTTCGCCGACGTGGGCGTCGCGGTCCTGGCCGTCCTCAACGCCCTTCGGTGCATGAACGTGAAAAATATATAAAAATATCGGGGCTGTGAAAACGAGCAGTTATATGCTCCTTTTCACAGCCCCGATGCTGTAGTGGGACAGCTCCAAAAAAATGAAAATGGCGCTTGCCAAACACAACAATATGCGGTACAATTAAACGGAAAGCAAAACTCGGCGGACCCGAAGGGAAAACCATATTAAACAAAAAATTAAGGAGGAACCCAGCAGATGAAAAAATTACTCAGCGCTATTCTTGCCCTGACCTTGATCCTCTGCGCGATGCCCGCGGCGTTGGCGGCGGAGGAGGAGGCGGCGGTGCCCACCGTCACCGTGAGCACCCTGACCCAGCCCATTTATGAGGACGCCAAGGACTTCAGCGACGGTCTGGCTCCTGTGAAAATGAACGGCAAATGGGGCTACATCGACGAGACCGGCAAGACGGTCATTGACTTCAAGTATGATTATGCCGGTTCCTTCAGCGAGGGTGTCGCCCTTGTGGCAAAGCGTGAGACACAGAAGCTGAGTTATTTAAACCGGGATACAGATCGGCTTGACCAGCGCGACTATGAGGCGTATTATTTCTACCTCTTAAAGAAGAGCGGGACGGAGATACCTCTGTACTTCCGCAATTTCAATCTGGAAGATTTTGCTGGAGATTCTGTGCCTGCCGGCGGGATTTATGATCACATATACGCAAATGTGGGTGAGGACGGCAGCCTGGTTGGCAATTTCGATAGAGTGCACTGCCAGGAAGGCATCATTATCATTCGCGGGATGGTCATCAACAGCGAAGGAAAGAACATAATGCCTGATTTTAGCACGCTCAATCGGGAAGCGGGCTCTCTTGCCTATGATAATGAGTTTGATTCCGCCTACGCGACCGGATACCCCTGCGTGGATGGGGTAATCAGTATGTACGCTGATGATTCGGATGTTTCTGATGATGACAATAATGTATATTTCTATATGGACAGGGAGGGCAAGGTCCTGAAGATTTTTGACGCCCTTGCTGGAAATCAGTGGATGGACGATTGCCTTATCAATCTATCATCCCCCAAAGACGGCCTGGCCCTTGCAGAATGGGTTGACATAGACATAGACGAAGACGAATACACCTGGAATAGCACCGAGCGGTACGGTATGCTGGATGAAAACGGTAACTGGGCGGTCGCGCCTGTCTATAGTGATTTCCGCTGGTATTTTGACGGAACCTTCTTTGCGGACGGCCTGTGGACTGTCGTCGATGAGAGCGGAAAATTCGGCGCTGTCGACAAGACCGGCGCGGTCAAGATCCCCCTTGAGTATGACTTCCTCACCTCCTACAACAGCGGCCTGGCCGGCGCATCCAAGGACGGGAAGTTCTTCTACATCGACACCCACAACAACAAATACGCCATCGCTCTGCCCGGCGGCGGCATCGCCACGGATGTTATTCTGGGAAGCCACTTCAGCGACCATGTGGCCGCGGTGTATGACCGGGCCACAAACAAGGCGTTCTGCATTCTGGACACTCCCGTGAAGATAGACGGACAGGATGTGCTCCCCGCTGTGGAGGGCAGCGAGAACATCGCCCTCAGCGTCTACTTCCCGGACTACACCGGGGATGTCACCAAGGTCGGGACTATCGCGGGAGTCGGCGATATAGTGACATATGAGAAGGACGGCAAGTACGGATTCTACAAGCTGAACTTCGACATCGAGGAGAGCGTCAACCCCTACGACGACATGATGCCCGGCGACTGGTACTTCTATCCCGTCATGTGGGCCGCGCAGAACGACATAGTTGACCACGAGCCCGGCTCCAGCTTCGCACCGGGCAGCAAGCCCACCAGGGGCGACATCATCCTCGCCATCTGGAAGGCCGCCGGCAGCCCCGAGCCCTCCAGCACCGAGAACCCCTTCGTGGACGTCAAGGAGAGCGACCCCTACTTCATGGCCATCCTCTGGGCCATCGAGAAGGGCATAACCAACGGCACCGACGATACCCATTTCAGCCCCGCAGGTCAGGTGAAGCGCAATCAAATCGTCACGTTCCTCTACCGGGCCGCCAACTCCCCGGCTCCCGGCACACCGGAGAACCCGTTCACCGATGTGCGTGACGGCGCCTGGTATCGCAACGCCGTCCTCTGGGCCATCGAGAACAGCATCACCGACGGCACCTCTGCCACCACCTTCTCCCCTGAGAAAATCTGCACCAAGGCTCAGCTCATCACATTTATCTACCGCCAGTTTGCCGAGGCCGAGTAAGCAATACCACAACAAAGGGGCTGTGAAAAAGAGCATTTTCGCTCTTTTCACAGCCCCTTTATTTTTTCAGATGTGGATTACTTGTCGAGCTCAAGGTAGTGGATCACAAGCTCCTGAAGCAGCTCGTCCCGGTCGATGCGGCAGATGAGAGCCCGGGCGTTATTGTAGTTTGTGATATATGTGGGGTCCTCGGACAGGATGTAGCCCACTATCTGATTGATGGGGTTGTAGCCCTTGATTTTCAGGGAGTCATATACAGATGATAAAATCTCCCTTGTGCCTATCTTCCTGTCAACAACGTCAAACTTTCTTGTAAAATCCAGATCATCCATGTCCGTGTCCCTCCTTTATACACTATGATTTGCGCATGGATTTGAATATATCAATTATATCAAAATTTTTGCTGATGTAAAGCGGATTTCGAGATTTCCCGGCAAAATTCATGAAAATTTTTATTTTTCCCACTCTCCCGCCGGGAAGAGGATGTAGTCTCTGCCGCCTATGGAGGCGAGCGTCCCCTCCCGGAAAATGGGCATCATGGGGAAGGGCTCAGAGGGGGAGTAGGGGAAGGCGAGAAGCGTCCGGCCACCGACGCGCCTCGAGAGCACGCCGCCCATACCTCGGCAGGCGTCCCGGAGCTCCGGGGAGTCAAAGTATCCGGAGGGGTCCGCCTCCGGCTGCCAGACGCCCTCCCGCGCCTCCGGCGCGGACCCCGGCTCCGGCTCCGCGGCGCAGGTCTCCTCCGGGCGCTCATCCTCCGGGCATTCATCCTCCGGGCGCTCGTCCCCGGGATTCGGCTCATCCTGGGGGGTGCATTGCTCCGGCTCATTCTCCGGTCTGTTCTCCGGCTCCGGCTTTTCCGGCGGGTCCGGGGTGAGGGAGGCGAGGTCCGTCTCCGGCGGGACGAGGAGCGCCTGAAGATCCCCCTCCAGCCTCACCGGCAAAAGCGACGACAGCGACAGCGTGCGTTTCAGGTACATACCACCGGCCCCGGGCATCGGCACGCCAAGGGACACCGCGCCCTCCGGGCACACGAGCGCCAGCCGCGAGGGGGGCGTCCTGACGGGGCACTCATATCGGAACGCCGCCCGGGGCCCGGACAGGGACGCGGTGAGCGTCCCGGCGCTGCCGCCGCCGGGGGTGGAGACATCATAGGTCAGATCCTTCATATTCCGTCCTCCTGTCTTCCGGGCACAAAAAAGCCCGGACGCTAAAGTATACGTCCGGGCAGCAGCGGTTATTCCCCTTTTTGGCCTGCGGCGGCGCGGGACAGGCCCCGTCACCCTATGGTGTACTCGCCGGAGACAAGTATCTTCGTGGTCCCGGCGGTTGCTTTAATGCCGTTTCCGGCGATGGTCACCATGTAGAGGTGGTTTACTGTGAGCGCCGTGCCCTCGCCTGTGACGGAGGCACCGTCAGTCTCGTCCACGAGCCTTGGCGAGTCCGGCCCCGCAGCCACGGCGGAGCCGATGCGCAGCATGAGCTCCGCGCCCACGCCGCAGGTCAGGGTCTGGCCCTCGGTAAGCGTCACCACCACAAAGCCCGACGCCTCGCCGGAGCCGGGCGCGCCGCCCTGAGAGGCCAGCTCGTTAAATTTGTTCGTGAGCTCCGCGGCCTTCTCGTCCACGGCCTTTGTGATCTCGTCCCGAATGGCGGGGGTGAGAGTCTCGTTCAAATAGCTCATCGTCACCAGAGGGTCTGACTGGCTTCCGTAGCTTGTGACGGCGAGGGTCGTGAGACCCGATACTACCGCCACGGCGAGAAGCACTGCAATCGCGATTGCGGCTTTCTTACCTTTACTCATATGTACCTCCGTAGTTCCGCCGGGGAAAACCTCTCCGGCATGGTCTGACAAACCGTCGAAAAGGCCCGAAGGGCTTTTCCGACAGCCTCCGCCGGGGAGATGCCTCCCCGGCATTGCTGCTTTTTCCGGGGTCGCGCCCCTTATCCGTGCAGTCCGAAGCTCACGGCGATGGCGTCGTCCACCTTCGTCATAAGCTCCTCATCGACCCTTCCCATGCGCTCCCTCAGGCGGCGCTTGTCTATCGTCCGTATCTGCTCCAGAAGCACCACGGAGTCCCGCGTCAGGCCGAAGGACCGGGCCTCCAGCTCGATGTGGGTGGGCAGCTTCGCCTTCCCTATCTGGGAGGTTATAGCCGCCGCGATGACCGTGGGGCTGTGCTTGTTGCCGGTGTCGTTCTGGACAATAAGTACTGGCCTCATTCCGCCCTGTTCGGAGCCCACCACCGGGCTCAGGTCGGCATAGTAGATGTCTCCTCGTCTAACGAAGCTTGGCACACTCTTCACTCTCCGACGAATTAATAGTTGCCCGGCTCAAGTCTGTCGGACACGCTATAATTCTTTCACAAAGCAGAGTAATTTATACAACGCGGCAAAAATTACCCGTGGGCGCTCTGCGCCCATTCCAGTATATGCGCCATGCCTCCCCGCGCCTACCCGGCGTAGACCCTGGGCACCCGCTTGGAGACGGAACACAGGAGCTCGTAGGATATTGTCCCGGCCCGGGCGGCAAGCTCCTCGGCGCTTTGCCTTTCGCCGAAAATCTCAATAAGGCTATCCAGGTTTACCTCCGTAAGGTCCGTCAGGTCGATCATGCACATGTCCATGCATATCCTGCCCCTCTGGGGCGCGGGACCCCTTTCGGTGATGAAGGAGCAGTTATTTGAGAGGGACCTCAGAAGCCCGTCGGCGTAGCCTATGGGTATGACGCCCATCCGCGTGCGCCGGGAGGTGACGAAGGTCCCGCCGTAGCTCACGGGCAGCCCCTCGTCTATGTATTTTATGGTGGAGACGTGGGTCATGAGCCTCATGCACGGGCGGAGGCCGAGCCTTCCGCCGTCGCCGAAGCCGTAGAGGAGTATCCCGGGACGGACCATGTCCAGGGCCGTCTCAGGATAGTTTACCACAGCTCCGGAGTTTGCGCAATGGCGGAGCCTGAAGCTTATGCCCTTTTTCCCCAGCGCATCTATCACCCGGCAAAAGAGCTCAAACTGACCGCGGGTGAAGCGCTCCGCCTCCTCGCCGGGCTCGTCGGAGACGGCGAAGTGGGTGTATATCCCCTCATATTCCAGATTTTTCTGCCGGCAGGCGGAGATTATGTTGCCGATACCCTGCTCAAAGTACCCTCCGGCGCACAAAAAGCCCAGCCTCGACATGCCGGTGTCCACCTTTATGTGTATGCGAAGGGTTTTTCCCAGCTTTACGCACTCCTCGGAGTACTCCACGGCCTTTGCCTCGCAGGTGACGGTCTGGGTGAGGTCGAGGTCGATAAGCTCCCGGACGTACTCCCTCGGCGTGTGGCCGAGTATGAGTATGGGGAGCCCGATCCCGGCGCCTCTCAGCTCCGCCGCCTCGTCAAGACAGCTCACCGCCAAATAGTCCGCCCCCGCCGCCTCCAGCCGCCGGGAGACTTGCACCGCCCCGTGGCCGTAGGCGTCCGCCTTCACAACGCCGAGGAATCTGCACCCCTCGGGGATGAGAGAGCGGATGCGGCGGTAGTTGTGCTCTATATTGTCAAGGCTTATCTCAGCCCAGGTGCGCTTTCGCAGATCCATTGTATCAGGCTCCCTTGATTAAATTATATGCGCCTGCGCCCGTCACGGCAGGAACATTGTGGCTCGCGGCTTCATCTTCACGCCGGAAACTATGCCCATGGCGGCGAACAGCGTCACGATGGAGGAGCCCCCGTAGGAGAAGAAGGGCAGCGTCAGCCCTATGACCGGCGCCACGCCGATGCACATCCCCACGTTCTCCAGCGTCTGGAAGGCCAGCATCGCGGCGATGCCCATGCAGGCCAGCGCCCCCTCGCGGCTCTGAGAGTCCATGCCTATCTTAACGCAGCGGATTATGATAAGCGTCAAGAGGGTAATCACCACGAGGCACCCGATTATGCCGGACTCCTCGCCGATGACGGAGAAAATGAAGTCGGAGTTCTGGTAGGGCAGGGACCCGGACTGGGTCCGCTCCCCCCGGTACAGCCCCGTCCCGAAAAGCCCCCCGTTGGCGATGGCAGCCTTGGAGAGGTTCGTCTGCCACAGCACCCCGCGCCCGGTGGGGTCTATGACGTCGGGGATGAAGATGGCGAGGATGCGGTTCCGGTACACGTCCGTCAGAAGGTAGTACCACACATATGGCGCCGCCAGGGCCATAAGCGCCAGCGCCCCGAAAACCCAGTAGAGCTTTATCCCCGCGGAGAATATCATCACGAGGAAGATAAAGAGGTAGACAAGGGCCGAGCCCGTGTCGCTGGAGACGACGACGATGAGGCCGAAGTGAATGAGCAGCAAAAGCCCCAGCGCCATTATGGACAGGGGGCTGTCAAGCCGCTCCCGCTCCTTGAAGCCCGCCATGAGGTGGGCCATGGTGATGATGAACACGATCTTGACAAGCTCCGCGGGCTGTATGCCGATACCGACGAAGCGTATCCAGGCCCGGTTGCCCTCGTGGTCGGTGCCGAGCCACCGAAGGGAGAGTATGAGCAGCAGTCCCACGACGGTGAGGGGCCGCCACTTCGAGGCGATGATGTCGATGTCCACCACCGAGAAGAGAAAGTAGAGCGCCAGCCCCACCACCATTGCGCCGAACTGGACGTACAGCGGGCGCATGGACCCGGTGTACCTCACGGCGCTGGAGATGGCGACCATTCCCAGAAGCGTGCATATGATGCAGAGCACCAGAAGAAAGGTGTCCGACTTTTTAAGGTAGGTCCTGAGGGAGAGAAAGATTTTTTTCACAGCTCTTCTCCGAAAAACATATGTGGATGATTATTTGAAATCACAGGCTTTTGATGAATCAGTATAACACATTTGGGGAAAAAGGTAAAGCCCGGGCCGATTAAAATTTGGCGTTTTCGCCCCCTTTACTTTTTTTCAGGCTGTGATATACTACATTTTAAGTGTGTATTGCGGAGGTGTGAAATGACATTTTTCACAGATTCCGAGGAGGCGACCTCTGCCGCCGGGGAGGAAATCGGAAGGCGCCTCGCCCCCGGGGCGGTGCTGGCCTTTTTCGGGGGACTTGGCGCGGGAAAGACCGCCTTCATCCGAGGCGTCGCCCGGGGATTGGGCATTTCTGCCCGGGTCACAAGCCCGACCTTCACTATTGTAAACGAATATCCCGGCATAATACCGCTTTTCCACTTCGATATGTACAGGCTCGGCTCCTCCGATGAGCTCTTTGAGATAGGCTGGGAGGACTACCTGGAGCGGGGCGGCGTGTGCTGCGTGGAGTGGAGCGAGAACGTGGAGGACGCACTTCCGGCGGACGCCGTGAGGGTGACGATAGAAAATTCCGGCGGCTGCCGCAGAAAAATAACCGTCGAGGGGGAGGGTTTGAAATGAGGATACTGGCTATCGAGTCAACGGCAAGGGCCGCCAGCGTCGCCCTTTGCGAGGACGGGCGCCTCATCGGGCAGTATTTCCAGTCAAGCGCCCTGACCCACTCGAGGACATTACTCAAAATGGCCCGGGATATGCTTGAAAATCTGGAGCTCACCGTGTCGGAGCTTGACGCCGTCGCCGTGGCGGCGGGCCCCGGGTCCTTCACGGGCGTGCGCATCGGCGTCGCCGCGGCAAAGGGACTGTGCTGGGGAGCGGACAAGCCCTGCGTGGGAGTTTCCACACTCGAGGCCATGGCCTGGCAGTGCGCGGGCATTGGAGAGGGCGTCATATGCGCCGCCATGGACGCCAGAAGGGGCGAGATATACAACGCCCTCTTTGAATACTCAGGCGGGGAGCTTAAAAGACTCACCCCCGACCGGGCGGTTCCCCTCGAGCTTATCGCAGGGGAAGCGAAAAATCTTAAAAAAACTTATTTTTTTGTTGGAGACGGCGGAAAGCTGTGCTATAATAAATTTTTGGAGGCGGGCCTTCCGGCGGACCTTCCGCCCGAGCCGCTGATGCTCCAGACCGCCTGGGGCGTGGCAAAGGCGGCGGAGGGCAGGACCCCCGTCCCGGCCCTGGACCTTACGCCAAACTATCTGCGCCTCTCCCAGGCCGAACGGGAGAGATTGGAAAAACTCGGAACAACAAATGAAATATAAAATGGAGGATAAACAAAATGGCTGAGCTTCATGTACTTAACCACCCCCTCATTCACCACAAGCTGTCCGTTCTTCGCGACAAGAACACCGGAGTCAAGGAGTTCCGCGAGATAGTTGGCGAGATCTCCACCCTCATGTGCTATGAGGCGACCCGGGGCATCCCCACCGTCGAGAAGGTGGTGGAGACGCCTGTGGCCCCCGCCACTGTCCGCACCCTGGGCGACGGCAAGATAACCATCGTCCCCATCCTGAGAGCGGGTCTGGGCATGGTGGACCCCATGCTCAAGCTCCTTCCCAGCGCCAGAGTCGGCCACATCGGCCTCTTCCGCGACCCGGAGACACACGAGCCCATCAAGTATTACTGCAAGATGCCCGACGACATCGCCGAGAGCCGCGTGATAATCGTTGACCCCATGCTCGCCACCGGCGGCTCCGCCAGCGCGGCCATAGACTTCATCAAGGAGTACGGCTGCAAGTCCATTACCCTCGTAAACATCATCGCCGCCCCGGAGGGCATAGCCGTCATCCGCCGGGACCACCCGGACGTGGACATCTACGTCGCCGCGGTGGATGAGAAGCTCAACGACCACGCCTACATCGTCCCCGGCCTTGGCGACGCGGGCGACAGGATATTCGGAACGAAATAAGCCCCCGGACCTTTTCCGACAGTCAAAAAAATCCCTGAATTGTGAAAATTCAGGGATTTTTTATCCTCGGCGCTTTAAAGGCGCGGACCGGGTACTTGAAGCGAAGGGGGGGAAAATCGGTGTGCGAAGGATAAGGCCAATCATATGCGCGCTGCTTGCCGCGGCATTTTACGCGGTCAACGTGCCCTTTTCAAAGCTGCTTCTTGACCATGTGGGAACGACAACGATGGCGGCGCTGCTCTACCTTGGCGCGGGGACGGGCGTCGGCATCATGTCCTTATTCAACAGGCGCCCGAGGGGGGCGAAGCTGGACGGAAGGGACCTTCCCTTTGTGGCCGGAATGATCTTGCTGGACACAGCGGCGCCGATATTTCTGATGCTGGGGATAAGCCGGGGCTCGTCCTCCAACGCCGCGCTTCTCGGCAATTTTGAAATCGCTGCGACGACGGTCATAGCTCTGGCGTTGTTCGGGGAGGCGGTGTCACGCCGACTGTGGGCAGCCATTGCGCTGATAACCCTGTCAAGCGTCCTGCTGTCCTTTGAGGGGACGGACAGCCTCCGCTTTTCCCTCGGCTCCCTGTTCGTACTGCTGGCGACGGTCTGCTGGGGCTTTGAGAACAACTGCACGAGAAAAATATCCTCCAAAAGCACATATGAGATCGTGGTCCTGAAGGGCATTTTTTCCGGACTTGGCGCCCTTGTCATCGCCATCATAAAGCGTGAGGCCGTGCCGGAGCCAAAATACATCGCCCTCGCCATGCTTTTGGGTTTTGTCGCCTACGGGCTGAGCATTTTTCTGTATGTCCGCGCACAAAATACCCTCGGGGCGGCAAAGACGAGCGCGTACTACGCGGTGGCTCCATTCATCGGAGTGTTTCTGTCCTTTGTTTTTCTGAAGGAACGCCTGACGGGGATGTATTTGGCGGCATTGGCGGTTATGGCAGCGGGAGCTGCGCTGGTGGCTGCCGATACGCTTATCATCCAGCACTCGCACCTGCATCAGCACACGTTTACACACACCCACGACGGGAGCACGCATACCCACACCATCACACATTCCCATGAACACAGCCACTATTACGCGGGAGGCAGGCACGGGCACCATCATTCAAAGGATGAGCTGTTGAAAACGCAACAATAGGAAAAGTCACTGCTTTCCGCCGGAGATCTCCTTAATAGCCGCTATGAACCGCTTCACGGAGCGGACGATGAGGAACCCGAGGATGACCACAAGGGCTACGTCCGCGAGGACGAGGGGGGAGAAGAAGCTGTAACCGTTTTTCAGGCACAGAACAAAGGCGTACACTCCCAGAGCTGCGATGAACGCCTCGGCGAGGAGCGACATCAGATTTGTTCCGGCTATTTTATCCATATTGTCCTTCATGGGGCATACCTCCTCTATGATCCATAATAATATTACATGATTTCACGGTCTGTGTCAATATGGCCCAAGGCCGGGGATTTAACCGAAAATATAATTGACAAACAGGGAAAAGGATAGTAAAATCATATCGTCAACGCGAAGAAGGGCACAAGTAACCCGCCAGATTCCCGCGCAGAGAGACCCCGGTCGGTGGAAGGGGGAGGGGAGCGGCAGGCGAATACAGCCCGGAGCGGCGCACCGAAAGGGTCCCCGAGTAGGCTGCGACGGGTGCGCCCGGTAGCGCGCGGGAGTCTCGAACTCCGTGAGGCGGTGTCCGCGAGGGCCCCGCGATCAGAGGTGGTACCGCGGTTTTTCGCCCTCTGTCCTGTGGGACAGAGGGCTCAAATTGTCGGCAAAGGCCTGCGGCCTTTGCCGACAAGGGGAGAACGTGCGGAAGATTTTCCTGAATTCTGCGAAATTCAGAGAAAATTTCCCTGCTGCAGCCCTGCGCGCGCCCCTTTGGGGCACACTTGGGCTGCAAAAGGTATTTTTCCCGACGCACATGTCGCCGGAAAAAATATTGAATGGGGTTTTCGACGGTCTGCGCCCTCTGTCCTGTGGGACAGAGGGCTTTCCTGTGGGAATAAAAAATACTTTTTAAGGAGAGAACTATGGAGATCTATGAGGAGCTTGTGGCCCGGGGGCTCATCGCCCAGGTCACGGACGAGGACGAGATACGCAGGATGATAAACGCCGGGAAGGCCACCTTCTACATCGGCTTTGACTGCACGGCGGACAGCCTGACGGCGGGGCACTTCATGGCGCTGACGCTGATGAAGCGCCTCCAGATGGCGGGAAACCGCCCCATAGCCCTCATCGGCGGCGGCACCACCATGATAGGCGACCCCTCGGGCCGCACGGACATGCGGAAGATGCTCACCCGGGAGGACATCGAGCACAACGCCGCCTGCTTTAAGCGCCAGATGGAGCGGTTTATTGAGTTTGGCGAGGGCAAGGCCCGGATGGTCAACAACGCCGACTGGCTTTTGGACTTAAATTATGTGGAGCTTTTACGGGAGGTGGGCGCATGCTTCTCCGTCAACAACATGCTGCGGGCCGAGTGTTACAGGCAGCGCATGGAGCGGGGGCTTTCGTTCCTGGAGTTTAACTACATGATAATGCAGTCCTACGACTTCTACCATCTCTTTCAGCATTACGGGTGCAACATGCAGTTCGGCGGCAACGACCAGTGGTCAAATATGCTGGGCGGCACGGAGCTTATCCGCCGGAAGCTGGGGCGCGACGCCCACGCCATGACGATCACCCTGCTCACCGATTCCAACGGCAACAAGATGGGAAAGACCGCCGGGAACGCCGTGTGGCTGGACCCGGAGAAAACCAGCCCCTACGACTTTTACCAGTACTGGCGGAACGTGGGCGACGCGGACGTGATAAAGTGCCTCAAGATGCTCACCTTCCTGCCTTTGGAGCAGATCGCGGAGATGGAGACCTGGGTCAACACCAGCCGCGTCAACACCGCCAAGGAGATACTGGCCTTCGAGCTCACAAAGCTCGTACACGGCGAGGAGGAGGCGGAAAAGGCCCAGCGCAGCGCCCGGGCACTCTTCGGCGGCGGAGCGGGGGGCGATATGCCCACCCAGGAGCTTGCGGAGAGCGACCTCACCGACGGCGGATGCGACATAATGACGCTCCTTGTTAAGGCGGGGCTTGTGGCATCTAAATCCGAGGCCCGACGCAACATCCAGCAGGGCGGCGTCACGGCGGACGATAAGAAGGTCACGGACATCGGACTTACCTTCACTGCCGACGAGCTCAAAAACGGCGTGGTCCTGCGCCGGGGCAAAAAGAGCTTTAAAAAGGTTATACTGAAGTGACTGATTCCCCGCGCCAAAGGGCGCGGGGAAATTTTTTGTCCGCCGGGAACCGATCTGATTTTTCCCGCATCTATATAATGTCCGGACGGAAAGGAGGGGGACAGTGTTAAGCGGCGCTGAATTTGAAAAAATCGTACTTGACAATGCCCCCGCTATGTACAGGGCCGCGCGCTCGATGCTTTGTTCCAATGCAGAGGCGGAGGACGCCGTGGGCTCGGCGGTGCTGGCCGCCTGGCGAAGGCTTGACACCCTGCGGGATGCCGGGCGCGCCAGGGCGTGGCTTGTGAAGATAACCGTCAACTGCGCAAGGCAGCAGCTTCGCGACAGGAGGCCGTATGTCCCCTACGAGGAGCTGCCACAGGAGCTTCCCGCGCCGGAGGCGGAGCCGTCGCTGTGGGGCGCGGTGTCCCGGCTTTGCCCGGAGAGGCGCGCGGTGGTGACGCTCTACTATTACGAGGGCTTCAGCACCCTTGAGATCGCCCGGCTCCTCGGCATAAGGCCGGGGACGGTGAAATCGAGGCTCGCCAGGGCGCGGGAGGACCTTAAAAGGATGCTTGAGGAGGAGTAAAAATGGACAAATTCGATGAGAAGTTATTTGATATTGCAAGAGCGGAATCACCCGAAACCCCCGGGGACCTTGAGGCACGGGTGAAGCTGAGCCTCGCGGGCCTCCATGACCGGGCGGGACGCCGGACGGCAAGGCCGATCCGCATAGCCGCCGCGGCGGCGCTGGCGGCCTGCGCGCTGGGCGGCGCGGCCCTCGCCGTGTCGGGAGGCGGGATGAGGCTCGACATCCTGCCCGTATCCGGAGATGAATTCGACCTCCCCGCCGACGGGGAGCTGCCGGAGGAGGGGCTTACGCCCGGCGCAGAGAGCTCCGGCTATGTCGTCGCCTCCGTGGAGGGGGTGCTGAGCTCAGACCTTCTCTCCGGCGAGGCCCGGGCCTTTGCCGCGGACTGTCCGGAGGAGCGGGAGCTTTCAAGGTATTCGGACGGCAGCCGCGTCCTGGCGGTGGGCTTCGGGAGCTTTGAGGAGGCGGAGAAATTTTTCGGCGTCACACTCATCGGGAAAAACCGGGTGCTGGAGGCCTGCGTACCTGGAGAACAGCTTGTGCTCGCCGAGGACGGAGAGACTGCCGCCGCCGACGGCTGCGGCGGGAGAGTATCCTGCGACGGCGGGGGAAATATCACGAACATCGTTCTGGAGGGCGTCTTTGCCCTGCCGCCGGAGTACGGTGAGGACAGCGTCCTCGTCAGCGCTGCGGTGAATACCGACAGGGCGGAGGGCGGCGCGAGCCTGGGCTATATGCTGAGCCGTGAGGAGTATGAGGCCGCGTCGGTCGAGACGTACACCGCCGCAAACGGCTGGGAGTGGCAGGTCGTCCCCAAGGGCGGGGAGCTTCTCGGACTTCACGCCCGGGGCCCGGTGCTCATCTGCGTGAAGGTCCTTCCGGCGGCGGGGAGCGACGGGCGCGGGGCGCTTAACGCGGTGCTGGACGGCTTTGAGTGAGATTCAATGAGGTAATAATTTCAAACGCGCTCTTGCCATCGCCGGAAAAGAATTGTATAATGGGTGTATAAAATCTGTTTCCGGAGGTAATTAAAATGCGCGATATACTTGACGCAATAGCGTCCCGCAGCTCCATAAGAAGCTACACGGAGGAAAAGCTCACCACTGACCAGCTCGACGCCGTACTGACCGCCGGGCTCCAGGCCCCCACGGCGACAAACAGGCAGGAGCTCCACTTCACCGTCCTTGAGGGGACCGCACCCATACTCTTTGAGATACAGGACGCCATGGGTATGCGCTCCCGCCCCAACTCAAACTTCTGGTACGACGCCCCCACGGTCATCGTCATCAGCGGCGAGAGGGACTTTCGATGGACGGCGGTGGACGCCGGGATCGCGGTGGAGAACATGGCCCTCGCTGCCGGAGCTCTGGGCCTCGGCAACGTCATCCTCGGCTGCCTCAAGATGGCGATGGAGGGGGAGAAGGGGGAGTATTTCTCCAAAGCCCTCGCCTTCCCGGAGGGATACGGCTTCCAGATAGCGATAGCGCTGGGACACGCCGCGGCGGACAAGGAGCCCCACACATACGAGAGGGATAAGCTGGTCACGGTGCTTTAAAGCACCTGAAAAATCGAGCGGATATTTATTAAGGGCGGTATGGCTCATGCCATACCGCCCTTCAGCTTTAAAATATCGACCGGGAGTTTATCTCCGCTATCTCGCTGTCGCTTATCCCCTCGCTGCACCATGCGTACCTGAGGAGCTTCCTCACATCACGGGCGGTGAGCTGACGGGCGTACTCGGGGCGTGCCTCCCACCGGGAAAAGCTGCCATCGGACCTGTTCCCGCCCTCGTAGGAGAGCTCAGAGGTCCAAATCTCATCCGTCCCGTCTTCCGAACAGAAAAACGCCTCCCAATGAAGTATGACTGCCCTCGGCCCGCTGCGCCAACCGTCGCTCAAGGTGGATTCCATCTTGTAGCGGAGCATGGAGAGAATATCATCCCTCGCGGCATCGTCTATCGGCAGCTCCGTCTCAAACATAAACCTTATGACAGCCCGGGAGCGGGAGGCCTCCGCCACGCTTACACGGGTGAGCTCCTCCGAATGGGCGCTGTAAATCTGCTCCGCGATCTCCCTGTTCTCGTCTGACACAGTTGTGTAGTGCAATAAAAACTTCGAGTAAAATCTCACGGGCCGTGAGAGCCAGACAATCTGCGTCACCGCCGCCGCAGCGACGGCTGCCAGCGCGGCGGCAAGGAGGATGATTCGGAATATGCGCTTTGGCGTTTTCATGCGTCCACCTCCGAAATAAAAGCCCGGGCGCCAGAAAGCTCGGCTTTTCCCATTATACCACCAAAATCTGAGAAAATCTACATTTTTGCCGGAAGGGGTGTCCCTCACTGGGATTTTTTATTTTTCCAGGGAACAATTCGGGGCCTTTAAGGATATTAAAGGTGAACGGCCGTTTGAAGCTTTCTTGGAGAGGGGTGAGAGATCGACCGACACGGAATTTGCCGCGGCGCTGGAGCGTCACGGCGACATGGTTTACAGGCTTGCGTTCAGCTCCCTGAGACGGCGGGAGGATGCGGAGGACGTGGTACAGGAGACGTTCTTGAAGCTCTACCGCCGGGAGGCCGGATTTAAGTCCGAGGAGCACATGCGCTTCTGGCTCGTCCAGGTGGCGGTGAACGAGTGCCACAGGCTGGCGAGGGCCTGGGCGAGATACGCGCCCATGGAGGAGCTGGAGGACGCCGCCGCGCCGGAGCCTGAGTCCCGGGAGGCGCTGGAGGCGCTTTTAAAGCTGCCGGAGAAGCTCCGGGTGGCGTCGTACCTATACTACTGCGAGGGCTACTCCACCAGGGAGGTCGCGAGGCTCACCGGGGCGAAGGAGCCCACTGTCCGCACGAGACTTATGCGGGCCCGGGAGAGAATAAGAAAATATCTTGAGGAGGAGAGCTATGGACAGGCTTACAGGGCTTTTGAAAATGTGAGATTATCCGACAAGCGAAGGGAGATGATCCTCTCTGCCGCCTTGAATGAGGGCGCGGCCCGGCGGCGCGGGCGCGGGACGGTGAGGACGGTTTGCGCCGCGGCGCTGGCCGGGGCGGTGCTCACCTGCACGGCGCTGGCGGCGGGGACCGGGGGCTTTTTCGACGCCCTATTTGGCGGCAGGGGACAGGCGGACCGGGGCAGCAGCCATGTGGAGTACCGCCAGGGCTCCGACATACTGCCGGGGGAGAACTTCGAGGATGTGGACCACGACGCGGCGGAGAGGCTTCTCGGGGACTATGTGACGAAAATCGACGGCACCGCCGCCGCGGGAGACTACACCCTCACGGTGGGGCAGCTCCTCATGGACGAAAACGGCGTGGGGGCCTTCGTCTACACCGTGGAGAACGAGGGGGGTCTTCCGGAGATCGCCGTCCAGAGGGACGTGCTCCCGGCGGGGCGGTACTCGGCGGAGGAGTTTGTATTGAGCCTCCGGGACGAAAACGGCCTGCCCCCCTCCGGGGTGGACCTTTTGGACCTGGATGGGCTCACGGAGAAGACCCTTCGCGGGGTGTACTACTTCACGGACCTCCGGAATTCCGGCACATTCTACGCCGGACTTGTGACAGTGACGGGGGAGGGCGAGAGCCTCCGCAAGGTCCGCCCGGAGGAGACGGTGGCGGTCAGGGCCGAGAGCATTGTCCCCGCGCTGGGGCTCTCCTGCGGAGAGCTCTCCGCGAGCTTAAGCCCCATGAGCCTGGTCCTTAACCCGCCGGAGCCTGGAAACACGGAGTTTTGGCATGTGGACGGCGAGCGGGATACCTGTGAGACGACCATCCGGTACTTGGACGGCACGAGCTATACCGTGGTGAGCTGGGGCCTGGGCGGCGACCGGCAGAACACGGTGGATATGTACCTTGACGGCAATTCCGGCAGGGAGTACTACATCTTCAACCGCCTTGTGGACGTGGAGAACGTGGCGTCCGTGACCGTCACGGTGAATGACAGCGCATACGTCTTCACAGCCGGGACCTGAGAGCGGAAAAGGTTGCGGCGGGGCGGTGACGGTGGTATAATATCGGATATATTTTATACTGGGACGGCATTTCAGTTTCGGGGGGCGGTCAGATGGAGCGGTGCGACGGCAGATATTTTGTGAAAAACGACTACCCCGGGCTTGAGACCCCGGTATTTATCGAGAACCTTTGCTCTAACGATGAGATTTAAGCAGCTCGCCGCCGGGGACCTCTCGGCAATGCGGAGCCTTAAAATGCTCAAGCGGCTGTGGATCGGCCTCGGGACCTCGATAACGGACCTTGCGCCCCTTGGGGAGCTTGGGAGCCTTGAGGCGCTGTGCCTTGACAGCACCACAAGGGTCACGGACTACTCGCCCCTTGGGGGGCTTGAGGCGCTTAGAGCCCTGGACATCGGCGTGAGCCCCCAAAGCCATGCGGTTATCCGCATGGACTCGGACGCATTTCTCTTCCGGCTCAAAAGGCTTGAGCTTTTACACCTCATGGACGTGCGCGTCGCGGAGAGAAGCTTTCTTTTTGAGGGGAACATGGCCGGGCTCAAATACGCGTTCTTTCGACTTTGAATAGCCGCAGACGCAGCAAAAAAGCGGGCAGGGATCGTGATCCCTGCCCGCGCAGTCTGTAATGGGCTTTAAAAAATTATTCCTCAATTTGTCGTATATACTTGACATTTATTAATATATATGCTACTTTATAGAGGGGGTGGTTACAGTGGGCAGAAATGTAAGAATCAAAGCGGCGAGAGGCGCTTTGGACATGACGCAAAAGGCGCTTGCGGAGGCTGTCGGCATTTCCCGGCAGACAATGAACGCCATAGAACAGGGAGATTATAATCCCACAATCAAATTGTGCCGCGCTATTTGCAGGGTGCTGGGAAAATCGCTTGATGAATTATTTGGCGAGGAGGAGAGTTAATGAAATACAAAAAATCAAAGAACATGCTCGATGAGATGCAGGACAATAAAATGCTGAAAATTGAGGAGTTTGGTTTTTGGCTGGTGTTCTGGGTGCTGCTTGCCGTTATACTTTTACAGGCTTTGCTGGGAACAACGCCAAAGGAGCTGGCGGGTGAGTTTGCCGCTTTACTGGCGGCGAGCGTTTATATTGCCTTTTCCAGCCTGAAAAACGGACTGTGGACGCGAAAATATGCCCCGACACTTAAAGCGAACGCCATTGCAGGCGCCATACCTTCGTTTATCCTCGGAATCATCAATGCCGTCAGAGCTTTTGTTATTCTGAAGAAGCCTGTTGAGTTTCACGCTACCATTCAAATCGTCGCAATGTGTGTGGGAGTTTATGTGCTGTGTTTTGCGCTTCTGGAGGCTTTTCGCCTGATATATAAAAAGAGGCGAAGGAAATTGGATGATACTGAGGATGAGAAAGAGACGTAACGCAGGGGCGAAAATGAAGATATTTTTGCACCATTTCTCCGCGCCTCCCCTTGTAAAAACAAAGAGCCTTTTTGACAGCATGAAAAGCGGGCAGGGATCGCGATCCCTGCCCGCTTTGACGTTAAAACAGCTCTCCCTGCCAGGCCCAGTTTTTCACCGGGTGGAAGGTGATGTACACATTCTCACCGGGGATCTCCAGCTCCTCCCGGAGGATCTTCGTGAGCTCCACGGCCATCTTGGCGCAGTCGGCTCTCGCAGGGTCGCCGAAGGCGCTGACGGAGACATAGGCCCCCTTCTCCAGCTTCTCCCCGGCAAACCAGAGGTCCCTGCCGCCCTCGATGCCGACCATGAGGTAGCTCTCCGGCTTGTGTATGAGGCTCACCGCCCTTCCGAAGCGCGCCTTCAGGGCCTCGAGCTTCTTCTCCGTGACGGGGACAGTCACCTTTGCTTCAATATACGGCATTTTTTATTCCTCCTTATTATGTTCCGGCAGGAAAAATCTCCCGCCGTCAAAATCCACCTCGTTTACCGCGGCGTAGTCGTGAGCGAAGTCCTTCCACCGCCCTATGGGCGTCCCGGTGATCCCGCAGAGGAACCCGCAGGTCACCGCAAGGTGGGAGGCTATGGCGATGTCGCCCCGGGTCTGGGCGAGTATCTGCCTCAGCGCCGCCTCGAACCGCGCCCCGGCGTCGTCGTAGCCCTCACCGCCGCCGGGGGGTATGGACATGTCCTCCTGCCGGGCCTCCCACTCCCCGGGGTAGCGGGCCGTTATCTCCTCCGGAGTCAGCCCCTCCCAGCGCCCGATGTACGCCTCCCGGAGGTCCGGGTGGATGTGTATCTCCGCCCCGCCCCCGGTCATGAGCCGCGCCGTCTCCCTCGCCCGGAGCATGGGGCTGGACCACACAGCCGTCACGGGGTGGCCTTCAAAAAACGGCCTCACCTCCGCCGCCTGACGCCGCCCCCGGGCGCTCAGATCAAGGTCCGTGCCGGAGCCTATGCACTGCCACACGCCGCCGGGAAAATCCGGCTCGCCGTGCCTCACTATGTATATCCTTCTCATGTCTCCTCCAGTCCAAGAAGCGCCGCCCCGTTGTCCCACAGTATTTTCCGAAGCTCCTCCTCAGTAAGGCCGCTGCCGCGCAGCGCGCTCAGCGCCTCGGCCTCGTCCGACCAGGGGCTGTCGGAGCCGAAGAGCACCCTGTCCGCCCCGTGGGCGCGGACCGCCGCGGCAAGCTCCGGCCCCGTCATGGGCCGCCCCTCCGAGGGCGAGCCGCCGCTTCGCCGCCAGGGGCCGAGGGCCACGGCGGTGTCAAGGTAGAAGTCCCCGCCCCAGAGCTCCCGGGCCTCATCCCACCTGGCAAAGCCGCCCATGTGGGCAAGAATGGTCTTTCTCCAGGGCACGTCCCGCAAAAGCCGCCCCAGCCGCGCCGGAGACGCCAGGTCCAGCCCCGGGAAATTCGGGTCGTCCCCGGCGTGGATGAGCACTGTCATGTCAAGCTCCGCCGCCCGCTCGACTATGCGCTTAAATCTTATGTCGTCCGCCGGGACCCCCTGAAACAGCGGGTGGAGCTTTATCCCGGGCACGCCCTCCCGGCGGAGGGCGCCGAGGATCTCGGCGTAGTCGTCGTTGTCCGGGTGTATCCCGCCGAGGGAGACGAGCCCCCTCCCGGAAAACTTCCGGTCCGTCTCCGCCGCCAGACGGTTTATGCCCCCGGTCTGGCCCGGCTTTGTCGCCACGGGCGCCAGTACCGCGCATGTGACCCCGGCACGGTCCATTACGGCCTTCAAACCGGCGGCAGTCCCGTCGGAATAATTTTTTATGTCCGCCCCGGACGCCATCCCCGAGACTGCCCTTGCGGCAATGGCGTCGGGGAAGGTGTGGGTGTGAAAATCGATTACCATATCGCCGTCCACCTCCGATACACCGATTTTACCCCAAAAATCGGTAAAATGCAATAGCTCACCTGTCCGCGATCCCCGGCATTGCCGCCGGAGAGGAGAAAAACATGAGAAAAACCGAAAAAGTCCGGGAAATCCCGGACTTTTCAACTTGTCATAAAACTCAAATCCAATATTTTTTCCAAGGACATGTGCCTTGGAAAAAATCCCTTGTGGCCTGCAAGAGTCCAGTCCGCAGACTGGTCGCGCAGCAGGACAGCAGGGGGGATGGCACAATATTACAATTTTGTGCCATTCCCCCGCACGCATCCCCCCTGTCGAAAAAGCGCGAAGGGCTTTTTCGACAGTCTGAAAAGTCCGGGGAAATCCCGGACTTTTCAGCTTGATGGTGTCCTCAGCGCTCCTCGATGGGGACATAGCTGCGGCGCTTCACGGCGGAGCGGTAGGCGGGGCGGATTATCCGCCCGGAGGTTATCAGCTCCTCCAGCCTGTGGGCGCACCAGCCGGAAATGCGGCTCACGGCGAAGAGGGGCGTGTACAGGTCCTCGGGTATGCCCAACATCTTGTAGACGATGCCGGAATAGAGGTCCACATTCGCCGGGACGGGCAGGGAGAGATTCTTCTTCGCCATGAGCTTCGGGATCCCCAGCCTCTCCACGCGCTCCGCCACCTGGTACTCGTCGGACCAGCCCCGGTCCATTGCCATCTCGCTGATGAGGTCCTTCAAAATAACCGCCCGGGGGTCGGAGACCGTGTACACCGCGTGGCCCAGTCCGTAAAGCTTCCCGGAGCCGTCGTTTGCCTCGCCGTCCAGGATCCTGTCCAGATACGCCCCCACCTCGTCGTCGTCTCTCGGGTCACGGACGTGCTCAAGAATGTCGCTTATCATCCCCATCACGGCGGCGTTCGCGCCGCCGTGGAGGGGGCCCTTCAGGGAGCTTATGGCGGAGGCGATGGCGCCGTAGGTGTCGGCCTCGGTGGAGGTCACCGTCCTGCACACGAAGGTGGAGTTGTTTCCTCCAGAGTGCTCCGCGTGGAGCATCAAAAGCGCGTCAAGGAGCTTCGCCTCCTTGTCGGTGTAGCTCTTGTCCCTCCGGGCAAGGCGCAGGAAATTCTCTGCCAGGGTGAGGTCGGTCTTGGGGTTGTGGATATAAAGCGACGCCCCGTCGTGGTAATGGCGCTTCATGGCGTAGGTCTGGGCCACGATGGTCGGCAGCCTCGCGATGAGCTCGATAGACTGCCGGAGCACGTTCATCACGGAGGTGTCGTCCGGGTTTTCGTCGTAGGCGTACAGCGACAGCACCGCCCGGGCAAGGCCGTTCATGATATTATTGCTGGGGCGCTTCATGAGCTCGTTTTCAAAATACCCATCGGGCAGCGTCTTTGCCGCGGAGAGTATCTCCAAAAACCGCTCCTGCTGGGCGCTGGTGGGGAGCCTCC
Organism: uncultured Oscillospiraceae bacterium; assembly: GCA_947630755.1. GTDB lineage: Bacteria > Bacillota > Clostridia > Oscillospirales > Oscillospiraceae > RUG626. Next base: position 9,253 of record CANRIU010000014.1, on the reverse strand, counting down.
CGCACAAAAGAAGGTACGCCACCTCCTCATACCCGAAGGTGTCCGCCCGGCGGTGGGCGGCGACGATCTCCTCCACGTCGTAGCCCCGGTAGTAAAGCTTGCCGGGCTCGGGTATGCGCTGGCCGTCCTCGATGATGTAGCCCATGACGGAGCCTATCTTCGACACGCCCACCATCACGCCGGAGCCGTCGGCGTTGCGTAGGCCGCGCTTTATGCTTTCGTCATATTTTGACGCGGGGATCGAATATTCCGCCTTCAGTCCCTCGGTGTTCAGCTTGGCGTATTCGCTGGATGTGACAGGATTTGAATTCAAGATTTTGCCTTCTTTCATTTCGTGAAGTCCGAAAAATGGAAAATGTCTGTATTCTGTTACACTTATTATAAAACCTTGGGGCCAAAAATGCAAGTTTTATAACAATAAATTCATATTTGACCAAAAGTTGGCCGCGCATTCCCTCTTATATTTATGCAAAGAAACAAATTCGTATTAAAGCGCCGGGATAAATCCGGCGGTCACTTGATTCTTCCCGGGAAAAATGCTATACTTTATGCCAATAAAGTCAAGCGAGAGGTGACATGATGATTACACTTTCAAATAAGCCCTTCTATCTGGGCGCCGAAGCCCCCTCCGAGGCCGAGGGACGCAGGCGCACCATGTCCGGCGCAATACTTGCCGCCCACAACACCGGGGACGACGACAGGCTCCTGCGCCTTAAATTTGACAGCCTCATCTCCCACGACATAACCTACGTCGGGATAATCCAGACCGCCAGGGGCTCGGGGCTGGAGCGCTTCCCGGTGCCCTATGTGATGACAAACTGCCACAACAGCCTTTGCGCCGTGGGCGGCACGATAAACGCCGACGACCACGCCTTCGGCCTCTCCGCCGCGAAAAAATACGGCGGGATATTCGTGCCCGCCTCCTTCGCCGTGATACACCAGTACGCCAGGGAGGAGCTTGCCGGCTGCGGGCGGATGATCTTGGGCTCCGACTCCCACACCCGCTACGGCGCTCTGGGGACGATGGGCGTGGGCGAGGGCGGCCCGGAGATAGTAAAGCAGCTCCTGGGCGCGACCTACGACATCGCCAGCCCCAGAACGGTGCTCGTGTGGCTCACCGGAAGGCCCCGCCGGGGGGTGGGACCACAGGACGTGGCTGTGGCACTGTGCGGAGCGGTATACAAAAACGGCTTCGTGAAAAATTCGGTGCTGGAGTTCGCCGGACCCGGGGTCGCGGGGCTTCCCATGGACTACCGCATCGGCATCGACGTCATGACCACGGAGACCGCGTGCCTCAGCTCCATCTGGCAGACGGACTCCCTCACCGAGGAATTTTACGCCGTCCACAAAAGACCCGGGGACTTCAAGCGTCTGGAGCCTGCGGAGGGCGCGTACTACGACGGCAGGATAGACATTGACCTCTCCACGGTGGAGCCGATGATAGCAATGCCCTTCCACCCCAGCGAGGCGTACACCATACGCGAGTTTAAGGAAAACCTCACCGACATCCTGCGGAAAACCGAGCTCCTTGCCGAGGAGAAATTCGGCGGGAAGGTGAAGCTGGACCTTCTGGGGAAGGTGGAAAACGGTGACTTCCGGGTGGACCAGGGCGTTATCGCCGGGTGCTCCGGGGGAATGTACGACAACATCGCCGAGGCCGCGGCGATAATGGAGACGGGCAGCATCGGCTCCGGCTCCTTCGGCCTCTCCGTCTACCCGCCGAGCCTGCCCGTGGCCATGGAGCTTATGGAGAACGGCGTCACCCGGCGTCTCACCGCCCTCGGCGCGGTGATGAAGCCCTGCTTCTGCGGGCCCTGCTTCGGGGCGGGGGACGTGCCCGTCAGCGGCGGCTTCAGCATCCGCCACTGCACGAGAAACTTCCCCAACCGGGAGGGCTCAAAGCCCGCGGAGGGGCAGATCTCCTGCGTTGCACTGATGGACGCCCGGTCCATCGCCGCCACGGCATCCCGGGGCGGCATCCTCACCGGGGCGGACGAGATAGACTACACCCCCCCGGCGGCGGCAGAGCGCCGGTACGACCGGGAGCCCTATGAGAGGCGCGTATACAACGGCTTCGGCGACCCGCACCCGGAGACGGAGCTTAAGCTCGGCCCCAATATAACCGAGTGGCCCAAAATCCCCGCTCTTACGGAAAATATCGTTCTGGAGCTGGCGTCCGTCCTCAGGGACAGCGTGACCACCACCGACGAGCTCATCCCCTCCGGGGACACCTCCAGCTACCGCTCAAACCCCGTCAAGCTTGCATCCTTCGCCCTCTCCCGGCGCGACCCGGGCTATGTGGCCCGCGCCAGGGCCATCGCCCAGCGGGGCGAGGGCGCGCCGGACGGGGAGCTTTTGAAGGCGTACAGGGCTCTCGGTGTTGAGGACATTGAGCACACCTCCTTCGCCTCCGCCATATTCGCGAACCGCCCCGGCGACGGCTCCGCCAGGGAGCAGGCGGCATCCTGCCAGCGGGTGCTTGGGGGAGGAGCAAACATATGCCTTGAGTACGCCACAAAGCGCTACCGCTCCAACTGCATAAACTGGGGGATCCTGCCCTTTAACCTCGGGGAGGAGGGGAGCTTCCCCTATGAGGTCGGGGACCTCATATATGTCCCGGGCATCCGTGACGCCGTGGCCTCCGGCGCCCGCCAGGTCCGCGCCCGGGTCCTCTCCGGCGGGAGAGTGGATGAGATAACTCTGAAGCTTCCGGAGCTTACGCAAAAGGAGCGGGAGATAATTCTGACGGGCTGTTTAATGAACTGGTATGCCGCCAACAGGAAGAAGGGTTAAAAATATGTCAAAAATAAAAATGAACCCCATTGTGGAGATGGACGGGGACGAGATGACCCGCGTCATCTGGCAGGAGATAAAGGATGAGCTCCTCTGCCCCTTTGTGGAGCTGAACACCGAATACTATGACCTGGGGCTGCCCAATCGGGACGCCACGGCGGACAAGGTGACGGTGGACGCCGCCGAGGCGGCAAAGCGCCTGCATGTGGCTGTCAAGTGCGCCACCATTACCGCCAACGCCCAGCGGGTGGAGGAGTATAAGCTCCATGAGATGTGGAAGTCCCCCAACGCCACCATCCGCGCCGCCCTTGACGGCACGGTTTTCAGGGCCCCTATCATGACCAGCCGCATAAAGCCGGTGGTCAGCACCTGGCAGGCGCCCATCACCATCGCCCGCCACGCCTACGGCGACGTGTACAGGGCCACGGAGTACCGGGTCCCCGGACCGGGCAGGGCGGAGCTTGTTTTCACCGGGGAGAACGGGGAGAGCTTCCGAAAGACCGTATACGACTACGAGTGCGCCGGGGTATTGCAGTCCATGTTCAACAAGGACAGCTCCATCGAGGCTTTCGCCCGCAGCTGCTTTGAGTACGCCCTCTCCGTAAAGCAGGACCTGTGGTTTTCCACAAAGGACACCATCTCCAAGCAGTACGACCAGACATTCAAATTCATCTTCCAGCGCATATTCGATGAGGAGTACGCGGAGAAATTCGCCGCCGCGGGGATAGAGTACTTCTACACCCTCATCGACGACGCCGTGGCCCGTGTCATACGCTCCAGGGGCGGCTTTATCTGGGCCTGCAAGAACTACGACGGCGACGTGATGAGCGACATGGTGTCCACCGCCTTCGGGTCCCTTGCCATGATGACCTCGGTGCTCGTGAGCCCCGATGGGAACTTTGAGTACGAGGCCGCCCACGGCACCGTCACCCGCCACTATTACCGCTATCTCAGGGGAGAGGAGACCTCCACCAACCCCGTGGCCACCATCTTCGCCTGGTCCGGGGCGCTTCGCAAGCGCGGGGAGCTTGACGGGAACGGGGAGCTTTCGAACTTCGCGGACAGGCTGGAGAGGGCGGTCCTCGACACCATCGAGTCCGGCGTCATGACCGGGGATCTGGCGGCGCTCTGCCGGGACGGGGATGTAAAAAAGGTCACCACGAGCGAATTTCTGAAGGCCGTGCGGGGAGCCCTTGAGAGGTAAGCCCGCCGAAATAACGCCAAAGGGTCAAAATGCGGCGCTGCCGCGCCTCCCGGCCGGGGCGCCGCTCTTTGATATAATAAAAGATATTCCCAAAAGCTTTGCTAATCTGCCGGATTTGCGGGCAAAACCCGGTGAAGAATTATTTAAAACGTAAAATCAACCTGTTCGCCCTTGACATCAATTCGTCAAAGTTGTATTATAACTTCAATAAGAAAAAGGCTGTGAAGGGAACAAGGGTGTTCGCTCCGGGTATCAGAGAGCCCCCGGCAGGTGTGAGGGGGCAGCGGACGATCGCCGTTACTCCTCCCTGAGCCGTCGGCCGAACACCGGGCTTGCGCCGGGCAAGTAAGCCGCACCGGGTTCTCCCGTTACAGGGAAGCCGCGTTGATGGACGCGGACAGAGTGGGCGTCAGCCAAGAAGAGTGGTACCGCGGAGAAATTTGCTTCGTCTCTTTATCCAAAAATATCAGAGTTTTTGGGTATTGAGGCTTTTTTTGTACCCAAAATCACTCGGAAAGGGAAATTTATGAAAGGCTTTGAGAAGTACACAAGACAGTATTTTGCCCCCGAGGGCGTGTCACACAGGTGGCTTGAGCGCGACCACATTGACAAGGCGCCCATCTGGTGCAGCGTGGACCTGAGGGACGGCAACCAGTCACTGGTCATACCCATGAGTCTGGAGGAGAAGCTGGAGTTTTTCGACCTCCTTGTAAAGACAGGCTTCAAGGAGATAGAGGTGGGCTTCCCCGCCGCCTCGGAGACGGAGTATGAGTTCTGCCGCACCCTTATTGAGCGCGACCTCATCCCCGACGACGTCACCATACAGGTCCTCACCCAGTCAAGAGAGCACATCATCAAAAAGACCTTCGAGGCCGTCTCCGGCTGCAGGAACGCCATAGTGCACCTCTATAACTCCACCTCCGTCGCCCAGCGCCAGCAGGTCTTCCACAAGGACAAAAGCGAGATCATCGACATCGCCGTGTCCGGCGCGAAGCTCTGCGCCCAGTACAGGGACGCGACACCGGGGCGCTTCCGCTTTGAGTACTCCCCGGAGAGCTTCACCGGGACGGAGCCGGACTTCGCCTTGGAGATTTGCAACGCCGTGAACGAGGTCTGGAAGCCCACGCCGGAGGACAAGGTGATAATAAACCTCCCCGTCACAGTCTCCCACTCCATGCCGCACATCTACGCCGACCAGGTGGAGTACATGAGCGACAGGCTCAATTATCGCGACGGGATAGTCCTCTCCCTGCACCCGCACAACGACCGGGGCTGCGCCGTGGCGGACTCCGAGATGGGGCTTCTCGCCGGGGCGGAGAGGATCGAGGGGACGCTCTTCGGAAACGGCGAGCGCACAGGCAATGTGGACATCATCACCCTCGCCCTCAATATGTTCTCTCAGGGCGTGGACCCGGAGCTCGACTTCTCCAACCTTCCGGAGATAACAAAGACCTATGAGAAGGTCACGAGGATGCACGTCTATGAGCGCCAGCCCTACTCCGGGGCGCTGGTTTTCGCTGCCTTCTCCGGCTCCCACCAGGACGCCATTGCAAAGGGAATGCACTGGCGGGAGGGCCACATGGGCGACCCCTGGACCGTCCCGTATCTGCCCATCGACCCCAAGGACCTGGGGAGAGTCTACGAGGCGGACGTTATCCGCATAAACTCCCAGTCCGGCAAGGGCGGGATCGGATATATCCTTGAGACGAAATATAACCTCAATCTCCCCGCGAAAATGCGGGAGTCCTTCGGCTATCATATCAAGAGCATCTCCGACAGGGAGCACAGGGAGCTGGCCCCCCGGGAGCTTTTCGAGATATTCATGGACGGCTATGTGAACGTAAAGTCCGTGATGAACGTCCCGGAGGCCCACTACATCCAGGAGCCCGACGGCATAACCGCCACGGTCACGGTGCTGTACCGCGGCGTGAAGCAGAAGGTCACGGCTTTCGGAAACGGGCGCCTTGACGCCGTATCCAACGCGGTGAAGCTCGTGGTGAACCAGCCCTACACGCTGGAGGTTTACACCCAGCACGCCCTTGAGGAGGGCTCTACCAGCAAGGCCGCCTCATATGTGGGGATCAGGAGCCGCGACGGGGAGCTCGTCTGGGGCGCGGGAATAAGCCGCGACATAATCGTGAGCTCCATAAAGGCCCTTGTCTCCGCCGTGAACAGACTTCTGGAGAAGAAATGAAGCGTATTACCGTAGAATGGAGAAGCGTATGAAATTGACAGGAGCTCAGATAGTTGTAGAGACTCTTATCGAGCAGGGCGTCACCGACGTGTTCGGCTACCCCGGCGGGCAGGTATTGAACCTCTACGACGCCATATACGAGGCGGGGGACAGGATAAACCACATCCTCACCGCACACGAGCAGGGCGCGGCCCACGCCGCCGACGGCTACTCCCGGGCAACCGGGAAGGTCGGCGTCGTCATCGCCACCTCCGGCCCCGGCGCCACGAATCTTGTGACCGGCATCGCCACCGCCATGCTGGACAGCGTCCCCATGGTCGCCATCACCGGCAACGTGCCCCAGGACCTCATTGGGCGGGACAGCTTTCAGGAGATAGACATCACCGGCATAACCCTGCCCATCACAAAGCACAACTACTTCATCCACGACGTAAATAAGCTCGCCGATAAAATACGGGAGGCATTCCGCATAGCAAAGTCCGGCCGCCCCGGCCCCGTGCTCATCGACATACCCAAGGACATCCAGACGGCGACAGCCGAATATGAGCCCTGCGCCCCCGTGGAGCCCTTCCCCAACCGTATGCCGGACATGGAGAAAATAGAGCGGGCCGCGGCCCTCATCGACTCCAGGTCCCGCCCCTTCATCCACATCGGCGGCGGCGTCATAGGCTCCCGGGCATGGGACCTTGTGACGGAGCTTGCAGACAAGATAGACGCCGTTATCGGCTGCTCGCTGATGGGCATCTCCGCCGTCCCCACGGACCACCCCCGGTTTCTTGGTATGCAGGGGATGCACGGCCACTATGCCTCCTCCATGGCCTCCAATGACGCGGACCTCATTATCGCCATAGGCACCCGCTTCTCCGACCGGGCCACGGGCAACAAGGCGAAGTTTGCCAGGGACGCCAGAATAATCCACATCGACATCGACTTTGCCGAGATAAGCAAGAACATCACCGCCGACGTGGGCGTCTGCGGCGACATATGCGTGGCCCTCAGGGAGATGATCGACCGCGTCCATGAGGCAAACCACATGGACTGGATGGACCATGTGGAGGACCTTCGGGAGAAGGAGCTGAGCTTTCTGGTGGATGAGCCGGGAGTGCTCACGCCCCTGAAGGTCATGGACGCCGTAAACAGGCGCAAGAGCGCCGACACCCCCGTAGCCACCGACGTGGGGCAGCACCAGATGTGGGCGGCCCAGTATGTGAGATTCCAGAAGCCCCGGAAGATGATCTCCTCAGGAGGTCTGGGGACCATGGGCTTCGGCATGGGCGCCGCCATAGGCGCCGCGGTGGGGACAGGGGAGCACACCATCCTCATCACCGGCGACGGGAGCTTCGGCATGAATTTAAACGAGCTTTGCACCGCGGTGACATACCACGTCCCCCTGACGATAGTCCTTATGAACAACGGCGTCCTCGGCATGGTCCGCCAGTGGCAGACGCTCTTTTTCAACCACCACTACGCGGACACGAACCTGGACACAAGAAGGACCGACTATGTAAAGCTGGCGGAGGCCTTCGGGGCCGTGGGGTACGTCGCCAAAACCCCCGGGGAGTTTGAGGCCGCCCTTGAGAAGGCCCAGAGCTCCGACGGCGTGACGCTCATCGACTGCCGCATAGACAAGGACGAATTCGTCCTGCCCATGCTCCCTCCCGGAGGGGCCATCGACGACATAATCACGGTAAAGAAGGGGGTGTGAGCCGTGGGAGAGAAGAAAAACGACAAATTCGTCATTGCCGTGTACGTTGAGAACAAATTCGGCGTCCTCACCCGGGTCACAAGCATGTTCACCCGCCGGGGCTTCAATATCGACTCCCTCACCGTGGGCGTCACGGAGTCCCCGGAGTACAGCCGAATAACCATCACCATGTCCGGCGACGGCTACGCCCGTGCCCAGATGCTCAACCAGATACGAAAGCTCTTTAACGTCAAGAAGGTGGAGCTTCTGGAGGAGGTGGACGCCATCGAGCGGGAGCTTGTGCTGGTGAAGATAAAAAATAACCCGGACAACCACCAGCGGGTCCTCTCCGCCCTCGACATCTTCAAGGCCAAGATCATCAACTACTCCGTGGAGGCGCTGTGCATCGAGGTCACCGGAACCCCGGACAAGATAGACGCCCTTATCGAGATGATAAAGCCATTAGGCATAATCGAGCTATGCCGGACGGGCATAGTCGCCCTCCAGAAGGGCGGCGGCTCCATCATGGAGTCGGATGACGTAAACTGAAACCGACTGGCGAAAAGGCCCTTAAATTTTGGCTTTTGACAGGCTCACTAAGGCTTTCTACGGCATTTGCCGCAAACATATCAAATTTACTTAAAAGGAGATATTATTATGGCAAGAATATTCTACGAGCAGGACTGCGACCTCCACCGTCTCGACGGCAAGACCGTCGCCATCATCGGCTACGGCTCCCAGGGCCACGCCCACGCGCTGAACCTGAAGGACTCCGGCGTAAACGTCATAGTCGGCCTCTATGAGGGCTCCAAGAGCTGGGCCAGGGCCGAGGCTCAGGGCCTCACAGTCATGACCTCCGCCGAGGCCGCAAAGGCCGCGGACATCATCATGATACTCATCAATGATGAAAAGCAGGCCAAGCTATACAAGGAGAGCATCGAGCCGGGCCTCACCGAGGGCAAGACCCTGGCCTTCGCCCACGGCTTCAATATCCACTTCGGCTGCATCAAGCCCCCGAAGAACGTCAACGTCATCATGATAGCCCCCAAGGGCCCCGGCCACACCGTCCGCAGCGAGTATCAGGCGGGCAAGGGCGTTCCCTGCCTCATCGCCGTGGAGCAGGACGCCACCGGAGACGCATGGGACATCGGCCTTGCCTACGCCCTGGGCATCGGCGGCGCCAGGGCCGGCGTGCTGGAGACCACCTTCCGGACTGAAACCGAGACCGACCTCTTCGGCGAGCAGGCGGTCCTCTGCGGCGGCGTCTGCGCCCTCATGCAGGCGGGCTTTGAGACGCTGGTCGAGGCCGGCTACGACCCCCGGAACGCCTACTTTGAGTGCATCCACGAGATGAAGCTCATCGTGGACCTCATCTATC